>CANJRC010000024.1 GCA_947476535.1 Betaproteobacteria bacterium
ATGGCGCCGATGCGCAGGTTGGAGCCTTCGACCTTGGTGCCCGAGAGTTCGGCGACGCGATTGATGTCCACGAGTACGGACGGGCGCGCCAGTCGCAGCGCCAGCATGGGTACCAGGCTCTGGCCGCCGGCGATGACGCGGGCGTCTTCGCCGAACTCGGCCAGTCGGGCCACCGCGTCGTCGGCGCTTTTTGCGACGACATAGTCAAAGGCAGGGGGTTTCATGCGAACACCTCTTCAAGAGTCTTGCAACGGGATGGTTGGTGCGAGGGAAGGAGATCCGCGATGCTTTTCCTCCACGGCGATCTCCAGGGCGAAACGTTACTTCCTCAAGCCTGATTTTGCAACCGCAGAAACTGCCAGCCGGCTTGACAGGGCTACAATGTGATCCCGCCGCAAGCCGAACCTTTCGTCTGCATGGAATAACCCGCCCATGTCTTCGCTACCCCGAGCGCTCATCAAGGCATTGGTCAGCTTGTTGCATCCCAAGATGTTCCTGCTCATGCTGCTGCCGGTTGCCGCTGCCGTCGTGATCTGGATGATCGCGGGCGTTGCGTTCTGGGCGCAGGCCGTGGCGTGGCTGGACGACCGCATGCGCGGCTGGGATGCCGTGCAATGGTTGCTCGCCTACTGGCCCCTCACCCTGCTGGCTGCGCATGCGGCATGGGCGGTGCTGATCATGATAATGTTCCCTGTCGTGATCGTGACCACGGTGCTGGTTGTTGGCACCTTCGCCATGCCGGTCATGGTGTCGCATGTGGCCTCGCGCGATTATGCGTCGCTCGATGAGCGACGCGGCGGCACATTCCTTGCCAGCGCCTGGAACGGCATCGTGGCCCTGGCGTTGTTCATCCTGCTGGCGCTGGTGACCGTGCCGCTGTGGCTGGTGCCGCCTGCTTGGCCGCTGTTGACGCTGGGGCTGCTCGGTTACCTGAACCAGCGCGTGTTTCGTTACGATGCGCTGGCGTTGCATGCATCGGCCGATGAGCTGAAAGCAATCGTGCGCCGTGAACGTTGGGGACTTTTCACGCTCGGGGTGTGCGTCGCGCTGGCTGCCCATGTGCCGTTGCTGGGATTCTTTGCCCCGGTCTACGGCGGGCTGGTATTCATCCACTACCTGCTCGACAGGCTGCGCGCCATGCGCGCCGAGCCCATTGAGGCCGAGTGGTCACGCGTTCCCGGTTGACGGGCGCAGAACTGGGGGCAAGGAATGGAACGACAAATGTTGGGTGCGCTCATCATTGGTGATGAGATTACGCGCGGCAAGCGACAGGACAAGCATTTCGCCAAATTGATCGAAATCCTTCGTGCTCGCGGCATGCGACTGGACTGGGCGCAGTACCTTGGCGACGATCCGGATCTCATTGCCGTGACGATCAGGCGAACGCTGGCCAGTGCCGACGTGGTATTCAGCTTCGGCGGCATCGGTGCGACGCCGGATGATCACACGCGGCAGAGTGCGGCGGCGGCGGCCGGGCTGGACCTCGTATTGCATCCTGAGGCTGAGGCGGAGATGCGCGCGCGATTCGGTGCGGAGCTCAGTCCATTCCGCATGAAGATGGGCGAATTCCCGCGCGGCGCATCCATCATTCCCAATCCGTACAACCGGGTTCCGGGCTTTTCCATGGGGGATCATCATTTCGTTCCCGGCTTTCCGGTGATGGCCTGGCCGATGGTCGAGTGGGTGCTGGACACACATTACCGGCACTTGTTCAATTCTTTGCCGGAGGCCGATGTGGCGATAATGGTCTACGGATTGCCCGAGAGCGCCGTCACGCCGCTAATGGAGGACGTCGAGGCGCGCTTTACAGGAATCAAGACGTTCAGCCTGCCCAGTGTCGGTGAGGATGGCTCGAGGCGGCATATCGAGCTGGGTGCCCGCGGCGCACCTGATCAGGTTGGTCCGGCGCTTGACCTGTTGAAGGCGGGCGTGGATGCATTGGCCGGCACCTGGGAGCCCAAGCAGCCCTGAAGACTGCGCCTGTCTTCCGGGCTGGTGCTTTGCCGCACGCTGAAGTAGTGCAAATCTGGATCGTGCAAAAAAAAGTCCCCGGCATTGCTGCCGGGGACTTCCACAACGACGCCCGCGGGGAGGAGGAGGGGACCCGCGGACGCCTGCTGCTCGTTGCGACCTCAGTATTCTTATACTTACTTCTTCTTGCTTTCCTTGGCCACATGCGCAACGTTGGTTGCCGCGGCGAAGTTGGCTTCGGCAAGTTCCGTGGCTTGCTTGGACAGCTTGCTCATGCTGTCGTAGGCCGAGTTGGCTGCCGCGAGGGCTGATTTGACTGCGGCAACCGCCACGTCAGATCCAGCCGGTGCGTTCTTCGACGCCTTGTCGACCAGCGTCACCACGCTCTTGTTGAACTCGCTTGCCTGCGACTCGACCAGCTTGGTCAGCTCGCCCTGGGATTGCGTCGCGACGTCATAGATGCTGCGCGAGTAGGCGATAGCTTTTTCGATCGAGGGTTGCGTTGCCGCAGTGCTCAGATTGACGAGTTCTTGCACGTCCTTGGCATTCAGCATTGCCTTGGTGTGCGCGACACTGTCTTCGAACACAGACTTGGTGGCATTGAAGGTCAGCGCCGACAGGCGCTCGAACGCTGCAAACTGGCTGTGAGCAAGGCCGATAAACGCTTCGACGCCTGCCTTGTTTGTGGCTACTACTTGTTCCGGGGTAACGTACATGTCAAGCTCTCCTGGTTCGGTGTTTAGCGGAACTGACGGAGGTCAACGCCGCGGTTAAAAAACAATTCTTTACAACCAGTCCTGCGAGTGCCCGTCGCGCTTGCTGCATTTTCTGGATCGCCTTTGCTTCGGACTGCAATACTTATATTGCGCCGCAACAATTTCAATTCTAGGCCAATTTCAGGCGGTGTCAAGAGAAATTATTGCGTCGCAACATTTATTTTGCGGTATAGCAATAACTAATTATAAAACATATACTTATAAATATTAATTCCAACTCTGCATTACCATGCGACTTGGTAGCAATGTTAGCAAGTACTTTGTTTCAACATTATGAAAATTATACTTATTTATGATTAGATCGTTTGTTATGCCATTTCCCTTGGTGCTGTCGCTGGATGCTCCAAGGAATGATCAATGAAAGGCAAAGATGATGCAATGCAGCAGCCATCGACGTTGCCTCCATCTGCGCTGTTGCTGCTCGCGGGATTGACGCTGGGTTGGGGATTCAACTGGACTGTGATCAAGGTTGTCCTCGAGCAGATTGCGCCGCTGTCATTTCGACTGTGGTGTCTTCTGGGCGGCGCTGCCGGCTTGTTCGCCTTGGCACGACTGAATGGCCTCGAATGGCGCGTACCTTCGGGGCAGTGGCCGCGCCTGTGCCTGATCACGCTCTTCAACGTGACACTGTGGAATGTCTTCGTGGTCTATGGCGTGCCGCTCATGGACTCGGGGCGCGCTGCGATCCTGACGTTCACGCTACCGGTGTGGTCGACGATCGGCGGGGTCTGGATGCTGGGCGAGCGCATGAGCGTGCGCAAGTGGCTTGGCCTTGCGTTGGGCGTTGCGGGCGTGCTGTTGCTGGTGGGCATGGAACTGCGCAAGATCGGCGACGCGCCGCTGGGGACAGTCCTGATGCTCGGCGCATCGATGTCCTGGGCGCTCGGAACCCTGTGCACCAAACGCTGGCCGGTGGACCTTCCGGCATCTTCCTTCACCGCCTGGCAACTGCTGCTGTCCGTGGTGCCATTCGGGGTGGGATCCATACTGCTCGAGCCGGGTGGGATGTCGCTCTCCGGACTGGGCGTGTGGCCGATCATGGGGGTGATTTACAACGTGCTGGTGTCGTTCATGTTCTGCATGTGGGCATGGACGCGCATCGTCGTGATCGTGCCGGCGACCGTATCGAGCCTGTCCCCGTTGTTGATTCCGGTCGTCGGGGTTTTCAGCGGCATGGTGATGCTGGGGGAGAAACCACAATGGACCGATTTTGGCGGTCTGTTGCTGGTCAGCATGGCGCTGGCAACGGTTGTGATTCCGCCGCGTCAGCGCGCTTAGCGCGACAGGGTTATCCGCGGCTCATGGCGGCAGGAAATCAGCGGCATTCGGGATTTCTCCCGTCCGCGATTTTTGGACCTTCGCCAATTGCCAGTGGGCGCGGGCCCACGCCAGTATCTCGCTCGATGTTGCGAATCCTAATGCCTTGGGTGCTTGCTGCCCGAGAAAAGCGAGCGCGCTCATCAGCGTCACAGGTATGCGCTCGAGATCGATGGGCGTGGCGAGCGTTTGCTTGGATAATTTTTCTCCGGTCGGGGTGACGGCGACCGGCAGGTGCGCATACTGCGGCGCGGGGTAGTCGAGCAATTGCTGCAGGTAGATCTGGCGAGGGGTCGAGTCGAGAAGATCGGCTCCACGGACCACGTGCGTAATGCCCTGTTCGCCATCGTCGACGACGACGGCGAGCTGGTACGCAAAAAAACCGCCGGCACGCTTGATCACGAAATCGCCGACATCCCGGGCGAGACTCTGGCTGATGCGTCCTTGTACGCGGTCATCGAATGCGATCACCGAGTCTGTCACGCAAGCTCGCAAGGAACGGGCGCTGCGTCCGGTCGGCATGCCTTTGCGGCAGGTGCCAGGATAGACCGCTTCGTCGCCTGCTTGCAGGGTCGAGTCGGCTATTTCCCTGCGGCTGCAGGCGCAAGGAAACACGCTGCCCAACGATTCGAGCCTCTTCAGCGCCAGAGCATATCGCGCTGTTCGACGACTTTGAAAGACCGGCTCGCCATCCCACTCGAGCCCGCAGGCCTCAAGGGTTTTGAGGATGGCTGCAACGGCGCCGGGTTGTTCACGCGGGCGGTCGAGGTCTTCAATCCTCAACAACCATTCGCCTTCGTGGGTTCTTGCCTCCAGCCAACTCCCGAGGGCTGCAACCAGCGATCCGAAATGCAGCGGGCCGGTAGGTGATGGCGCGAACCGGCCCCGGTAAATTGCCTTGGACATGGTGGGGTTATATGCGAGGAAATGCCTGCCTAGCAAGCGCCGATTCACGCCCTGTGCGCGATGAGGCGCTATGGGCTGCCTGCTATACTGGGCAGCACTTTCCACGAGTGGAGCATGACATGGCGACGGTTGCGCTGACGAAGGAGAATTTCGAGAGCATAGTGACCGGAAATGACATGGTGATCGTCGATTTCTGGGCGCCGTGGTGCGCACCATGTCGGGTGTTCGGCCCGACGTTCGAGGCATCCTCGGAGAAACACGCCGACGTGGTGTTTGCCAAGGTGAATACCGAGGATGAGCCTGAACTCGCGGGGGCGTTCAATGTGCGTTCGATCCCCACGCTGATGTTCTTTCGCGAAAAGGTAATCTTGTACTCGGAGGCAGGGGCGTTGCCTGCGCCCGGCCTGGAGAAGGTTATTGCCGAAGCGAAGGCTGTCAACATGGCGGATGTGCATGCGGAGATCGCGCAGCGCGGGGATGAGCCCGCCCAATAGATTGAACGGCGCATGGTTCTCATGAGCGGCAAAGAAGACGGAATTTTTTATTTTGCACGGATAACGAAGATTGCAGCGCTTTGCGTGGCGATCCTTGTCTTGGGAGGGGCGCGCATGGGACTGTTCAGCGGGACGCGTCCCGACAGTCTTGGGGTCAATGCGGGAAAATTGGCCGCATGCAAGCCGACCCCCAACTGCGTGGCAAGCCAAGCTGACAAGTCAGACGCGGAGCATTACATTGCTCCCATCGCTTTTTCCGGCGATGCCACGAGGGCGTGGGAACTCCTCAAGCGCGCGGTCATCGGCATGGAGCGTGTGTCGGTGGTTCGCGAGGAGTCCGGTTACCTTTATGTCGAGCAAACGACCTGGTTGATGGGTTTTGTGGATGACTGCGAGTTTGCTCTTGATCCCGCGGGCCTGATCCAGGTGCGGTCTGCATCGCGACTCGGACGCAAGGACTTTGGCGTGAACCGAGCCCGCATTGAAGCCGTGCGCACCCGGTTCGAGGAATTGAGTAAGTAACAGCCGCCGGTTGGTGGTCACCAAGCTTTGTCGAGTCAATCGGGCGGCACGGAGAATGCCATGTTGGAAATTCGCAAGTCCGCGGATCGCGGATACGCCGATCACGGCTGGTTGACATCACATCACAGCTTTTCCTTTGCCGGATACCAGGATCCAGCGCACTCGGGATTCGGCGATCTTCTGGTGATCAATGAGGATCGCATCGCCCCCGGGACGGGGTTTGGCACGCATGGCCATCGCGACATGGAAATCATCAGTTACGTGTTGGAAGGTGCGCTCGGGCACAAGGACAGCATGGGTAACGGCTCGGTAATTGTGTCGGGTGACGTGCAGCGCATGAGCGCCGGGACCGGCGTGATGCACAGCGAGCAAAGCCGCGCCAGCGGGATAACGCATTTCTTGCAGATATGGATCGAGCCTAATGAGCATGGCATCAAGCCGGGTTATGAGCAGAGGCATTTTGATCCTGCGTCCAAGCGCGGTGTGTTGCGACTCATCGTCTCGCCGGATGGTCGCGACGGTTCGGTGAGTATCCAGCAGCAGGCTTTTGTTTACGCCAGCCTCTTCGAGGAAGGTGAACGCCTTGTGCACAGCTTGGCTGCGGAGAGGCGCTGCTATGTGCATCTGGTGCGTGGAAAACTGGCGGTGTGCGGTATTCCGCTTGAGGCGGGGGATGCGTTGAAAGCCAGCGACGAGGTGCAGATCGTCCTCGAAGAAGCTTCGGGCGCCGAATTGTTGCTTTTCGATCTCTCCTGAGGTTGTTGGACTTCAGGCTGCAGGCATCCATTGTGGAATCGCGTGGCGCGTGGCGCGTGGTCTTGGTGAAATCAAATCGGGCGCATGACCCGGCATTTCGATGTCGCAGGCTAGTGCATCGAGTCGGGTTTACCGCGCCATGCCGGTAGAATGTCAGGATGAAATCGCTGGTTATATTGATATCGGGGCGCGGCAGCAACATGCAAGCCATCGTCGAGACTGCCGCCCGGGAAAATTGGCCGGTGAGCATCGCTGCAGTTGTTTCCAGCAGGCCGGATGCCGGCGGTCTGGGCTGGGCGAGGGAGCGCGGCATCCCGACGGAGACTGTCGATCATCGCGATTATGCGTCGCGCGAAGCATTCGATACTATACTGGCCCAATGCATCGAAAGATATTCCCCAGATGCCTTGGCGCTGGCGGGATTCATGCGGATACTGACCAATGACTTTGTGCGGCGCTTCGAGGGGCGATTGGTGAATATCCACCCATCGTTGCTGCCTTCGTTTCCGGGGCTGCATACTCATCGGCAAGCGTTGGAACAGGGGGTCAAGATCCACGGTTGTACCGCGCACTTCGTGACCGCGAAACTGGACCATGGCCCGATCATTGCGCAGGCGGCGGTCCCGGTTCTGGGTGGTGATGACGAGGCGACGCTCGCGTTGCGCGTGCTTGCCGAGGAGCACCGAATCTATCCGTGGGCAATTCGATGGCTTTTGGAGGGACGCCTTGTCGTCGAAAAGGGCGTGGTGCGCGTTAAGGATGTTGATGCGAGCAATACCGCCGCGTCGAGTCAGTCCCGCATCTCAGTGGGCAGTTAGGCATATTTAGTCGATGAGCGCGATGGAAAAGGCTTTGGCCGGTTTGATATCGACGGTGTTTGTGGCGACAGCCGCGCTGGCCGGTCCGCCGCAGCGGGTCACGCTGGAGTACGACATGAGCCACAATGGTACGGCCATGGCGCAGGTTGTTGAAATCCTGCAACACGATGGCAAGCACTACACGCTGGAGTCCGAAGTCAAGGGCAAGGGGTTATTTGCGCTGGCGCGATCCGGATCGGCCAAGCGCAGCAGCCAGGGAGAGGTAACGCAGGCGGGACTCCGACCGGCCGTATTTCGCGATCGTCGTGGCGATCGGCCGGAGAGCGTGGCCCGATTCAATTGGTCCGCTGGCAGCGTGGAGCAGGGTGAGGAAGGGCGCTCCGAAAGGCGGGCCATTCCCGCGGCAGATCAGGGAGCAGCGGTGTCTGATCGGTTGAGTTTCCTGTGGACATTCGCGTTCAGCGCTCCGGTCGGCAAGGAGATTAGGGCCATGTTGAGCGACGGTAGGGGGTTCAGTTCGTTTCGCTATGCGCTTGCGGGATCCGAGTTATTGAATACGCCGGTAGGTGACATTGAGACGGTCAAACTGGTGAAGCAGCTTGACCCGGGTGACGAGCGCGGAACGGAAATCTGGTTGGCGTCCAAGCGCGATTTCCTGCCCGTGCGCATTCTGGTGATCGAAAAGAACGGTGCGCGCATTGACCAGATGATCACGCGGATCGGTACCTGACGCCCTTGCGATATTCGGCGCCCTTGCTGGCCTTGTGCGAAGAGGCACTTTCCGAGTTGACGGCTTTCGAGCGCCCGGCCGATGCCGTCCTTTCGGCATTCTTTCGCGCGCACCGGGAAGCCGGACAAAATGATCGGGCGCTGATTGCCGAGTCGGTTTATGCCCTGATTCGTCGCTGGCGGTTGATGCAATTCGTTGCTCCGAAGGCGAGCTTGCGCCAGCTTGTATTGGCTGCGTGGTCGAGTTTGCTGGGCGCCAACCTCAGGGAACTTGAGCCGCTGCTCAGGCGCGGTGATCGCGAATGGCTTGCCGGGGTCAAGGCGGCAATCCACGCCGATCTGCCATTCGAGGTGCGCTGCGATCTTCCAGACTGGGTGATCGAGCGCTTGCGCAAGCGCTTCGACGACAAGAGCTTGCTCGCACACGCGATTGCCCTGCAGGCCTCGGCACCGTTGGACTTGCGAGTAAACATCCTCAAGCGTTCGCGAGAGGAGGCTATCGAACGATTGGCCGCCGACGGTTACCAGCCCAAAGTCATGACCTACTCCCCGGCGGGCGTCAGGGTCGCAGGAAAGCCGATGATCAATCGCAATCCGTTGTTTATTGCGGGTGAAATAGAGGTGCAGGACGAGGGCAGCCAGTTGCTGGCATGGCTGGTCGAGCCGCGACGGGGCGAGATGGTGGTGGATTTTTGTGCCGGTGCCGGTGGCAAGACCTTGGCCCTTGGCATGCTGATGCGATCGACGGGGCGCCTATACGCCTTTGACGTTTCCGCGCGTCGCCTGGAAAACCTGAAACCGCGATTGGCGCGGTCCGGGTTGTCCAACGTGCACCCGCAACGCATCGAAGGGGAGCGCGATACCCGCGTTCGGCGCCTGGCCGGAAAAATCGATCGCGTCCTGGTGGATTCACCCTGCAGCGGGCTTGGCACATTGCGGCGTAATCCCGACCTTAAGTGGCGGCAGACACCGGTGTCAGTCGCGGAACTCCAAGTCAAGCAGGCGGCGATTCTTGCCGGAGCAGCGGTACTGGTGAAGCCGGGCGGGCGGTTGGTGTATGCAACGTGCAGTATTCTTGCGGAAGAAAATCAGGGGATCGTCGAGTTGTTTCTCCGGGAGAACCCACAATTTTCCTTGCGTCCGGCCGGCGAAATCCTGCGCCAGCAGAAGATCGACATTGACCTTGGCATTGATGGCGGTGACTATCTGGAGCTGTGGCCGGCGACGCATGGCACGGATGGCTTCTTCGCAGCGGTATTGGAGCGTGTGGCATGATTCGCCGGATCATTAGTGTAGTGCTCGTCACTTTCGTTTCGGCGGGCACGCCTTTGGCATTCAGTCAGTCGGCCCGCCGCATTGCGCCCCAGATTGCGGCTACCGGTGCGGTCCAGGCAGCGTTTTCTCCCTGGGACGATGTCGAAGGCGTTGTGGTCGCGGCATTGAACGCGGCTCGCCGTCAGGTGCTGGTGCAGGCCTATAGTTTTACCAGTAGACCCATCGCCTCCGCCTTGATCGCCGCACGCCGACGTGGGATCGATGTGCAGATTACTGCTGACCGTGAGCAGACATTCAATGGCGAGTCCAGCAAAATCGCCGATCTGGCGGCTGCGGGAATCCCTGTTTTTCTTGAAGTGCGCTACGCCTCAGCGCACAACAAGGTCATGGTGATCGACGCCGGCTTCGCGGATTCGGCGGTGATCACAGGCAGCTACAACTGGACCTGGTCTGCGCAGAACCGCAATGCGGAGAATATTCTCGTGGTCCGGCGCAATCCGGCGTTGACGGGGCTGTTCGCGGCGAACTGGCATCGCCATGCGGTCGAGGCACTGCCTTATGAGTCAGTGCGGGAAAATGCACTGGCGCCGCAATAGCGCCATGTAGCTCTGTACGATTCCACGCAGCTCACCTGGAGCGGGATGAGTTTTCATGGGGGAACCATTCAGCAAGGTATTGATCGGCTTGTGGGCAGATCTTCGGCAGCCGGAGATCTTCTGGCAGCTGGGCGTCTTGCTCGCCTGCCTCCTCGTGGCGTGGCAGGCAAGTCGCTGGATTCGATTGCCGCGCGCCGAGACGAGCACCGTCTGGAAGCTTGGCGTGGGCGGGCTCAAGCGAATCCTGTTCCCATTGCTAGCATTGCTCCTGGTCCTGATTGCCAGGGCCGTGCTGCAGCGATGGCATCACGTCAATTTGTTGCATGTGGCAATCCCGTTGCTTGGTTCGCTTGCGCTCATCCGGATTGTTTTCTATGCGCTGCGTCACGTGTTTCCGCCGGGCGGGCTGTTGGCGGCATTCGAGCGATTGATTGCAACGCTGGTCTGGGGCGTGGTGGCCTTGCACATGACGGGGGTGTTGCCTGATGTGGTCGAGTTTCTTGAAGGCGTTCACTTTGAAATCGGAAGGCAGCGTATTTCGTTGTGGCTGGTCCTGCAGGCGTTCTTCTGGGTGTTGGTGACGTTGCTCGCGGCGTTGTGGGGCGGGAGTGCCATCGAAGCGCGGTTGATGCGTGCCGACTCCCTTCATTCGAGCCTGCGAGCGGTTTTCTCGCGGCTGTCGAAAGCCGTTCTGCTGCTACTCGCTGTCATGATCGTGTTGCCTGTCATGGGAATCGACCTGACGGTGCTGTCTGTGTTCGGCGGGGCCCTGGGCGTCGGGCTGGGTTTTGGCCTGCAGAAGGTCGCAAGCAACTACATCAGCGGGTTCATTATTCTTTTGGAGCGATCAATTCGCGTTGGCGACTACATCACTGCCGACAACTTCTATGGGGAGGTAAAGGACATCACCACTCGCCACGTGGTCCTGCGAGGCCAGGATGGGCGTGAGGCGATCATTCCCAATGAGACGCTGATGACATCAACGGTGATAAGCATGACCCATACGGACAAGCATGTCAGGCTCACGCTTCAGGTGCAAATCGCCTATGACTCGGACGTGGAGCGCGTCATCGTGTTGCTGAGTGAAATTGCTGCTGCTCACCCGCGGGTACTTTCTGAGCCCGGCCCGGGTGCGTTCATTTCGCGACTGGCCGAGAGTGGGATCGACATGGAGCTCGGGTTCTGGATTGACGACCCCGAGCGGGGCAGCATGAATGTTCGATCGGACATTATTCGGGCCATTCTTGCGGCGTTTCGGAGGGAGTCCATTTCGATTCCTTTTCCGCAACACGAGGTGCGGATGCTCAATGCCGATAAAGGCCATTGATTCAAGTGGTTGATTGAGGGGGTGACAGTTGCCCCGAGGGTGTATAAATCACGTAGAATTTGGCCCCAATCAAGCTGCAATTGCACGCCGTCCAACATTAAACAAGGCGTTACATGACTCTCCTGGAGCTGCGCGAACACCACGTCATTTTCTCCGGCTTACTCGATCTGAATTGGTGGCAACTGACGTTGGTTGGCCTGGCGCTGACCCACGTTACCATCGTCGCCGTCACGGTTTTTTTGCACCGTCACCAGGCGCACCGTGCGCTGGACCTGCATCCGCTACCGAGCTATTTCTTTCGGATCTGGTTGTGGATGACTACGGGCATGGTGACCAAGGAGTGGGCTGCTATTCACCGCAAGCACCACGCCAAATGCGAGACGGTGGAGGATCCGCATAGCCCGCAGATCCATGGGATCAATCGAATCCTGTGGGGGGGCGTAGAGCTGTACGTAAAGGAGTCTTACAACAAGGAGACCCTTGAGCGGTATGGACACGGCACGCCGGACGATTGGCTGGAGCGTAATGTGCTCAGCCATTTTTCTGTGTTGGGGCCGGTGTTGATGGGTGCGATCGATGTCAGCTTGTTTGGATTGGTACCGGGGCTTGTGATTCTGATCGCCCAGTTGGTGTGGATTCCATTCTGGGCCGCCGGCGTGATCAACGGCATTGGCCACTTCTGGGGATATCGTACTTTTGGAAGCCTCGATGCGAGCAAGAATATTGTTCCCTGGGGACTGCTAATCGGGGGCGAGGAGTTGCACAACAATCACCATGCGTTTGCCACTTCGGCCAAGTTGTCCAACAAGTGGTATGAGTTTGACATTGGCTGGGGATATATCCGTGTCATGGAAATGATGGGTCTCGCCGAAGTGAAGCGCATCGCGCCGACACCGAAATTCGCAGTGGCGAAAGCCGTATGCGACCAGGAAACCCTGCAGGCCGTCATCACGCATCGTTATGATGTCCTCGCAACCTACGCCAAGTCGCTGAAGGCGACCTATGTCGAGGAGCTCGGCAAGCTGCGCCGTTTTTCTCCCGCGGACGCACGGGCCCTGCACAGTCTGCGGCGCTGGTTGATTCGGGATGAAAGCCGGCTGGCTGCCGCCGAGCGGGAAAAGCTGGAAGCCGGGCTCGCCATGAGCAAGCCCTTGCAGACGGTCTACAACATGCGCGCGGAATTGGCTACGGTTTGGGGGCGCTCGTCTGCGTCCGGCGACCAGTTGGTGAAACAGCTCCAGGACTGGTGCCATCGTGCCGAGGCCAGCGGCATTGCTCCTCTTGTGGAGTTCTCGCAGCGCCTGCGCAGCTATGCCTGATACGTGTATGGCGGTACGGCCATCGCGAAAAGCGCTCGCAACGAAAAAAGCCCGTCGATGACGGGCTTTTTTATTGGGAAAACAATCATCCCCATCCATTTTTCAAGGCTTTTACTTAAGCTTGGTTTCCTTGTACATCACGTGCTTACGCGCTTTGGGGTCATATTTCATGATTTCAAGTTTTTCCGGCTTGGTCCGCTTGTTCTTGGTCGTAGTGTAGAAATGGCCGGTACCAGCGCTCGACTCCAGTTTTATTTTCTCTCTCATGTCTCATCTCCCCGATCAGATTTCGCCGCGAGCGCGAAGTTCTTCAAGCACGACTTCAATGCCCTTCTTGTCGATATTGCGCAAGCCCGCATTGGAGACGCGAAGGCTCACCCAACGCTTCTGGGACTCAAGCCAAAAACGACGATATTGCAGGTTCGGAAGGAACCGACGCTTGGTCTTGTTGTTCGCGTGGGACACGTTATTGCCCACCTGCGGCTTCTTGCCGGTTACTTGGCAGACTCGTGCCATGGTATTGCTCCAGACGAAAAGGCAAAATTATAGGCTATTCTTGCCCCCTTGGGCAAGCCAATTGACGTTGCATTCGAGGTGCCTCAAATAATGGCACGGTGATCTCCCGGCGGTCTTGTATTGCAACGGTTTTTGGCTAGAGGGCGACTAAACTTTGCCCAACGAGCCCAAAATTTCTGTGAATCCAGTGAGGCGCCGGAGGTAAGCGCTGAGCCAATATGCAATTCCATCCGACAATGAGGAGGTTCTGATCATGATAGAAGTTGTCATAAGGCCATTCGAGGGCATGCTTCGAGGAGCCACTGGTGTGCTGATCGTGGCATTGGGGGCGTCCGGGGCGGCACATGGCGATGTCAGTTCTGCGGGCGCATTGAGCCGGGAGGGGGGCGCAGCTGCTCATCGACAGGGGCCAGTCCTGCTGGCGCAGGCCTCCAAGGGAGTGGGGCCGACCTCGCAGTCGGAACTTGAGGCGCTGATCAAGGCTGCGAAGGCGGAAGGGGAACTCACGTTCTATTCCTCCACCCCTGAAGGTGTTTCCAAGAAGGCCTCTGAGGCTTTCCAGGCCAAATATGGCGTGCGAGCACATTTCCTGCGCCTGGCCAGTGCCCCACTGCAGCAGCGTTTTTCGGCAGAGGCAGACGCCAACAATCTCGCTGCGGACGTACTGATAACCCTCGGGGCATCGGTGCCATTCGCGGAGGAGGGAATCAAGAAAGGCTGGATTGAGTCGATTTCACTGGCGGCGTTGCCGGCGCTCAAGAGCGGGGAGTTTCCGGCGCGTTTTAACACTGGCCCGACGGCGCTGATTCAGATTAACCCTTGGCTGATTGCCTACAATACCGAGAAGTTGAAGCCGAGCGAGGCGCCAAAGGATTGGGGTGATCTATTGAATCCTCGATTCAAGGGGCAGATGATTATTCCCGATACGCGGGTGACCGATGCGTATTCCGGATTCTGGTCTATGATTTTAGACCGCTACGGCGAGTCTTATTTCAACCAGTTGAGGGCGCAGGGATTTCGTCAAATTTCAAGTGGGATTCCTGCCATGCAGGGAGTTGCAGCCGGTGAGGCCATACTCACGTTCCCGGCGATTTCAGCGACGGTTCAGGAACCCAAGAGCAAAGGGGCGCCACTCGCGATGGTGGTCCCCGACCGCACTACTGGCAGCGAGTCACACATCATGTTGACTGCCCGCGCCCGGTCAAAGCATCCCGGGGCTGGGCGCCTTTTTGTCAACTGGGTACTGACGCAGGAGGGCAATCTTGCATTCAATAAGGACTCCGGCTCCACTTCGGTGTTCGATACCAGCGGATTGCCCAAGCAATACGAATCGCCCAAGTCAGGGACTGCAGCCTGGCGTGAACAGTTGGTGAAGTTGCTCGGATTTCAGTAGGGATTTGCTCCCATGCGTGGGGGGGCACCCTTGCCCCGCGCCTGTTCAGTGTCCGACGAGTCCTGCAGCCAATCCTCGGTCGTTTGCGCCTCGAGGCGCGACGACCTGGTTAGAGCAGCCCACGCTCTGCAAAGGATGCCACAGTGCCTGCAGTCACGATGAAGTGATCCAGGATGCGAACGTCAATTAGGGATAAGGATTGGCGCAATGCCTGGGTGAGTAATTCATCGGCACGACTCGGTTCGGCAACACCGGATGGGTGATTGTGGGCGAATATGATCGCAGCGCAATTGTGATGCAGCGCCCGTTTTACGACTTCGCGCGGGTAGACACTTGTTTGAGTGAGTGTTCCGCGAAATAATTCCTCACTCGCAATGACGCGATGCTGCGCATCCAGAAACATTGCTAGAAAGACTTCGTGCTGGAGGCCTGACAGGGTCAGGCGCAGGTAGTCCCGCACGGCGCGTGGAGAAGACAAGGCGTCGCCTCGGGAGAGCTCCTCGGCCAGCGTGCGACGGGCCAGTTCCATAGCGGCCAGCAGTTGGGCTGTCTTGGCATCCCCTATCCCGGGGGCCTGTCTCAATCGGGCTGGATCGGCGCCTAGCAAATCGGACAAGGAGCTGAAGGTCGTGAGTAGGTTCCGGGCAATGTCGATCGCGCTACGCCCCCGGGTACCGGTCCGCAGGAATATGGCCAGCAATTCGGCATCACTCAGGCGGGAGGCGCCCAGTGAAAGCAGCTTCTCTCGTGGGCGCTCGGCGATCGGCCAGTCGGTTATTGCCATGTGCATCCTTTTCATACCACTGTGCAGAGTAACGCTTCGTAGCCAGTGCCGATGACAGGACCGAGTTGCTGACGCGCGCCAGTCGGGCGATCGGTTACTGGTCCGCGTTCAGGGCCGGTGAATTTGCGTAGAATCTCTCCATACGTCCGGGGGCACTGCTCAACCATGAAAAATTCTCAGATCACTGTAGCCGGAAAACGCGTCTTGTTAGGCGTCACTGGGGGGGTCGCGGCCTACAAGGCGGCAGAACTTGTGCGCTTGATGGTCAAGGCCGGGATTGATGTTCGCGTGGTGATGACCGCGTCTGCGACACGATTCATCGGCCCGGTAACGATGCAGGCGCTGTCCGGCCAGCCGGTGCTGACTGACATGTGGGATGCACGCATTCCAGACAATATGGCGCATATCGAGCTTTCCCGCGATCGCGACCTGATTGTGATTGTCCCCGCCAGTGCCAACTTCATCGCCAAGCTGGCCAATGGATTAGCCGACGATCTTCTTTCGACGCTTTGCGTTGCGCGTCGCTGTCCGCTGCTGGTCGCTCCTGCGATGAATGTCGAAATGTGGGGCAATGCGGCAACCCAGGAAAATGTGAAGCGATTGGTGTCGCGAAATATCGGCATTGTCGGGCCCGCCGCTGGCGAGCAGGCCTGCGGAGAAACCGGGTTGGGTCGGATGATCGAAGTCGAACAGATTTTCGCGAACATATCCAGCCATTTCGGCCCCAAACCGCTGCTCGGGAAAAAGGTTCTAGTTACAGCCGGTCCTACCTATGAGCCGATCGACACGGTTCGGGGGTTGACGAACCTGAGTTCGGGCAAGATGGGGTATGCGGTCGCTCAAGCCGCTATCGAGGCGGGAGCCACCGTAACCTTGGTGACCGGATCAACAGCACTTGCCGCGCCGGCCGGTGTAGAGCGAATCGATGTCCAAACAGCGCGCCAGATGAGAGAGGCGGTGCTGCCGCGAGCAAGGAAATCAGACATTTTCATTGGTGTGGCGGCCGTGGCGGACTACCGACCTGCGGAAACGAAGGCACACAAGCTCAAGCGCGGGGCGGGCAATTTGATGATCGAGTTGGTACCCAACCCGGACATTCTCGGAGAAGTGGCGAGGCTGAAAAACGGGCCATTCTGCGTAGGATTTGCTGCTGAAACGGAAAACCTGCGAGCCTATGCGCAGGAAAAAAGAAAGAAGAAGAACATTCCACTCTTGGCGGCAAACCTTGCCCAGCACGCGTTCGGGCAGGAAACCAACGCGTTGACGTTATTTGATGACAAGGGAGAGCACGTTCTGCCGAAGGCGGAAAAAATCGTGCTGGCTCGCCAACTGATGGCGCATGTCATCGCTATGCTGCCAAGGCGCTCACGCTAGCCATACCCATTTGCCGGGGTGAGTTACGCTGCCATGGCAGGATGCATGATCTGTTTGAGGATCTCTTCTGATTTGCGATGTTTCGGGGGCAACGGTCATATGCATGACCAGGTATTGCGCGGGTCTCAGTCTTCCGAAGGCAATGAGTGACATGCGTCAACTCGACGTTAAGATACTTGACCAGCGGCTCGCCGGCCAACTTCCGGCACACGCCACGTCCGGTTCAGCGGGACTGGACCTGCGCGCGTGCATTAACGCACCGTTGGTGCTGGTACCTGGCGCAACATCATTGATTTCAACTGGTATGGCGATACACCTCGGTGATCCCGGATTGGCGGCGATGTTGCTGCCGAGGTCTGGGCTGGGGCACAAGAGCGGGATCGTGCTGGGGAACCTTGTTGGCTTGATCGATTCCGACTATCAGGGCCCTCTTATGGTATCGCTATGGAATCGCGGAGTGCAGGACTTCACGATTCAACCAATGGATCGGATTGCACAACTCGTCGTGGTCCCGGTGGTCCAGGTACGGCTCAACGTCGTGGAGGACTTTGCGATTAGCGAGCGTGGTGCCGGTGGCTTTGGGAGTACGGGAAAGAACTGACCTCGGGGCGCGCAGCCCCGCTGATAACTTCATTCCTGCCACGCGAGAAAGGCACACCAGGGTGTGCCTTTCCTAGGAGAGCATGTCGCTCCAGATGTTTCGCGCCCACGCGGCGGCGTAAAAGCCCTCCAGTTCACTGCGTTGCGTAGAAACACCACCAGAGCCCGGTACGGTGACAAACGTTTTCTGTGCTGCATCGTACTGATGCACGGACGATACGTGGATTACTTCCTTGTCAGATACAAAACTGTAGCAAGTATTTGCCACCATGGGTGCCGCACTGGGCTGGCGGCCATTCATCAATTCGACAACTGCTGCTGCGGCCAGCTTGCCGTGCTGATTCGCCATATGACCTGACTTTGGCATCGCCGGGGCAGCGAGTGTGGCGTCGCCAAGCACGTGAATTCCCTTGCGCACGGTCGACTCCATGCTCAGCCAGTCGACGCCACACCAGCGGTTGTTTGTGGTGATCAATCCCGTCGTGCGCGCAATATCGCCAGCGCGCATCGGTGGCAGAACATTCAGAACATCGGCCTTGATGGTGTCGAAATCAGTGCGCACTGTAGAGGCGCGCGAGTCGACGCCTTTGACTTCGCTGTTGTTTCGGTATTCAACGATCCCGCCGTATAGGTCGCGCCATGCCGCCTTGAACAACGGACCTTTCGAGGTCACGTCCTCGTTGGCATCAAGTATTAGAACCTTCGATCGTGGCTTGGCTTGCTTGAAGTAGAACGCTACTTGCGAGGCGCGCTCATATGGCCCCGGTGGGCAACGATAAGGCGCGCGCGGTATGGACAGCACATAGGTTCCGCCGTCAGGCATTGCCTCGAGCTGCCTGCGCAACGCGACGGTATCCGGGCCCGCCTTCCAGGCATGAAGCACGGTTTTCTGCGCCTCGGCGGTCAAGCCCTCGACTTGATCGAACATGAAGTCCACGCCAGGTGAGACGATCAGCCGGTCGTAGCCCATGTCGGCAAACTTCGTCCGGAATTTCACCAGATTCTTGTCCGCATCGATGGCCGTTACCTCATCGTTGAGAACCTGAATCCCATGTTCACGCAGGCCTTGATAACCGCGTGTAAGCTCGCCTATGCTCCGAGTGCCGCCTAGGACGAGATTCGAAATGGGGCACGATACGAATTCGTTATTGCGCTCTACTAGGAACACTTCGATTGTTCCGCCTGACCACATGCGTAGGTATTTTGCCGCAGTGGCCCCGCCAAAACCGCCTCCAATTACAATGACGCGCCCGATCGGGCGCGGTGGCTGCGCCGGCGTTGTCGCACAGCCTGTCGTAGCCAGTCCGCCTAGACTGGCACTGATTGCACTGGCGGCGGAAGCCTGGAGAAACCGACGACGTTGTTGGTTTTTCATGGTGCGCCCCTATTTGCTCTTCTGTGTTGAAAGGTAGGCCGCAATCAGCGCTATCTGCTCGTCCGAATATCCCTTGGATAGCTGATGCATGATGGTCGCCGGTCTCTTTCCTTCTCGAAATTCTGTCAGCGCCTTGATCAGTGACTCCCGCGACTGGCCAGCAAGCGCTGCAGTTCCACCCACACTCATGCCGTTGGTTCCGTGGCAATTCGCGCAATTGGCAGCCATATTGCGCCCGAGGTTCGGATCAGCAATCTGTCCCCAAGCGGGTGTCGAGGTCGTGGCGATGGCCAAGCAGGCAAGCAGGTAAAACTTTGCGTTCATCGATTGTCTCCTTGGGGGCGCCAACAGGATAAGAATTCATTCTGTATCGACGATGTTTCGCGAGTTTCGTTCGAGCCAGAGATGAATGTCAAGTCGGAGTGACGGAAAATTCTCAGCGACGTAGGGCGAGCAGGCGCAAAAAAAACCGCCCAGGAACGTCAGGACGGTTTTCAGGTTTTTACGAAGTGGGCGTCACGTCTCGGGAGCAGCCTCAATGATCTTTTCATCCTCGAATTTCAGCGCCACCTTCCCATTGGTGTCAACATCCACGCTCACTTTCCCGCCATTGGACAGCCGACCAAAGAGCAACTCATCGGCCAATGCGCGCCGAATCGTGTCCTGTATGAGGCGGGACATGGGGCGCGCGCCCATCTGCGGGTCAAACCCGTTCTTTGCGAGATAGTCTCGCAAAGCATCCGTGAACAAGGCCTCCACCTTCTTGTCATGCAGCTGCGCCTCGAGCTGCATGAGAAATTTGTCGACCACACGCAGAATGACGTCGTGATCCAGTTGTTTGAACGATATGGTCGCATCCAGGCGATTGCGGAACTCGGGAGAAAACATTCGCTTGATTTCACCCATCTCGTCGCCCGGTTCCTTGTGCGCCGTAAATCCCATCACTGCTTTGTTAAGCGATTCGGCGCCCGCATTGGTTGTCATGACGATGATGACATTGCGGAAATCGGCTTTTCGACCGTTATTGTCGGTTAGTGTGCCATGGTCCATCACCTGGAGCAGGATATTGAAGATGTCAGGGTGCGCTTTTTCAATTTCGTCAAGCAGTAGTACGGAATGGGGCTTCTTGGTGATGGCTTCGGTCAATTGCCCACCCTGGTCGAACCCGACGTATCCGGGGGGGGCGCCGATCAATCTGGAAACGGCGTGCCGCTCCATATACTC
Source organism: Betaproteobacteria bacterium (assembly GCA_947476535.1). Taxonomy (GTDB): domain Bacteria; phylum Pseudomonadota; class Gammaproteobacteria; order Burkholderiales; family SG8-39; genus CAIYPG01. Next base: position 20,073 of record CANJRC010000024.1, read on the forward strand.
GGACATGTCGAAGCGGATGAGTTCGATGCCCATGCAGTAAGCTAGCTGCCGCGCAACTTCCGTCTTTCCCACACCAGTGGGCCCGGAAAAAAGGAACGAGCCAATCGGCTTTTGGGGGTTGCCCAAGCCCGAGCGCGATGTACGAATTGCAGCGACTAACGCTTCGATGGCTTTGTCTTGGCCGAACACCACTGCCTTAAGGTCGCGGTCGAGATTCTTCAGCGCATTGCGATCGTTCTGAGAGACACTCGCCGGCGGAATACGGGCAATCTTGGCGATGATTTCTTCTATTTCAACTTTCCCGATAAGTTTCTTCTGGCGTGACTTCGGAAGGATCTTTTGTGCCGCGCCAGCCTCGTCGATGACGTCTATTGCCTTGTCGGGCAGGTGGCGATCATTGATGTATCGGGCCGACAATTCTGCCGCACTGGTGAGCGCGTTTGCGCTGTACTTGACCCCATGGTGCAACTCGAAGCGCGATTTCAATCCACGCAGAATCTGTACGGTTTCTTCGACAGAAGGTTCCGGGACGTCAATTTTCTGGAACCGACGCGACAGCGCGTGGTCTTTTTCAAACACGCCGCGATACTCGATATAGGTCGTGGCTCCTATGCACTTGACCGCGCCCGAGGAAAGGGCAGGCTTCAGCAGGTTGGACGCATCGAGTGTGCCCCCCGATGCGGCGCCTGCACCGATCAGCGTATGGATCTCGTCGATGAACAGGATGGCACTGGGGTTATCCACCAATTGCTTGAGGACGGCCTTGAGTCGTTGTTCAAAATCCCCGCGGTATTTCGTTCCAGCGAGCAAGGCACCCATATCTAATGCATAGACTTGGGAGTTGGCCAGTATTTCCGGGACCTGTCCTTCGACGATTTTTCGCGCCAGACCTTCGGCAATCGCGGTCTTGCCTACGCCTGCTTCGCCAACCAGAAGGGGATTGTTCTTGCGCCGGCGACAAAGTGTCTGAATCACACGCTCAAGTTCCCGGTCGCGGCCTATCAGGGGGTCGATCTTCCCGAGTACGGCCTGTGCGTTGAGGTTCTGAGTGTATGCCTCAAGCGCGCCGCCTGCTTGCTGCTCGTCGCTGCTCGACTCGGGCTCCTGCTCTGACTTTGCATCCTTGGCCTGTCCCGACTTCGCAATCCCATGCGATATGAAATTAACTACATCGAGGCGCGTGACCCCCTGCTGGTGCAGGAAGTAGACTGCGTGGGAATCTTTTTCACCGAAAATGGCAACCAGCACGTTCGCACCAGTGACTTCCTTCTTTCCCGACGATTGCACGTGAAGGATCGCTCGCTGGATGACGCGTTGAAATCCGAGCGTCGGCTGGGTGTCGATCTCCTCGGTTCCTGCGACGGTCGGCGTATGCGCAGTAATGAAATCGGTAAGCGCTTTGCGTAACTCCTCGACATTGGCTGAGCATGCGCGCAGTACTTCGGCGGCAGTCGGGTTGTCGAGCAGGGCGAGCAACAAGTGTTCAACCGTGATGAACTCGTGACGTTTCTGCCTGGCTTCGACAAAAGCCATATGCAGACTGACTTCCAACTCTTGAGCGATCACGTTTCCTCCATAACGCATTGAAGCGGGTGCTGGTGCTTTCGGGAATATGACACAACCTGCTCCACTTTGGTGGTCGCAACGTCCTTAGGATACACCCCGCAGATTCCCATGCCCTCCTTATGGACTTTGAACATGATTTGCATGGCTGCTTCGTGGCTCAGCGAGAAGAATCTCTGCAAGATCAGCACAACGAACTCCATCGGAGTGTAGTCATCGTTGAGCAGAATGACCTTGAACAGCGGCGGTGGCTTGAGCTTGCTCTTTTTTACCTCAAGTACCGTACCGTCTTTTGAACGATTTGCCATACGCTCCAAGCACTATTTAGAAAACCTGCATCAGTCTGCATGCCATTCAAAGCGAACGGCGCACCAGAATTCCTCCAGCGCGCCTTCCACAATAACCTAGGCGGCGGGGGGGGGGGCACAAGAAGGCCCCGAGAGTTGAAGATGTGTCGACTCGTCCGTCTGCAACATCACCACAAATGTACTGGTTGTCCCTGACAAACACAACTTGGCAAACGGGCTTTTTATCCTCGTGGTGGACGCCCAAAAGGGCCTTATTTTCTGCATATTGACTAGAGATAATAAAGCGCGTATAAGGCTCCCTGTGTTTGTGCTCCAAGTGGTTTTCTGGTCATCGTGATGTCCTACAGCTGCATTGAAGTCCAAGCATAGTTCCGGGCTTTCCCCGGTGGTTGATTTTAGGATGGGTCTATGTCAACAGGTACAGTGAAATGGTTCAATGATGCAAAGGGGTATGGTTTTATCACTCCCGACGATGGTGGTGAGGATTTATTTGCACACTTTTCCGCAATCCAAATGAGTGGTTTCAAGACGTTGAAGGAAGGCCAAAAGGTCCAGTTCGAAGTGACACAAGGACCGAAAGGCAAGCAGGCCTCGAACATACAGGCCGCATAACAAATTTCTTGAAAACGGGCGCTTCGGCGCCCGTTTTTTATTGCAGTTTCCTGGAGGAATGAGGGGACGATCGCTGGTGGCGACATTGCCTGCATGATCGGAGGGCGTTTTTCCGCTCATAGTTGGCTGTATTAATCTTTGGGATGGTGGCGTGCTGGTGGCATGGCGGGCCCTGTCAACGGGAGAGCGGCCAGCCGCGTTATCAAAAGTGGCGCAGCGGAACTAATGCAGCGTTCTATTCAACACTCCAAGAGGAAGACAAATGAAAAAGATCGTTACCCTGCTGGTCGCAATCGCGTTCTCTGGTATGAGTGGCTTGGCTGCTGCCCAGGCTGCGGCTCCTGCCCCAGCCAAGGCGGCCCCTGCACCTGCTGCCGCTCCGGCCGCGCCTGCGGCTGCCGCCTCGGCAAAGGCTGATGCGCCGAAGAAGAAGGCGAAGGCCAAGCGCGCAAAGAAGGCGAAGGCAGCTAACTAGCTGAAGTAACGTGAAAAACGCCCTGCGGGATGCAATCCCGCAGGGCGTTTTCTTTTTTCGTGGATGGCCGTCAACCGGGCTATAAAAGAGGCGTTGTTTCCTTTCACCGGTCAGCATTCCGGGACTTGAGTTTCCCAACCGATAGAGGAGGACATTCCATGAGACAGTTGCTCGCTGTTCTGACGCTTTCGATGTTTGCCGCATCCAACATGAAGGGGGCCGACGACAAGAAGGCGGAAAAGAAGTAATTCGTCTTCTGACCATCCGCACCGAAGGCAGGGGCAGGCCCCTGCCTTCGCCTTTTTAGTGATCGGGACAGCATGAACAGGTTCAACATCCGCCGATTTGCAGATCTGGCCGCCGTAATGGCAACCGTGTTTTCCACGCTCGTGCGAGGCGAACTGCCGCAAGTAAGTCTGAATGCGGGGATACATGTGGTGCGCGCGGAAGTGGCCAATACGAATGAATCGCGCACACAAGGTCTGATGTTTAGGAAGTCACTTGGAGCCAATGAAGGGATGCTTTTTGTGTTCCAGCAAGATGAGGCTTATTGCATGTGGATGAAGAACACATTGATCCCGCTGTCGGTCGCGTTCATTGATGCAAGGGGGCAGATCGTCAGTATTCACGAAATGCTGCCGCAGACGGAGAATTCCCACTGTGCGGCATCTGCGGCGCGCTATGCCCTGGAAATGAACGCCGGATGGTATCGCGCCAAGGGAATTCAGCGCGGCATGCGCATATCAGGGATCGACAGGGCGCTAGGCCCCAAGTGATGTGGTTGGACCCAAAATAAAAAGGCCCCGAAGGGCCTTTTTATTCTCTCCGGTCTCTGCTTACAGTCCGCCGTTTTGCTGCGCCACCATGCAGAACAGCATCGGAATCGAGAGGAACGTATTGAAGCGTGAGGTCAGCATGGCCATTCGCTGCGATTTCGCCTTGACATCCGGTTCCGCCGGAACCATGCCAAGCGCGCGCTGCTGGTTGGGCCAGATGATGAACCAGACATTGTAGGCCATCACCAGCGCCAACCACATGCCGATGCCGATTGCCACATGGGAACGTTGCAGGCTCAGGGCTTGCCCGATGTATCCGCTCATCCATGCGAGCAGAAGACCGGTAACGACGGTGGCTAGCGCCGCCCAGCGGAACCAGAAAAGTGCCGTCGGAGCAATGACCTTGCTGATTGCGGGCTTTTGCTCATCGGGGATCTTGGGCATAGAGGGAATCTGGACGAAATTGAAGTACCAGAGAAGACCGACCCACATGACTCCGGACAGGACATGCAGCCAGCGTACAAAAAACAGCGACCAAGCATGGTCTACATTGATCCAGGTGCCTGAAACGGACCCGACTAACAGGATGATGACGATCAGGAGGACGATACCAGCGGTTACGGTGCGCCCAAGAGATTGAAAAATCGCGCCCATGACAGAATCTCCTTCGTTATTGATTTGGCTTGCGAACTGGCCCAGGGATGTTACGCGGCGCGAGTGTAGCACAAGGGATTCCACCGTATGCCAACGGCATGGGCATTGCGTTGGGCAATGAACGCTGCGTGTTGTTTGCGCCGGGTGGTGTGGCTTGCTGGGTAGATCTCTCTCGGTGCTCGCGAACTATTTTCGACAGCAACGGGCGAGAGAAACATTTTTTCAGGAATTGCTCTCGACTCGCGCGGTTATTCCACCCGAGGCAAGCGAGATATCCAGTCGATCGCCTGCCGAGATGGTGCTCGCGTCACGGATGACGCGTCCCTCTTCGTCCCTGACCACGCTGTAACCTCTGGCAAGTACCAGCATGGGGCTCAGGTGATCCAGGCTGCCCCGTAGCGATGTTGCGCGCGCATCAAGTCGGCCCAGTTTGGCATTCGTCGACAGGCAAAGCCGTTCAATGAGCAAGCTGATGCTCAGGAGGGATTCATCCGGTCGGGGAAGGAATTTGTGCCCGCGATGAAGGAGTGAACTCAGCATCCATCGCTTGCGATCGATCTGATCGAGCCACGAGGCTGCCTGCCGGTCTTTCAGTCCACGCAGCCGCTCCATCTGCAACTCGATTCGGTGCCGTGGATGTTCCAGGCGACGCATGTTTGCGTCCAGTCTTTGCATCCCGTTTTCCAGGCTCCGGCGTGTCCGGCTGGAGACGCGTTGCGCCAGGGCATTGATCCGACGGGACAGTTCGGCCGCATCTGGACTGACCAATTCGGCGGCGGCCGTCGGCGTCGGGGCTCGACGGTCTGCCGCCAGATCCGCAATGGTAATGTCCGTCTCGTGCCCGATGCCTGATACCACCGGGATCGGGCAGGCCCGAATTGCCCGCGCAACCCTCTCTTCATTGAATGCCCAAAGGTCTTCAATGCTTCCGCCGCCGCGCGCAAGAATAATGACGTCGCATTCGGCGCGATGCCCCGCCACCTCCAACGCCTTCGCGACTTCGCCAGCGGCTACGTCACCTTGCACCTGGACCGGATAGACGATGACGTTAATTGAGGGGTTGCGTCGTCGGAGCGTCGTGAGTACATCCCGCAGTGCTGCTGCCTTCAAAGATGTGATAACGCCGATGGTGCGTGGATAGGCTGGCAAAGCCCGCTTGAGCTCTGCGGCGAAAAGCCCCTGTCGCTCCAATTGATCGCGCAATTTGAGGAAACGCTCATAAAGTACGCCAACCCCGGCGCGCCGCATGCTCTCGATATTCAGCTGAAATTCTCCGCGGGCCTCATAAAGAGTGACCAGCGCTTGTACCTCGACTTGCATGCCGTCGGCAGGCATCCAATCCATGTATTGGCTGCGGTGACGAAACATCACGCAGCGCACCTGTGACAGCTCGTCCTTCAGCACGAAATACGAGTGGCCCGAGCGGGCGCGCATGTAATTCGAAATCTCGCCGCTGACCCAGAGCAACGGAAATCGCGTCTCGAGAATGTCGCGAACGCTTCGTGCAAGCGCAGAAACGCTGAGTACTCCGGCCGGTAGTGTGGGTTCGCGCACGTTGCTTGACTTGTTCAGGGGGGGCCTGGGCTCGCTTAAATCGGGGCGGGAAATCGCAGTGCGGGCGTTTGTGGTTACGCTTCAGATTGCCATGAGTTGCCGAGTGGAGACGCTACGGTTTCAGTGGAACGCCGCACTGGGCGCGGCTTTCCGAAGGGTCGTGGATGGTAACCTATCCACAGCCATTGGGAAAAACCCTGATTGTCTATGAGGGCTTAATTCCGGTTACTAGAAAAATGCCTCAAATACTTGATTTTATTAGCATATATGAGGAGATAACTTTTTCATCAATGTGAAAAAAGCTTGAGTATTCAATCCTCTGCGAGGCTACTGAGTGAATGTACTCACAAGGTTATCCACAACAACTGTGGACAACAGATGAACAATTTTCGCCTGTTCCTTAACAGCGGCGGCCGCTCTGTCCACCTCGCGGGCACACGCCTTGCCCCTGGTCGTCGCCTGAGTTTCGTTTTGCATCCAGTGACATGAATGGAAACTGCAGGCTGATGGCAGCTGCTTCCTTGCCGAAGCCCGCGATGCAAGATAAAGTGGCGGCGGATTTTCGGTGTTATGTGCGAATCCCCCGTCACCTTAGAAATCAGGGCGATGGAAGCACAAGCTCAGCGTGATTTTCAACATTTCATCGAAGTCATGCTGCGAGCGATAGCAGCGCACCGGCAGCACGTCAGCAATCGTAATCGTTGTGAGAGGAGTGGCATTTGTTCGCAATCATCCAGGCTGCAGGCTGGCCGATATGGCCGTTACTCGTTGCATCAATTATTGCCGTTGCGCTGATCATTGAGCGCTTGGTCATGCTGCGCAAGGATCGAATTGTCCCTGAGGGGCTGCTTGAGAAAGCCGTGGCCGCCTATGAAAAACAGGGTGTTACGCCGGAGTTGATCAAGAGCCTCGCGGAGGATTCCCCCTTGGGCCGAGTCCTCGCTGCCGGGTTGCGCAACACCAAGAGCTCCCGTTACGTGATGAAGGAGTCGATCGAGGAGGCAGGCAGTGCGGTCAGTCATGACCTTGAGCGTTTCCTGACGACCTTGGGAACCATCGCATCGATCAGCCCGTTGATGGGGTTGTTTGGAACGGTGGTTGGCATGATCGAGATCTTTGGTTCGCAGGCCCCCACGGGGACCAACCCCCAGGCGCTTGCGCATGGCATATCGGTTGCGCTGTACAACACGGGTTTCGGCCTGGTCATCGCCATACCGGCGATGATCTTCTTTCGTCATTTCCGCGGCAAGGTGGAAAGCTTCGTCGTGGAGATGGAGCAGCAGGCATCCAAGCTTGTGGATATCGTGCATGGTGAGCGCAAGGATTACTCCGGCGCCCCCAACACTCAGGGCTAGTTCACAGCATGAATTTTCGCGGGACGCAAAAGGAAGACCCGGAGATCAACTTGATCCCGTTGATCGACGTGCTGCTCGTGATCATCATCTTTCTGATGCTCACCACCACTTACTCAAAGTTTGCCGAATTGCAGATTCAGTTGCCGACTGCAGCTGCTGAAAAGCAATTGGAGCGGCCGAACGAAATCACCATCGTGGTCAGTGCCTCCGGCCAATATCTTGTCAATCGTCGTTCGGTGACCTTCCGGGATGTTGCCGGGCTCGCCGAAGAACTGAGGCGTGCCGGTGCGTCGTTGAAGGACCCGGTCATTGTCATCAATGCCGACAACAGTGCGACACACCAATCGGTCATTCGCGTCATGGACGCCGCGCGCCAGGCAGGTTATGGCCAGATTGCGTTCGCTGTCGAGCAGACCAGCAAGTAGTTCCGCGCGCCCTGTGCGCCGGCCTGCTAGAGCACGAGCATGACTGCCGCCCCCCCCGGCTCCTTTGCCGCGCGGCACTGGTATCGGCGTACCGCCCTGTCCACATTGCTTCTTCCGATCGCATGGACTTTTTCGTTGATCGCGGCGTTGCGCCGACTGATGTATCGCACAGGGCTGTTTCCATCGGTTCGCCTGCCGGTGCCGGTAGTGGTCGTCGGCAACCTGACGGTCGGGGGTACGGGAAAAACTCCCTTGGTGATATGGATGGCGAAGATGCTGAGAAGCAAAGGCATGCATCCAGGCATCGTGCTGCGCGGCTATGCCGGCGCACAGCGGGGCGAGCGCGAAGTGTTTGCAGGCACTGGGGCAGCGCTGGTCGGTGACGAGGCGGTCCTTCTGGTCGAGCGTACCGGCTGCCCTGTCTGGGTCGGTGCCAATCGGGCAGCCGCAGCCAGCGCATTGCTGCGCTCACATCCGCTATGCAATGTGTTGATCTGTGACGATGGACTGCAACACTACCGATTGGCGCGCGATCTGGAGATCGCGGTGGAGGATGAGCGGGGGCACGGAAACGGACGGTTGCTGCCCGCGGGGCCGATGCGCGAGCCTGCCAATCGCCCGGTCGAACTGACGGTCGCCAACGTGCCGGGGGATCGTGCATTGCCAGTTCGCAACGGCAGGGTGTTGCGAATGACCTTCGTGCCAGACCAGTTGCGATGGGTGGCGGGTGAGTGCGCAGGGGAAAGCGTCGGCATTGAGCGGCTCAAGGGCATGCGGCTGCATGCTGTCGCCGGAATTGGCAACCCGGCGCGGTTCTTTTCCATGCTCGATGCAATGGGCCTGAACGCGACAGCGCACGCATTTCCTGACCATCACGCGTTTGCGCCGGCAGACCTGGAATTGCTGGATTCCGATGCGATCCTGATGACGGAGAAGGATGCGGTAAAATGCCGAACGTTCGAGAGGCACGACTTGATAGCAGTCAGCGTGGTTGCGGATCCGGACCCTGAACTGGCTGAATTCATTCTCAGGGTTGCGACCGAAGCCACATGGCGTGATCGGAAAGAGTCGGGTGCGCCGATATGACGGCTTGCGTGGGCGCACGGCTCCCGGATTCGCGCACTTCGGCATCTCAGTCCTTTGATACGCCGTAGCTTTCAACTTGGAGTACCCGCTGATGGACAGTCGCTTGTTGGATATCCTGGTTTGCCCGATTTGCAAGGGACCGTTGCTGTTTCGCAAGCAGGAACTGGAACTCGTGTGTCGCGCGGATCGGTTGGCCTTTCCCATACGCGACGATATTCCAGTGATGCTCGAAGACCAGGCGCGCCGTTTGGCCGCCAGTGAAGAGGTCGAGTAGGCGCGGTGGCGCGGGTACCGTTCGTCGTCGTGATCCCGGCGCGGTTTGCGTCGTCTAGACTGCCAGGCAAGCCGCTCGCCGACATCGCCGGAAAACCCATGATCGTACGGGTGGCAGAGCGGGCGCGGGCCAGCGGTGCCCAGGCAGTTTATGTTGCTACCGACCACGACGGGGTTCGCGACGCGGCTCTTTCGAATGGCATTGACACGATCATGACCAGTCGACACCACGTGTCGGGAACGGATCGGATTGCGGAAGTCGCGCGCAGCCTCGCCTTCGATCCCGATGCTATTGTGGTCAACGTGCAGGGTGATGAGCCGTTGATCGCGCCGGACCTGATCGCCGATGTGGCGGCGATGCTGGCGGCAGATGGCGTAGCCGTGATGTCCACCGCTTGTCACGCCATCCGCGATTCAGCGGAAATGTTCGATCCCAATGTGGTCAAGGTGGCGCTTGATGCCAATGGCGGTGCACTTTACTTCAGCCGGGCGCCGATTCCATGGGCACGCGATGCTTTCGCGAAGTCGTTCCAACAAGCGCCGGGACAGCTGCCCTCGCAGCTTCCACGAAAGTTCCCATGTTATCGACACGTCGGGATCTATGCCTACCGCGCTTCGTTTCTTGCGCGATTTGCGACGCTGGCCCCGGCACCGCTTGAACAGTTCGAGGCGCTGGAGCAATTGCGCGCCTTGTGGCACGGCTACCGGATTGCAGTATCCATCAGAGAAGACGTCCCGGAGGCTGGCGTGGACACCCCCGAGGATCTGGCACGTGTGCGGGCACGAGTTGCACGTTCCGTCGAAATTGACCAAGAGCGCAAAGCGCGCTAAGGTCAGGCGCAATTGCTTACCAGGTTCGGGGTTGCGCGAAGCACGCAGAGATAGGTGGCGTTGCTGGCGCTGATCCGGACTCAGCCGGTTTCGATATGAAGGGGAAATCATCATGAGGTTGATTTTGCTTGGCGCGCCAGGGTCCGGAAAGGGAACCCAAGCGACGTACATCAAGGAAAAAGTCGGTATTCCGCAGATTTCCACGGGTGACATGCTGCGCGCCGCGGTCAAGGCGGGCACGCAGCTGGGTCTGGCTGCCAAGAAGGTAATGGATTCGGGGGGGCTGGTGTCCGATGAGATCATCATTGGCCTGGTCAAGGACCGGCTGAAGGAGGCGGATTGCAAGAATGGCTACCTCTTCGACGGTTTCCCGCGGACCATTCCGCAGGCCGAAGCGATGCGTCATTCCGGCGTCGATCTTGACTATGTCCTGGAGATCGATGTCGATGACAGTGAAATCATCCAGCGCATGAGTGGCCGGCGCTGGCACCCGGGGTCCGGGCGGACTTATCACGTCAAGTTCAATCCGCCGAAGGTCGCCGGCAAAGACGACGTGACGGGCGAGGCGCTGATCCAGCGAGATGACGACAAGGAAGAGACGGTGCGCAAGCGCCTTGACATTTACCACACGCAAACCAAGCAACTCATTGACTATTACTCGCAGTGGGCGAACAAGGGGGATGCGCGCGCGCCGAAATACCGGAAGATCGCCGGCGTGGGCGGCGTGGACGAGATCCGCAGTCGCGCCTTCTCCGCCCTTGGAATTGCCTGAGCGATGAAAAGCATTACGCTCACGCAGTACCTGATCGAGCAGCAGCGGGAAAAGGGTGCGGTCTCCGCAGAACTGCGCTTGCTGATTGAAGTGGTCGCGCGAGCCTGCAAGCGCATCAGTCATGCCGTCTCGAAGGGCGCTTTGGGTGGTGTGCTGGGCGGCGCAGGCACGGACAACATCCAGGGCGAGGCGCAGAAAAAGCTCGATGTCATCGCCAACGAGGTGCTGGTGGAGGCCAATGAGTGGGGTGGGCACCTGGCAGCGCTGGCATCCGAGGAAATGGAGCATCCGCACCAGATCCCGAGTCGCTACCCGCGCGGGGAGTTCCTGCTGCTGATGGACCCGCTCGACGGCTCGTCGAACATCGACGTGAACGTGTCGATCGGGACCATATTCTCCGTGTTGCGCTGCCCGGAGGGTGTGATCGATCCCGATGAAAAGGCCTTTCTGCAGCCGGGAACGAATCAGGTCGCGGCAGGGTTCGCGGTCTATGGGCCATCCACCATCCTCGTGTTGACCGTTGGTACCGGTGTGGCGGCATTCACGCTCGATCGCGAGCTGGGCAGTTTTGTGATGACACAGGCCGCGATTAAGCTCTCTCCGGATACGCAGGAATTCGCCATCAACGCGTCGAACATGCGCAACTGGGAGGCTCCGGTGCGCCGCTACATCGACGAATGCCTGGCAGGCAAGACCGGCGTGCGCGGCAAGGATTTCAACATGCGCTGGGTTGCATCCATGGTGGCAGACGTGTTCCGTATTCTGTCGCGTGGCGGAATCTTCATGTATCCGTGCGATGCAAAACACACCGCCGGACGATTGCGCCTCATGTATGAAGCCAATCCCATGGCGTTCATCATCGAGCAGGCCGGTGGCGCAGCCACGGACGGCCGCCGGCGCATCATGGAGATTCAGCCGGAACGGTTGCACCAGCGCGTTGGCGTCGTCCTCGGCTCCAAGGCCGAGGTCGATCGTGTGACGCAGTATCACCTCGATGCGACCGTCCGGGCATGACCCGGGCATGGTTGAGCCCGGATCGGGCTCGTCCCTGAACTGAGGTGCGTCACACCAAGATGGCGGCGCTCCAGCCTCGCAACGCCCTGTATGCGCAGGCCGGGGGGGCAACGGCGGTCATCAACGCGAGTGCAGCGGCCGTCATCCTTACGGCAAGAAAACATCGCAAGCTGATCGGCAAGGTGTTTGCCGCGCGAGACGGCCTGCTGGGCATGCTGACCGAAGACTTCGTTGACATGACGAAAGAATCGGCGGCAGCTGTCCGACTCCTCGCGGGAACTCCGGGATGCGCATTCGGGACATGCCGGGCCGGGCTGGACGATTACGCGAAGGACCGTGAGCGCTGGGAGCGTCTCATCGCCGTCTTTCGCGCCCACGATATCGGCTATATCTTCTATAACGGTGGCAATGGGTCGGCGGATACGGCGTCGAAACTGTCGCAACTGGGCGCACTATTCGGCTACTCGCTCACGGTCGTCGGCATTCCGAAGACGATTGACAACGACATCGTCGGCACGGACAGTTGTCCCGGATTCGGTTCTGCCGCCAAGTACATTGCCACCAGCATGCGCGAGGGGGCCATCGATCTTGCATCCATGGCAAGCACGTCCACGCGGGTCTTCATTCTTGAAGTCATGGGCCGCAACGCTGGATGGCTCACGGCCGCCTGCGGACTGGCGGCGGCAAGGCCTGGCGATGCGCCCCAGGTGTTGTTATTTCCGGAGTACCCATTCGATGAAGGGCGTTTTCTGGAACGCGTGAACGAATCCGTGCGGCGCCACGGGCATTGCGCCGTGGGCGTGTCCGAGGGCACGCGCGATGCAGCTGGGGTCTTGTTGAGTATTTCGGGTCCGGCTGACTCCCATGGCAATCCGCAATTGGGCGGGGTGGCGCCGATGCTGGCGCAGCTTGTCCAGTCGAAGCTTGCGCACAAGTGTCATTGGGCCGTTGCGGACTACCTCCAGCGTTCTGCACGGCACATCGCTTCCGCGACCGATGTTGAGCAAGCACGCGCCGTGGGTGCAGCCGCCGTTGAACTCGCAATCTCGGGAGGTAATGGCCTGATGCCGGTCATCGAGCGAGTGTCCTCGAGCCCCTATCGCTGGAAGCTTCGGCATGTCAGGCTGGCCGACATAGCGGTGCGAGAGCGGCGCCTGCCCCGCAAGTACATCTCCGCTGATGGGATGAATATCACATCGGCCTGTCGCGCTTATCTCACCCCTTTGATCCAGGGGGAGGACGTTCCGCCTTTCCAGGGTGGGTTGCCGATCTACTCACGGTCAATTCACGTGCCGGTGAAGAGGCGCCTGCCCCGCTAACCAGTGGTTTCGGAAGGGATTGGAAACCGCGGTGTGTCGGAGCTCGCTTAAAGCCTCCACTTTTGGTTATAATTTAGAGCTTTACGCAATCCCCCTGCACGCCAAGCCAGCGGAACCTACCCCTAGGGTCCGGGCTGCCGAAGAAGACGGGGTTTTTTAGTGGAGGAACTATGGAAGCAGGTCTCTGGTTCGCACTTATTTGTGCGCTCATCGCCATCGTCTATGGCGGGATATCGACGCAATGGGTCCTGGCCCAGCCTGCCGGCAATGAGCGCATGCGCGAAATCGCGCTGGCGATCCAGACTGGCGCCAATGCCTACCTGAACCGCCAATACATCACGATTTCGATCGTTGGCGCGATCCTGTTCCTGGTGATTGGATTTACGCTGGGCTGGATGACGGCAGTGGCCTTCGCTATCGGCGCCATTCTCTCGGGGGCCACGGGTTACATCGGCATGAACGTTTCGGTACGCGCCAACGTGCGGACCGCCGAAGCGGCGCGTAAGGGCCTGAACGAGGCGCTGACCGTTGCATTCCGTGGTGGTGCCATCACCGGCATGCTGGTGGTGGGCTTGGGCTTGCTCGGCGTTGCTGGTTTCTACGCATTCCTGGTTTCCGGATCCAGCGGTCAATTGTCCGACGTCATCAAGCCGCTGGTCGGCTTTGGCTTTGGTGGCTCGCTGATTTCCATCTTCGCGCGACTGGGCGGCGGCATCTTCACCAAGGGTGCCGACGTGGGTGCCGACCTGGTGGGCAAAGTCGAGGCGGGAATTCCCGAGGATGACCCGCGCAACCCGGCGGTGATCGCGGATAACGTGGGCGACAATGTCGGTGATTGCGCCGGCATGGCGGCCGACCTGTTCGAGACTTATGCCGTGACGCTGATTGCCACCATGATTCTCGGCGCGCTGATCGTGAAGACCGCATCCACGGCCGCGGTGGTGTATCCGCTGGTCATCGGCGGTTTTGCCATCATCGCCTCCATCATCGGCTGCATGTTCGTCAAGATCATCCCCGGCAAGAAGATCATGAGCGCGCTGTATCGCGGCCTGATCGTTGCGGGCGTGCTGGCACTGATTGCCTTCTACCCGCTGACCGACTGGATCATGGGCGACCTGCTCAAGACCGCCACGTTCGATATCAGTGGCCGCGCCACGACGATCACGGCCTGGCACCTGTATGGGACGGCCGTGATCGGCCTGGTCCTGACGGCGCTGATGGTGGTGATCACCGAGTACTACACCGCAACCGAGTACTCACCAGTGCAGCACGTCGCGCAAGCCTCGACAACGGGGCACGGCACCAACATCATCGCCGGTCTCGGCGTGTCGATGAAGTCCACCGCCTGGCCGGTGATTGCCGTTTGCGCCTCTATCCTGCTGGCCTATAACCTGGCCGGACTGTATGGCATCGCGATCGCCGCGACCTCCATGCTGTCGATGACGGGGATCATCGTTGCCCTCGACGCCTACGGCCCCATTACCGACAACGCCGGCGGCATTGCGGAAATGGCGGAACTGCCCGACTCCGTGCGCGCCGTGACCGATCCGCTGGACGCGGTGGGCAACACCACCAAGGCCGTGACCAAGGGCTACGCCATCGGTTCGGCCGGCCTGGCCGCGCTGGTGCTGTTTGCCGACTACACGCATGCCCTCGAGCATGCCGGCAAGACGCTGACCTTCGACCTGTCCAATCACATGGTGGTAGTCGGCCTCCTGATCGGCGGCCTGATTCCCTACCTCTTTGGCGCCATGGCGATGGAAGCTGTCGGCCGCGCCGCCGGTTCCGTGGTGGTGGAAGTGCGTCGTCAGTTCAAGGAAATCCCCGGCATCATGGAAGGCACGGCCAAGCCCGACTACGGCACGGCCGTTGACATGCTGACCAAGGCGGCCATCAAGGAAATGATCGTGCCGTCGCTGTTGCCGGTTGGCGTGCCAATCGTCGTGGGCCTGGCGCTCGGTCCGCAGGCCCTGGGCGGCGTGCTGATGGGTTCCATCGTCACCGGCCTGTTCGTGGCCATCTCGATGACCACCGGCGGCGGTGCTTGGGATAACGCCAAGAAGTACATCGAAGACAACCACTTTGGCGGCAAGGGTTCCGAAGCCCACAAGGCGGCTGTCACCGGTGACACGGTCGGCGACCCCTACAAGGACACGGCGGGTCCTGCCGTGAACCCGCTGATCAAGATCATCAACATTGTGGCGCTGCTGATTGTGCCGCTGATCGTTTAGATTTCAGTGCTCCCTTCGGGGAGGCAGTGTTGGCAGAAGGGGGCGGCTCAGGCCGCCCTTTTCATTTTAGGGCATTCCGAG
Organism: Betaproteobacteria bacterium; assembly: GCA_947476535.1. GTDB lineage: Bacteria > Pseudomonadota > Gammaproteobacteria > Burkholderiales > SG8-39 > CAIYPG01. Next base: position 35,402 of record CANJRC010000024.1, read on the forward strand.
GCTATAGTTATTATCAAATTAATATCCAATAAGACGCTACTACTTAATAAATGAAGCAATTGTTATCAAATATGTTTCATACCCATCGACTCAGGTGCGATGTCCTGCCAGCAGTGTCGCGCCCGAGAATACTTGCATGAGCCTGCTCTCGCGCATGCTCGGACCGCGCCGCCGCACGGTGGCGCTCGAGGAAGGGGTGCGCGCGTGCATGGCAGCCGGAGACCTGCCGAGGGCTCGAGTTCTGGTCGAGGAGGCGTTGGCCCTTGCGCCGCGCGCCGGGGCCATTCACCACCTGTCGGGGCTGCTGGCACTGCGCGAGGGGCGCCCCGATGTCGCCGTTGCGCACCTGCAGACGGCTTCGGCGTCGGAACCGGAGTCGGCGCAGATCCGTTACGACTTTGCCGAAGCGTTGCGCGTTTCGGGCAGGCCCGCCGAAGCGCTCGACATGTACCAGGCGGTGCTTCGCGCCATTCCCGAGTTGTCCAGCGCCTTGTTGGGGCTGGCCGAGTCCCTGGCCGATGCGGGCGATGCCGCCACGGCCCGAATCACCCTGGAGCGCGCCGTGGCGAGCATTGCGCGCGATGCCGACGGTGCCAAAGCAATGAACCGCCGGCGCGCCGATGCGCTGGCAGCGCGACTTCGCGCAGCACTACCGGCCGATCAGGCCTAGGCAAGACTAACCGGATAACCCCATGCCACTCGTTCAACTCTCCCAGGCCTGCCTGGCCTACGGTCATGTGCCTCTGCTCGACCACGTCGATCTCGTGATCGAGCCGGGCCAGCGCATCGGCTTGATCGGGCGCAATGGCACCGGCAAGTCCAGCCTGTTGCGGGTGATCGCGGGGACCGCCGCAGCCGACGACGGCAAGGTGTGGCGTTCACCCGGCCTGAAGCTCGCCAGTGTCGCCCAGGAGCCCGACCTCAATCCGGCGCATACCGTCTTCGAGGCAGTGGCCGAAGGGTTGGGAGGCGCGGCGCAACTGCTGGTCGACTACCACGCCGTGACGCATGCGCTGACCGAGTCCCCCGACGACGACGCAATCATGACGCGGCTGCACCAGCTGCAGGAGGCACTGGAGTCGAGTGACGGTTGGACGCTGCAGCACCGCGTGTCGACGACGCTGTCGCGCATGCAGCTCGCCGAAGACCTGCGAGTGTCGGATCTGTCCGGCGGGCAGAAAAAGCGCGTGGCGCTGGCGCGCGCGCTGGTGCTGGAGCCCGACCTGCTGCTGCTGGATGAGCCGACCAACCACCTGGACCTTGCCGGCATCGACTGGCTGGAGGAAGTGCTGCGCGGGTACCCGGGCAGCGTTCTGTTCGTCACCCACGATCGGCGCTTCCTCGACAACGTGGCCACCAAGATCCTCGAGCTCGATCGCGGATTGGCATCGGAATACCCCGGAAATTTCGCCACTTACGTGCTGGTGAAAGCCGAGGCGCTGGAGGCGGAGGCGACGCACCAGAAGAAGTTCGACAAGGTGCTGGCACAGGAAGAGGTTTGGATCAGGAAGGGCATCGAGGCACGTCGCACGCGCAACGAGGGCCGTGTGCGGAGGCTGGAAGCGCTGCGGCTGGAGCGCGCGGCACGCCGTGACCGCGTCGGCAAGGTGGAACTGACGGTGGCGGCCGGGGAACGCTCGGGCAAGCTGGTTGCCGAGCTGGAGGGCGTCAGCAAGCGATTTGGCAGCCGCCTGATCGTGAACGATTTTTCCTGCCGCATCATGCGTGGCGACAAGGTCGGCCTGATCGGTCCCAATGGCTCCGGAAAGACCACCCTGCTCAAGCTCATCCTCGGGCAACTGGAAGCCGACGAAGGCAGCGTGCGACTGGGGACCAAGCTCGAGATTGCCTATTTCGACCAGTTCCGCGCCGGCCTCGACGAGGAGGCAACGCTTGCCGACGCCATCAACAAGGGCAGCGATTTCGTCGAGATCAACGGCGCCCGAAAGCACGTCATCAGCTACCTGGACGACTTCCTGTTCCCGCCGGAACGGGCACGCGCACCTGTGAAGTCCCTCTCCGGCGGCGAACGCAACCGCTTGCTGCTCGCGCGCCTGTTCAGCCGTCCGGCCAACGTTTTGGTGCTGGACGAGCCGACCAACGATCTCGATATCGAGACATTGGAGCTGCTGGAAGAGCTGCTGCAGGATTACAAAGGCACCTTGTTCCTCGTCAGCCACGACCGCGCATTCCTCGACAACGTGGTGACGCAGACCATTGCCTCGGAGGCTGGCGTGGAGGGGCGCTGGAAGGAGTACGCGGGCGGCTATGTGGATTGGCAGCGCGCCTCGCGTGCCGGCAGCGGCAACGAGGCCAAGCGCGCAGCTTCTGGCACGTCTTTGCCGTCCGAGGGGGGCGCGGGAAAGCACGAGCCCGCGCGCAAGCCCGCCAAGGGGAAACTCAGCTACAAGGATGCGCGCGAGCTGGCAGGATTGCCGGAGCGAATCCAGTTGCTGGAGGCTGAGCAGTCAACTATCGCGGAGCGGCTCGCGGACGGCGTCCTGTACGCCAAGGCGCCGGACGAAGCCAAGGCCCTGAATGAGCGCCTGGCTGCGATTGACGCCGAGTTGACCCGCGCATTGCTGCGCTGGGAGGAACTGGAAGCCAGGCAAGGATAGCGATTGGACCTGGTGCTCGGTCAGTGCGAGGCGTGCCGGGGCGCGCGCCAGTTCTTGCGGATGGCAACGCAGGACACACCCATCCCCGCGGCGAGCAGCCAGAACACCGGGCCGACGCCGGCAGCCGCTGTGATGGTGCCGGATAGCAGCGGCACGATGGTGAACGAAACATTCATCAAGGTGATGCGCATCCCGAGAACCTCGCCCAGGCGCGCGGGCGGGGCGTGCTCGTAGATCAGGGACAGGGTCATCGGGCCGCTCAGCCCCAGTCCGACGCCGAGCAGGATGCCCAATGCCATCAGGGCATCGAAGCCCTTGAAGAAGGGAAAGGCCGCAAGGCACGCGCTGGCAATGAACAGGGACAGCAACAAGACCTGCCAGGGCGTCAGGCGCCGAACGAACAGCGGCAGGACGCTGCGTATCGCCACGGTCGTGAGCGAAAAGCCGCTCATCACCAGGCCAATGGCCGATGCCGACATGCCGATCTCCGAGCCATACAAGGGCATGAGGAACACGTAGAGGCTCCAGGCCACCTGGGAGCAGATGTTCGCGATGAATATGTTCTTGAGCGTACCGCGGCTGACGATGCCGACCACGCCGATGCGGGTGGAATCCTTCAGGGTATCTGTTGAGTGGGTGCGCTCGGGAAAGCGCAGGATGCCCAGGCCCAGCACTGCGCAGGGCAGGAGCGGCAGCAGGGCGATGAGCAGGAAGGTGTCGGCATGGCCCCGGGCATCGATGGCGAATCCGGCCGCCAGCGGTGCGAGAAGGGTCGCGATGGAGTAGCCGGTCGAAGACACGCCGACGTTTCTGACGTGCTCTCCGGGGGCGCCCAACTGGCCCAGCATGCGGCTGGCAGAGACGAAGCTCGCGTTGTAGAACGTGCCGACCACGATGCTGGCGACGAAAAGCCCGACCACATTGCCCCAGAAGAACGGCATCGCGCAGCCCAACACCATCATGATCGCGCAGATCAGCATTGGACGGCGGGCGCCCACGCGGTCCACCCAGCGACCGACAGCCAGGGACGTCAGGGCCGGAAGCAACGCGAACATGGCGCCCAGCGTGCCGATGATGGCCGGGGAAATCTGCAGCTTTACGGCGTAGAGCGTCACAGCGAAACGCGCCGCATCGTGCGCGAGGTGACTGGTCGAGCCAATCAGGACCAGGAGATAGAGCGGCTTCAACGCCAGGACTTTCCTGCACACATTGCCGCAGTGTTCACGACGCCTCGATTCATGTCGTCACCGAGAACTTGCGCTAGCGTGGCGAATGCCATTGGTGACGCGCGACAAAGCAGCTCCCGATCAGCATCAGCGAGATGACCCAGAATACCGGAGCGATGCCCAGCAACGCACCCAGCGAGCCGGCAATCAGTGGAACGCCCGTCAGGATGACGTTGACCATGGTCTGGCGCAGGCCGAGCACCTCCCCGAGCCGCCCTTTCGGCGCATTCTCGGACATCAGCGACAGCGCGATGGGCGAGGACAGTCCCAGGCTGCCGCCGAGAAAAATGCTGATCGGCAGCAGGATCCAGGCATTGTCGGTGAAGGGCAGCACGATGAGCATGGCCCCGGACGCGCTGAGTGATGCGAGCATCAACTGCCATGGCCGGAAGAAGCGCGTGAGCATCGGCGCCGAAAACCGCACCAGTGCCATCGAAAGGAAGAAAGTGCCCAGCAGCGTACCGATCCAAGATGCCGAGAGGCCATGCTGCACGCCATACAGCGGAATGAGGAACATGTAGAGGAGGATGCTGGCCGATGTCGAGAACGCGATGCCGAATACGCGGCGCAATGGGGGGGCGCGCAGCAAGCCCAGTGCGCCCCCTTTCCTCGGTGCTGGACGCGATTCACTTGTCTTTTCAACGTTCGGTGCCGAGCGCAGTTCGGGTCTTGCGCTGCGCGGATTGCCGGCGATTGCCCCGCTCAGGATGATCAGGGCGGGCAAGAGGCTCAAGAGCGCGAGCATCAGGAACGTCGCGGAAATGCCGAGCCGATCGATGCCGATGCCCACAGCCAGGGGGCTGATGAAATTGCCCACCGAGTTGGCTGTCGTGAGGACACTGAAATTGCGCACCCGCGCCCCGGGAGTTTCATCGCGTCCAAGGACCTGCAGGGTGGCGACGAGAAACAGGTTCTCGAACGCGCCGACGACGACGCTGACCACGAACAGCGCGGCCATGTCGCGCCAGATGAAGGCCAGCCCGGCGCCGGCCGCCATGGCCAGTGCCGATATCAGCATGGGGCGGCTGGCGCCTGCCCGGTCGACCCAGCGCCCGGAGGCGACGGAACTGATCGCGGGAATGGCGGAGAACAGCGAACCGAGGGTGCCCACGATAAGCGGCGACGCCTGCATTTGCAGTGCATCCAGGGAAATGGCCAGGCGCACGCCTTCCCCGACGATGATGCAAAGGCTGTTCAGCAGGATGAAGGGGTAGGAGGGATGCACGCGCTCGGCCGGGTTGCTGTGCGGGCCCCAGGTGCCACTCCAGTGGCGAGCGCAGGGCTTGCGCCGATGCGTCTCCGAACGATGGTGCGCTCGCGAATCCCGATTGCCCTGCTGTTCAAGGGCATTATATGCTTCGTCACGGTTGAGTCCGATTGCATCGTGCAATCGGACTCTAGAGAAGAATATGACAATGCAATTCCGGTGCAGCCGATGGCGCGGGTCATGCCACGGTGCGTTGCCGGCTGCAATACCGTCATCCAATGGGAGAAATAACAATGAGCGATATCGGCGTAAAACGATTCCTGCGCAGTGCCCTGTGTGCCACCGCATTTGTCATCCCGGGTATCGCGCTGGCGCAGGCCAACGCACAGGCTGACCTGGACGCGCTGATCAAGGCGGCCAGGGCCGAGGGCGAGGTGAATTTCTATTCCGGTGTCACCGAGAATGTCGCCAAGCGCACGGGGGATGCCTTCCTCGCCAAATACGGAGTCAAGTACAGCTTCATCCGCCTGGCGGGGGTGCAGACGGAACGCCGCTTCGGCGCGGAGGCCGAGGCCGGCACCTTCGCCGTGGACTTCTACATGGTCGCCACTGCCGTGCCGTTTGCGGAAGACGCGATCAAGAAGGGCTGGGTCGAGCCGATCGCGCAGGCAGGCATCCCCGCGCTTCGCAGCGGCGAGTTTCCTGCGCGTTTCGTCACCGGGCCGACTGCGATCGTGCAGGTGGCCCCGTGGGGAATTTCCTACAACACGGAGAAGGTCAAGGGAGCTGATATCCCGAAGGATTGGCCCGATCTCCTGAATCCCAAATTCAAGGGCCAGATCCTGATCCCCGATCCGCGTTCATCGAATTCCTATTCGGACCATTGGGGAATCATCCTCGACAAGTACGGCGAAGAGTTCCTGGTCAAGTTGCGCGAGTTGAACCTGCGCCAGTATCCGAGCGGCGTGCCGTCCACCAATGCACTGGGGGCGGGCGAGGGCGCGGTGCAGGCCCCGGCGGTGGCGGCACAGATTTCGGCAACCACATCGAAGGGGGCGCCGTTGGGCCTGGTGATCCCCACCTACGCCACGGGCGTTGAAATGCAGATCGTGCTGACGAATCGGAGCAAGGCCAAGCATGCCGCAGCGGCACGCCTGTTCGCGCACTACATCATGACGGCCGAAGGCAACAAGGTATTCAACTCGGAGCCGGGCAGCATCTCGGTGTTCGACACGGCGACCTTGCCCAAGCAGTACGTCTCGCCGAAACGGGACGCCTTGGCGCGACGCGATCTGATCACCAAGCTGCTGGGATTCCAGTAGATCGGATGGACCCGCCGCGGCAGCCGGGCGCGGGGACGCCCGTCTGCCTTTGCTTTGGGAATGGATTCATGAAAATTATCATATTAGATTGAATATCCCCAACCAACGGACTTATGGTGTCTGATTGTTATCAATGAGTCCGCTCGCACTGATACGCACGATCACGCTGGTCGCCTACATGGCGGTCAACGGCAGCCGCCTCGTCATCGTGCTGCGCGGCCTGGATCTTGGGGCCACGCCCCAGGAGGCGGGCATCCTGTCCGGCATGTTGTGGTTTTTCCCCTTGTTGCTGTCCTGGCCGGTGGGGCGACTGGCCGATCGCTTCGGCTCGCGATGGCTGCTGGCGGCAGGCGCTGCCGCGGGCGCGGTCGGCATGCTGCTTCAGTATTTCGATCCCGGCCTGCCGGCGCTGTTCGTCGCCGCGGCCATGGCCGGACTGTGGAACTCCCTGTTTCACGTGACCACGCAGAGCCTGACGCAAGTGCTCTCGCGCCCTGCGGCGTTGACGCGAAATTTCGTCTTCTACAGCATGATCGGGTCGGTCTGCAATTTCTCCGGTCCCATGCTGGGCGGAAACGCCATCGAGTACCTGGGGCACGAAGTCACGTTTCTTGCAATGGCGAGTGCGTCCTTCGTCTGCCTGGCGATGCTCGCGGTTTGGGCCCACTTGTTGCCGCGCGGTGAACCGGCACCTGCGGTGCGCAACAACATGCTGCGCACGCTGGCCGACCGCGAAGTGCAGCGCGTGCTCGCGGTCAGCGCCCTGGTGCAGGTGTCCCTCGACCTCTTTCCCCTGTACCTGCCGATCTACGGCCGGAGCATCGGGCTG
>CANJRC010000025.1 GCA_947476535.1 Betaproteobacteria bacterium
CCGGTGCTGACGCTGGTGGCCGCGCAATACAGCGGTGACCTGATCGGCAACGTGGACGTTGTGCCAGCCCTGCTTGCGCCGCCCGCGAACGTGACTGTGCGCTCGGACGCCCTGGGCAGCGCCAGGTTCCAGGTGAGCACCGGTTTCAAGGCTGCGCCGGTGGCGGCACTGCCGGTGGCCAATAACGACGCCTTTACCTTCCCGATGAATGCGTCGGCGCAGCTCCTCGCTGTCATGGCCAACGACAGCATCGGGTCTGGTGGCACGGTACGTCTGGTGCAGGCGCCGCTACTGGGTACGGCGGTGGTCAACGCCGACAATACGGTGAGCTACACGCCGAAGCCGAATGCCAGCGGCACGGACGGCTTTACTTACACCGTGAGCGTCGGCGCACAGGTATCGAACGCGGCACTGGCGACGTTGAACATCACACCGGTGAATATCGCGCCGGTTGCGAACAACGATGCGGCCAATGCCATCGCCGGCAAGGTAGTTTCGCTCGACGTGCTGGCGAACGATAGCGACGCGAACGGCGCAACCAACATGGTTGCGCCGGTGATCGTGACGGCGCCGGTGGGTGCGACTGCCACGGTCAACGGCAGGAAGGTGGACTTCCTCGCGGCGGCGTCGGGCACCTATACCTTTACCTACAAGGCGTTGGATGCGGGCATTGCCGGTTCGCCCGGCCTGACCTCGGCCAATCCTGCGACGGTGACGGTGACGGTGGCGGCGGCGGAGACGCTGGCTTTCACGCTGAACCAGTACACCGTGAAGGGGTTGCGTTTGAGGCTATCGGGCACGATCACGCCGGCGGTGAGCGAAAGCGTGAAGCTGGAGTTCGTCAACTCGGCCGGCACGGTGCTCGGTACGCCAGGCACGGTGACTTCGACCGCGGTGGGCGCCTGGACCTTCGACCAAAGTGGTGTTGCGCTGCCTTCGGGGGCAACCTCGATCAAGGCGACCACGGCGAACGGTACTTCCCGGGCGATAGCGCTGACCATCAAGTAGCGAGCTGCGTCATGAACACCTCCCGCGCCTGTTGCAAGCGCCGCGCCGCCCGCCAGGGCGGGGCGGTGTTCCTGTGCGTGGCGCGCGATGGGTTGTTGAGACAGTCGTTGCGGCAGGTTCGGCATGCAGCTCTGCGAACGGCTTGCAGCAGGAAAGCAGCAACAGAAAATTTTCGGGAATGTTCCCCGATTTTTACCCAAGCAGCGGCGGGGTATTTCGCCCAAATGGCTTTTCCCCTACCCAGGAAATTTCGGCGTTTGGAATTAAATTCTTTATAAATCAATGTGTTGATTTTATGGCACGCGCTGTGCATTAAACAGCGTGTGGTCGGATTGGCCGGCCTAGCATTAATTCAATACCTCACGTTAAGGAGATTTGTAATGTTTGCACCTTACAAGACTAAGGTTGGCGCGCGTGCGGTTGCGCTCGCGCTTGTGCTGGCCAGCAGCAGCTTTTCCGCCCACGCCGTGCTCGAAAGGGCAGGCCCCGTTAATGGCGACCCGGCGGTCGGCAATTTCCCCGCCTGGTACCAGGACACCACCGGCATCGGGCTGGAGTTTTGCGCCCCCAATGCAGCGGAAGTGGACGGCGCATGGTGCCTGCTGACCCCGCCCATCCAGACGCCCGAGATTTTTCCGAGCAATTTTTTCGATGAGCACTTCTATTTTGCCGGGTCAGCGCAAATCGGCACCCGTCAGCAAGGCGGCAAGGCGATTCTGGTCCTCGGCGAGGAGGCTGGGTTTGCCACCGGGAACGCGGTACCAGGCGAGCAGATCACTTTCTCGCGCATCCGCGTCGCGCTGAACCCGGTGCCGCTCAGCGGAACCTACCGCTTCATCCACCCCTACGGCGAAGAGTTGATCGAAGGCGTGGCCGGCGAGCGGATTTTCTTCACCGACGACGTCGGCATCAGCTGCGCCAAGGGCACATTCGACTGCGCGCTCACCTCGCGCATGGGGCCGTTCCTGCTGCCCTCTGCCACCATTGGTGGCACGGAAATGCCAGCCGTTACGGCGGACAACCCGACCCCGGATACCGACCCGGCTCACTTCGCTGGTGGTGCACCGACGCCGTACCCGGGCTCCGGCAAGGCCTACATCGCCGATCCGGCGCGTATTGGGCCGGTCACCGGCAGCTCGCTGAGTTTCAGGAACTTCAATGACCCGAACCAACCGCTGCGCAACCAGAACCTTTTCCGCATTGAGGGACCGGTCGGCTCCGGCATGGGAACGGATCCGGTCACCGGCGCAACCGTTGACTGGCTCGAGACCAGCGACTTCAGCCTGATGGGCCGCCTGTATGTGGGCGCGATACCCGCCCAAGCCAGCGTCGATCGCGCCAGCTATACCCGCATCGGCAGCGCGCCAGGGAATCTGAAGGTCGATGTCCTCGCGACCGGCTTCCCGGCCACCGCAGGCCGCATGCCCACGCAAGCCCCCGCGGCCAAGGAAGCGGCGGCGCTGACGTTCTTTGATGCAGCCTGCGCCGGCACTGTCGATGCCACGGGTGTTGTCAGAGCGCCCTTCAGCGCACCGCTGGGCGCCACCGAGACGCAGATGCTCTCCTCGGGCAACCAGTACTGGGGACAGATCCTGCCCACAGCCCTGCCCGCGGCAGTTTGCGTGACGCACGCCAACGCGCGTGATCTGAGCGGACAAATCGTTCCGGCGTTCCATACGGTGCCGGTGACGGACGAAGTCAGCATTACCCAAGCCCGATACGATCAGGGCGCCAAGACCCTGAGCGTGTTGGCCACGTCGAGCGATGCACTGGTCCCGCCCGTGCTGAGGCTGGCCTTTGGAACTTTCATCGGGGACCTCAGCGGCGGACAGATCGTCGCGACGGGCATCCAGGTGCCGCCCCCCAAGGTGACGGTGCTGTCCAGCGCCGCGGGCGCCAACGAGCTGCTGGTCGACACCACCCTCGCGGGTGTGGCGGCTGCGGGCACGCCGGTGGCCAAGGCCGACAGCTTTACGTTCCTGGAAGATTCCACCGTGCATGTGCTCAACCCCCGGGCCAGCACGGCGACCAATCCTCCCCAGGCGGGCGGCACGGCCAGCGCAGGCGTCGACACTAACTGCGCCTTGAACCTTGCCAACCCGTGCACCATGCAAATCACATCGCCTCCGGCTTTGGGTACCCTTGGTGCTGTGAACCAACAGCAGACGACCGGCCCGACGGTGACCTATACGCCATCTCTCAACAGGAATGGTGTTGACTCCTTCACCTACACGCTGACCAAGAATGGCCTGGTGTCGACCCCGGCCACGGTGCATATCACGCTCACACCGGTGAACGATGCGCCCGTCGCGGTCAACGACGCGGTGACGGCAACTGCCAACGTGCCGGTCCTTATCAACCTGATCGCCAACGATACGGATGTGGACGGCAACGCGGACGTTGTCGCGGCGTCGAACATCACGGTACCTGTACCTGCCGGGGCGAGCGTCACCCGGTCGGACGGTACTGCGCTGGGGACCACAAACGTTGTCGGTGGGGTCGTGCAATTCCTCGCTGCCAGCGCCGGTACCTATACGTTCACCTACCGGACCCAGGACCGGGTGAATGTCTCGTCGGTGAACGCCGGGACGGTAACGGTGACAGTGAATCCGGCGGAATCACTGCTGCTCAACAGGAACACGTACACGACCAGCACCAGAAATCTGTCAGTAGAGGGTGCCACTTCGCCGGCGTCGAACTCGACCGTTACCATCGAGTTTTGCGACAGCGTCTGTTCCACTGCGCTGGGCCATGTGTCTGTGGCTGGAAGTACGGCCGCGGTGGCTGGCAAGTTCAAGCTCAGCGTGACCGTAGCGAGGCCGGTATGGGCGACGCATATCAGGGGCAGGACTTCGGCCGGTGCAGTCACCTTGCCAACCGTGCTGAGCATCAAGTAATACTTCTCCCTGCAGCAAATCGCCCCACCCGCAAGGGTGGGGCTTTTTTTGGGGGAGCGCCCGGCAGGGTGCGATCAGCAGTCCCAAGCGCCCGAGCCACGCTCCACAGCGGTGCCAGTCGCCGATTTAAATCACATCATATTCATTCATATATCACCATCTCACGTAGGCTTATAAGTAAATTGTTATCATCATTGAATAGATATTGTTGGAGTATCAGCTGCGATGCGTGTCCGGTGCGCCTTGTCGCAAGGTCGGGGTTACTGGATAAATATTGAAGGAAACATTTCTGCCGAAATCGCGTCGCCTGCATTGGGCGGCACCTGAGCGACGTCGGTATCGGCCTGGTTCCTGTCGCGCCGCTCAATGGCGGGAGTGCCGTCAGCTGTCTCGCGGGGTGCGCCGGTTCGACGGTCAAACAGGACTTTCGAGAGGAGTTCCATCGTCGTCTCGGCCATCGAGCGCGCATGGATCGCCGTCTCCGTGAGCTGTTTGGTCATGGCGCGCATGCGCCCGTTGGTCTGGTCGAACATCATGATCAGGAACCGCAGGGCCACCTCGGGGTGCGCGGTGCACAGGCGGCTAAAGTCCTTGTAGAACAAATAGCCGAGCACGCAACGCGAGGCCGTGGTTGCGGAGGCAGCGCGCTGGCTGATCGAGGTAATCGCGGATTCGCCCAGTATCGCGCCGATTCCGGCTGTGCCGACGCGCAGCACCTGCCTGTCCACGGTGTTGCAGGTCAGCATCACGCGGCCGTCCACGATGAAGAGCAAGTAGTCTGCCTGGTCGCCGGCTTCGAACAGGCGGTCGTCCTTTTCCACGAAGTTGAAGTGGCAGAATGACAAGACCATTTCTGCATCGGGCGCACTCAGCGAACTGAACAGGCCGTTGCTGCGCGCGGCCCGCAGCAGCGGCACAAGGTTGCCTTGGGTTACGGGCGCTCCGAACACGTTGCGTGTGGAGCCGGCATGCACAGGGACCCGCTTCGGGCCGGGGGGCTGGGCCGGAATAGCTGCGCACGTGCTCGGGCCCAGGCCCAGGCCGGGTACCGATTGCTTCGTATCAGTGTCCATGATGTCCTCTCAGGCAGGTGGTGTGGGTCGATCAGTCAACGGCCCGTTGACCTGCCGCCAGGACCCGACCGACCATGCAAGCGCCATGACAAGCCGGTCGAGCAGGGCATTGGCGCGACGGGTCGGCGTTGCAAGCTCAGGAATTCATCGCGAGGGAAGGGGCATGATTGCGGCTGTGCTGAGTCAGGCGCAGCAATTTCGACAGGGAGAATATTCCGCGCAGGCGAAGGTTGCCATCCGGCATGGTTTCCATGACCGGCAAATGTGAGCGGCGGTTCCTTTGCAGCGCTTCGAGCACTGACTTCACGGTCGCCCCCACGATCTGACGCACTTCAGCAACGCGCCAATCCTCGACCTTGTCCATGATGTCGCGGACACAGATCTCGCTGCGCTTGAAGGCGTGGTCGTTGAATCCAACACTCTGGAGGTGGCGCATCGCCTTGTCACCGATAATGTCGTACGCGGTGATGATGCCCAGCATGCCATCGGATTGCTTGTCCATGACGAACGCGGCGCGCAACCCGGCGTGCTTCATCTGTTGCAACGCTTCATCGATTTTCTCGTCGGCATCAATAGTGAATACCGGGCGCTCGCGAAAATCGGTCATAACGGTCGTGGCCGGGTCGTTGAGTGCGACCTGCCACGGGTCGTTACGAGGGCCGAACGCGATTGTGTCCTTGTTGAAAGTCTTGAGCTGCAAAACGGGTTCCATGGAATCCTCCGATAAGGTGGAACTCCCCCCTGCGCTCTTTATGCCAATATCATGAAAAATAGTCTGTGAACTACTGCACAGATACGCCTACGTGGGATTCCCAAGGGGTCTTCCGTAGGGGGGGCTTTCAGACTTCCAGGTCGATCTGCGTGCTGTCAGTGTCGCGCCTGATCGCGCCGGCTCTGTCCGGGGACTGCTCGGATCACAGGTGCGAAGGCGGCGTCGCTTGTCTCATGCTGGGCGTGAGTCCGAATTTTTCGATGCGGTAACGCATGGTGTCGCGCGACACGCCAAGCATGCGTGCCGATTGGGTTACGTTCCAGGCGGTCCGGTTCAGCGCACGTAACAGAAGGTCGCGTTCAACGGTCGCCAGATGCGCATTGCTATCGAAGAGATGGGCGGATTGGTTCGACTGGATGGCGGCGGCTTGCTCATGCATGACAAAGCTTTGCGGGCTGCACAAATGGAGCTTGTCGGCGCCGATGATCGGGCTCTCGGCAAGCAGGACCGCCTGTTCAACGACGTTACGCAGTTCACGCACGTTACCCGGCCAGGTATGTTTGCGCAGCAATTCCTCCGCCGGTTGATCGAAAGTCAGGTCCGGACGGCCGTAACGGGCGCCGTGCAGTGCCAGGAAGTGCCGGGCAAGAAAGAGCGTGTCGTCATCGCGTTCGCGCAATGCCGGGACTGCGATCTGGATTATGCGCAGTCGAAAGTAGAGATCAGCGCGGAATTTACCAGCCGACACCAGTTTCTCCAGAGACCGGTGGGTTGCCGCGAGGATACGCACATCGACGTGCTGGTCGCGTGTACTTCCCAGGCGGCGCACGTTCTTGTCCTCGAGTACCTTGAGGACCCGGGCTTGCAAGGCGAGGTCCATATCGCCAATTTCGTCCAGGAACAGGGTGCCACCGTCGGCTGCTTCGAAAAGGCCGGACTTTCTCTCGTGAGCGTCGGTAAATGCACCGCGCTCATGTCCGAAAAGCTCGGATTCGATAAGATCATGATGAAGCGAGGAGCAGTTGATTTCGACAAAAGGCTTGTCGCGGCGTGGTCCACTGAAATGCAGGGCACGCGCAACCAGCTCCTTGCCAGTCCCGGTTTCACCGAGGATCAACACAGCCGGCATATCGACGTCATTCAGCGAGCTCTCGGCGCCGACGACCATCTCGATCTTGCGCCGGAGCATGCTCATCTCGGAAGATTCGCCCAGCAGCATGTCGAGCCCAGCCTCGCTCTTGAGCTTGTCCTGGTAGTAGGACAGCGCCTTTTCCCGCCGCTCGTCCTCCATGGCCTTTTCCAGCATTACTCTGAGTTTGTTGACCGAGAGGGGTTTGGTGAGGAAATGATACGCACCAGACTGCATGGCCTGAACGGCAATGTCGATACTGCCGTGAGCGGTGATCATGATCACCTTGATCTTGCGGTCGATGGCGCGAATCCTGGCCAGCGCCTCCATCCCGTTCATTCCCGGCAGATTGAAGTCCAGAAGAACGATGTCGGGTTTGAATGTCTCGAGTTCAAGCAGCCCCGATTCGGCCGTGGTGGCGATACGCATTACGTAGCCATAGCGGGAAAGGAACGAGCTGATGTTCTTCGCGAGAGTGGCCTCGTCTTCGATGAGCAGCACGCTTAGCATGATGGGATACTCCTTTTTACGCGATTGACATCGACAGGCACACCGCTGTGCCCTTGCCGGGAATGCTGCTTATGCCGATGCTGCCACCCAGGCGGTCGATGATGCGCTTGGCCAGGGACAGGCCCACCCCGAGGCCACGGGCCTTGGTCGTGTAGAAAGGGGTGAACAGGTGCTTGAGCTGCTCCGCGTCCATGCCCGGGCCACTGTCGCGAATGGTCAATTCCACGCGCCTCGTTTCCGGGACAGCCCTGCCGGAGATTTCGATGGTGCCGCCAGTTTCGATCGCCTCGACCGCGTTGGAAAACAGACTATGCAGTACTTGCCCCAGGAGTATTGCGTCACCCTTTGCCTGGGGAAGGTCGTACGCGAGCGAGGAGCGGCTGGAAATATGGCGCTTCTCCATGTCCCGGGCGAAGCTGTTGATGGTGGCCTCGATAAGTGCTGGCAGCGAAACGCGTTCAGTAGTGGCCGAGATCGGGCACGCATAGGTCAGCAGCTCCCGTAGCCATACCTCAAGCCGGTCCGCCTCGTTGATGATGTCTTGCGCTGTTTCACGCGCGTCCTCTGGCCGGCCGTCCAGTGCGAGTTCCGCCGAACTGCGGATGGAGGCCAGCGGATTGCGTATGCCGTGGGCGACGGCTGATGCCATTTCACCCAATGCTGCAAGGGTTTCGCTATCGATGATGCGTACCTGCTGCTCGCGGATGACCGCGTCGGCACGGCGCGACAGGCTGAACAGCGTCAAATACAGAAACAGACCGGATAATGCCGATCCGACGAAAATATACCAACGGCTGGTGCGCAACGCTTCGGCGAGCGCCTTGGGGCTCTTGTACAGTTCGACCACGCCGATCACCGGCCCGTCAGTTCCGTCGCGCACGGGAACGTATGCCTCGACGAAGTAATCTGTCTCTTTTTGCAGCGCCATATGCTCCTCTTTGCGCAAATGTTTATCGTCCGCTTCATCGGGGTGAACGACCACCTCACCGGCCAGTGCCGCATCGAGTTCCGGGTTGGCTCCGAACCTGCGTCCGACAAGCGTCTTATCGGTTGACCAGATGACCGTGCGATCACGGTTGTACATGTTTGCGCGCAGCGCCTCGGGCACGGCGGCGATATGTCGCAGCGCCAGTCTCAGTTCATTGGGGTCGCTCGCAGCTTCGCCCTTGATGTAGGCGATGAGCGTTGGTTCCGTTTGCGCCAGGCTTTGCACGAATTGCATCGTCATCACCCCTTCATGGCGCAGCATGCGACTGGTCAAGAAGTTCGATAGTAGAAGCGCGCAGACGATGCCGATCGTGCTGATCGAGATCAGCCCAACCAATGCGAACCAGCGGCTCAGATTGAAGGGGGAAATTTCTCGGGAGCGAAGGACAGGAGTGAGTGGCGAGTTCATTGGGGCGGCATCCGGTTCAAGAGGACGGTTCAAGGGGGTTGAGTCTTTGTGGAATCAACTCCGGCGAGTGTCCTCCTTCTTACTAGCGCTTACAGGTAGGGCTATGTTGTACGATGGCGCGGATAACTACCCCATTGTTCCTTCGCTGCGGCTGCTTGGCGTAGGGGAGGCGGCGGACGGTAGCAATGCAGGTTCTGGCAACGATGCTTTTCTCCCAACCGCAGGTGGGGCACAAAAGCCGCAGACACAATCTCCAGAAAATTCCCTCACAAACTCCAGTGTGGATGCGCGTCCAATGGGCACAACCCTGTATTCACATAATGGACAACGAAAGCGATACTGGCGTCACCCGCTGCAAACATCAAGTTTTACCGAGCGTGGACTCAAGACGGTAGACATTTCGTTATTCCGGTCAAGGTACCTTTTAAGCGTAAAGATACCAATGGGTCATTGCCCAATATTCTCGCTGTTGTGCGCGCCCCTTATGCCGGGTGTGCCTGATGCGGGCGGGTAAGGACCACCTTCAACCTTTGGCTTGAAAGGTACCTTGACCAGAGTGACGCAGTGGGTCACTGATCAGCACTGCGGTTCGCGCTGAGTGGATGCAGCTGGCGGCGATATGTCAAAACTCCGTACATGCATTGAAAACGTCTGGCGTATGAGAAGGAAAATGCAATGATGATCATGCCATTTCAGGTAAGTGAGCTCGAATACATCCTGCTCGTTCTGCTGAAGGACGACAACATCGATCGCATCAGGCAATACAACCCGGCCGAGATCAATCTGGAGGCACTCGATAGCCTGTTTCACAGCTTGAAACTGAAGGAGATCCATGTCAGCTACGCGGACGAGGTCGACGAAACTGTCCTGCACGACCTGGCGCGTGCTCAAGACATCGGGGCGATCCTCAAGCATTTCTCGCGCGGGCTTCCGGTTCAAGACGGAGCGCTACAACAATGACAGCCCGCTTGTCGACTCAGTGATGCCTGCGGATTGAAGCCATGCGCCCTGCCGATATCGGAGGGTGCTCGACGTAGCGGTTACCCAAGTATTTTTCACACCCAGAGAAATACAGAAAACTTTTCTGTGCAAGACAGCCCGCATCGAGGGCCAGCTGTATTTCGGTCGCAGGAATGGCGTCTCGCCAGCGTCTTACCAGCGTCTTGCCGCGTCCTGGAAGTATGGCGCCTGATTCGGTGTTGCCCTTGGCGCTGCGGTTGCCGGGCCCGAGGAGAGGGCAGCGGGCATCGCGTTGCAACACTGCTTCTGCTAGACGTCGTCCTCATCGGTCGCCTCGTCATCCTTGAAGTCCCTGTCGACCGACGGCGCCTTGCATTCGGGGCAGGTCGTCGTGTCAATCATGTCCAATTCCTCGTCGGTGAGCGGCGCGTCATCTATTTCCGCGTCGTACCTTGCCAATTCGACGTTGGCGCACTGGCCAGCGCGGTGATCCAGCGGGCGGCATACGCGACCCGGCAATTCCGATTGCGCGGTGCGTTTCAGGACGTCCGCAATCGTCTCCGCATCGAGGATCAATGCATAGCGGTTAGGGGTGTTGTGGCTGCGTTCCATGGAGTCTCCGTGACGTTCTAGTGGTCAGAAATCGGCGTGCTATGGATCGCAATTTACGGCGATGGCAGGGGATATTAAAGTCGGTCGTTACTGCAGAAGTCGGTAGGAAGTATTGCTATTCCTGTGCCGAAAAAGTCTGCAGAAAATCCCCGGAGGCAGGATGCTGGATGCAGGGACCGCCATCGATTGGATGGGGCGTTGTCTGTATTGTGAGCCCACCGGTGGAATGCGTATTCTCAGCGCATTCCGGATCGTCCGGGTTGAAACGAAGCGCTACTGCCCATGCACTTTCTGCGCACCACCTTCGCGATCATCGGCCTCTGTGGTCCGCTGGCGTGCCTTGCCGAATCCGGCATCTATTCCTTCGTCGATGGTCAAGGGCATCTGTATTTGACCAACGTCCCCGATTCCGAACGCTATAAGAGGCTGGAGGTGGGGTCTGGAGCCTCCAGCGACGCGGCGAGCGACCGGCAATCGGGCACGGCGTCCGCTGCGGCCACCGGAGCGCTAGTGGCGCGCGAAGCGCCGGCGAACGACGGTGGTGTGAACGCCGGCTTGCGGCGTCCATACGGCGCCGAGATTGCGCGGGCGGCGGGACGCTATGGCATCGAGGCCGCCTTGCTGCACGCGGTGATATCAGCCGAATCCGGATATAACGCCAAGGCCGTCTCCAAGCGCGGTGCTGTCGGTCTTATGCAGCTCATGCCGGGAACGGCGAGGCGTTATGGGGTGGTGGACATCTTCAATCCAGCCGATAACGTCGATGCCGGAGCCCAATACCTTATCAGTCTGCTGAAGCTTTTTGACAATGATCTTCGACTGGCGTTGGCTGCCTACAACGCCGGCGAAGCTGCAGTAATGAAGTATGGAAGGCGCATTCCGCCTTACCGAGAAACCGCATCCTATGTGCCCAAAGTGGTGGCGTTCTACCAGCAACTACGACTGATGATGTAGGCCTGGCGCTTACCTCCCAAAGCTGCTCATCAGCGTTGCCGACGGTATGGTGGGGCACATGCAGACTACGCTGTACCCCCCCTCGCGCTCACGTTCCCGCACCACACGATCGGGGGTTTTACCCCGCTGCAATCCGTTGCGCCGGTGGCTAGACTGCCTGTGTCCGATTGCAGCGTCGCAGAGTAGTACGCCGAAGGGACGACAGTCGGCAGTCGAACTGCCATTGAAAGAAGGCGCCATGAAATCCACATTGCTTTTGATGGCCGCCGGTATTGCCGGCAGCGCATTGCTTACCAACGTCTGGGCCCACGAAGGACACAACCATGCAGCGCAGCGCAGCGTTGCTCCTCAGGACCTTGCTCAAGAGGACCGGCGGCCCCGGTCGGAGAGGGGGCTGGGTCAGTACCAACGTTCGCTGCAAGTCTATGTGGTGCCCGACGTTGCGATGGTGAATGCGAACGGGCGAACGATACGGATCCGCGAGTTGCTCGCAGCCGATGGTCCGGTCATGCTGAACTTCATTTCCGCTCACTGCGCAACGCATTGTTCAGAGTTGAACAGGGAGTTCGCCATGGTCCCGGAAAAGCTGGGAGCAGCTGCAGCAACACTTCGCATGGTCTCCATCTCTATTTATGCCGAAAATGACGTTCCCAAGCAGCTCAAGGCGCTGGCCGAGCAATTCGGGGCCGGCAGGAACTGGCAGTTCCTCACCGGCAGCATCGATGACATCGAGGCAATGCAGCGGGCGTTCGACAGCTACGATTTCAACAAGTCCGATATAAAGCCGTTAACTTTCCTGCGACCCGTGGCTGGAAAGCCGTGGGTGCGCATCAACGGTCTTGCGAGCGCCGAGAATCTCGCGCGCGAGTACCGCACTCTGATGCAAAACTGAGTCCCGCCGGAATCGGAATCATGCGCGAAGTCTTCAGATGGGTTCTGTTCGTATCTGTGTTGCTCTGCGCCACTCGCGCGTACGCGCAGCTTCAGGAGGGAATGCCGGCGCCGGCTGTGCGCGCGGAATTGCTCGATGCGACCACGTTCGACTCGGCGAAGCAGCGTGGGAAAGTAATCGTGCTCAACTTCTGGGCCACTTGGTGCGGGCCTTGTCGCGAAGAAATGCCGGCACTTGACGCCTACTATCGCGCCCATCGGGCAGAAGGGCTGGAGCTGATCGCAATCAGTATCGAAGGCCCGGAGGACCTCCTCAAGGTCAAGCGCGTGATGAAGGCGTTCAGTTTTCCCGCTGCCCTTGCCTCCGGTGCCCAGATCGATGGTTACGGTCGGCTATGGCGCATCCCGATCACGTTCGTGATCGACCGGCGCGGGGTGTTGAGATTCGACGGGTTCAAGATCGCGAAGGCACTGGATTTGCCTGCGCTGGAAAGGATCGTCACTCCCTTGTTGCGAAACGGCAGTGACTCCGCTCCTGCCAAAGGGCGCCCGGCACAAAGGAAATCAATGATCGGGGCAGAGCCATTGCTTTCACCGTGATTCAACAGTGGCGTGCGTATCCGGGGCCAGCGCTGAAAGCGGGCTTCGGGCAGTTTTCCCGTTGGGTCGCGGCTTGATGCTCAGGCGTTCTGGGCAATGAACGCGCACGCGTATCGGGCCAGCGCGGGCTCGTCCGGCAGATGCAATTTACGCATGATGTTACGGCGATAGACATCGATCATGGCATGCTCCAGTGACAGGGAGCGTGCAATTGAAGGGGATGCCATTCCTTTGCCGATCATCACCAGGATCGCCGTGTCTTTCTCGCCAAGGGACTTTATATCGGCGAGTTTCCTTGCCGCAGGGGGCTGGGTTTTTCCCCTGACGCTCACTCCGGTCGGAACCGCTATATTGGCACCAAAACAGGGGTGTTCCCGTGTTGCCGTGCGAATGGCTTGCATCAGACTCTCGCCGGCATCTGCCTTGGTGAAGAACCCTACAGCGCCCGCATCCAGCATCGCATCGACATACAGCGGTTCGGAATAGGCGGACAATCCGATCACTCTGACCTGCGGTCTTATCGCAAGCAAGCGCCGGGTGGCCTCGATCCCCGTCATGCCCGGCATGCTGATATCCATGCAGGCCATGTCGAAGTCGGTCGTCAGGGCGGTCTCGAGAATCTCGGGTCCGCTACCGGCTTCCGCGACGATTTTTATGCCAACATCTTGTGACAGCAGTGCCCGGAGCCGGTCGCGAAACGGCTGGTGGTCATCGATCAAAGCAACGCGCAAGTTCATAGATTTAAACCGTATTGAAGTGTTCGAGGATTGGCATCTGTCGTCTGTTCATCAGCATCTCGGATCAGTACCTCGATATGCGTTCCGCGCCCCGCCCGGGTTTCGAGCCTGAAGCGGCCGCCCGCGTACTCTGCGCGTTCGCGCATCGTTAGCAGCCCCAGTCCGGCTTGCCTTCGCTCATCGAAATCAAAGCCTTTGCCATCGTCGACGATCACCAGGGAGATACCCTCGCTGTCGGTGTTGAGGTGGATCCAGACATTCCCGGCACCCGAGTGTTTTGAGCAGTTGGTCAAAGCTTCCTGGACGATGCGGAACAGGCTGGTTTGAACGGCAGGCCGCAGTTCCTTTGACGCAGCCTGCGTTTTCAGGCGCGCCTCAATGCCTGTCCGCCTCGTGAACTGTTGCACGTATCCAGTCAGCGCATGGAGCAAGCCGCCATCATCCAGTGCCGTTGGTCGCAAGTCGGCAGAAATTTCACGCACGCTGACTGTCGTTTCCCTGACCAGGTCGGCGGTGTCCTGCAAAAGAGCACTGATATCCTCCGTATCGGACGCGGGAAAATTCTTGTTGAGCATTGTGAGGTTGATCTGGATCGCGGCCAGTCCGGCACTTGTCCGGTCGTGCAGCTCCTTCGCAAGGTTTCGACGATCGAGCTCCTGCATGTCCACCAGATGGCGCGTCAATTCCCTGAAGCGTGCCTCGTTTTCGATCCGCTCGGCGTCGTGCTGGATGCGCAAAGTGTTGTCGTGCACGGAAACTACGGTACAAGACTGATTCCTGAATTGAACCGTGGTCTTCGCTATTTCTGAGTTAAATACACTCCCGTCCTTGCGCCGGGCGGGAAGTTCCCGCGCTGGTTTCTTGGGGTGTGGTGTTAGATCATGACTGGAGTTGTTGCCATATCCGTTGTGTGCATCCCCGAACTTTTCCGGCAGCAGTTCTTCGATGTTCCGCTGACCGATCTCATTCTGAGAATAGCCAAAGAGATCCAGCGCCCGCGCGCTCGCCAACAGTATTTGGCCGTGTTGGGTGGTCACAATGATGCTGTCGGGCGACAGCGAAAACAAGGATTCGAAGTCGGCTATCTGTTGGCGCGTGCTTTTCCGGCGCAGTGTGGCCAGCCGGACCGCGGAGTCCACACGCGCCACCAGTTCACGGCTCTTGACGGGCTTGAAGAGGTAGTCGTCGGCCCCTGCCGCAAGCCCCGCGATGCGTGCGTCGTCTGTTGCGTGGCCTGAAAGTAGCAGCACCGGTATCGCGGCGGTAGCGGGATCGCTCCGCAGTTGCTTGGTCAGCTCGAAGCCATTCAGACCTGGCATTGACATATCGGACACCAGTGCATCCGGCGACCAGGACCGGCATGCGGCAAGCGCCGCCGCACCTTCTCCATGCGGATCGACTTCGAATCCGGCCCTGACCAGCAAACTCGTAAGAAATGACAGCATGACGGGGCAGTCGTCGGCCACCACGACGCGACCGTGGTAGAGCAAACGCGTATTGGCCTCAACCAGAGGCGCAGCGGCTGGCAGCGCAGGCTGGTCGTCGAGGTGCTTAATATTGTGAGACATGCAGTGGTAAGTACCCTAGTCAATGTTACGAGTTCGCGAACTGACCCGGACGCGCGGTTTCCCGTCGCGGATTGTATAGGCCGGGTCTTGAGGCGGAGATACCGTCTTTCCCGTTTCCTCATTACATAGTTACCCTACCGCGGACGTAAGGCTTCGCTCTATAACATGATCACCAGCCGCATGCCATGATTTCAGGCATAGAGCGTCATGCCTGTCATAGCAGATGAGAGATGGTGGAGCAGCGGTGGCGAAGGGCGAAATAGGAAGCGCGCCGCCGTGAACCTGAGTGACAAGGCGCTCCGCTCGCGACGAAAGAAATGCACTTCATGGAAGGCGCGCCAATGAATACAGTGATCAGTAGCCGGATCCAACCTGCCGATGCGGGCCGTCACTACAAGTCTCCGAGATGGCGGTACGCTTACCATCTGCTAGCGGTCTTTGTTCTGCTCACGGTTTGCGGCGGTCTGCTTCTGAACCGCGAGATCATGGTCGTCTACACGAATTCCTTGAATGTGAATCGCGTATGGGTAGAAAGGATTGAGGCTTACTCCCATCTCGGCGAATTGGCTGCAGATTTGAACGCACCGGGAAACGACGTTTTCGACAATCGGGACGTCGTAAAGGAAGCGGCCCGGATGCAAATCGCCGATGCAATATTTGACCGCGCGCTCCAGGCGCAACGCTTCGACTCGCAAAGCCATCTTGATACGCAACCACTGCTGAAGCACTTCGACGCCATTGCGGTGGCAAAGCGCGAAATGGTGGAAGAGGCGTTGCTCATATTCGAGTACTTTCTGGGCTCGCGGCAGGACCTGGCTGGCAAGCGAATGGCCACGATGGACCAAAAGTTCGCCTCACTGAGCGCGGCGCTTCTGGCACTTCGGAGCTCAGTCGCCGAGATTCAGAAGCGGAATTTCGATGAACAGACCGCCGCGGTCTCAGTTCTTCACCAATACGAGTATGTGATTGGGCTGTTGGTCGTCTTGATGGTCCTGTGGGGGGGATTTTACGGCACCAAAGTGGTGCGGCAGATGGAGGCAGATGCGAAGGGGAGGGAAGACCATTTCAACTTCGCTAGCGAAGCGGCCATGCAGATGCGCAACATTCTGGATAGCGTTGCCGAGGGTATTTTCTCATTCGATCAAGGGGGCCGCATTCTGACTTTCAACCGATTCGCGGAACGGCTGTTCGGGTTGAGTTCCGATGAGGCCATCTGCATGGATGCACAAGCGATAATCCCGGTGCTAGCGGAATGCATCATTCGGGAGCCCGCTGGCCATCACTATGGATCGCCCGCGGCACCGTATAGGTTGCCGGGCGGCGAATGTGTCGGACGGTACCGCGATGGGATGGACATGCCGTTGGAAGTTTCGGTCAGCAGGATCGGCGTCGGCGGGGCATCGACGTTTTCCGTTATTGTTCGAGACATCAGTGATCGGCACAAGGCTGCGCAAGCGACCAACGCCGCGGCAGTGGCAGAGGCAGCCAACCGCGCCAAGTCGCAGTTCCTGGCAAACATGAGTCATGAGGTACGCACGCCACTGAACGGCGTGCTCGGGATGGTGGAGATGTTGCTGGACACGCAGCTCACGCCGACCCAGCTCCGTTTCGCCAAGGTTGTGCAAAGCTCGGGAGAATCGTTGCTGGAACTCGTCAACGAAATTCTCGACTTTTCCAAGATAGAGGCAGGCAAGCTTGAGCTGGAATACGTCGCTTTCAATCCCCGCCAGATCATTGGTGATGTCCTGGAACTGTTTCATGATCGCGCGCTCAGGAAGGGACTGACCATTACCTGCAGCGTCGCAGAGGGGGTTCCCGAAGTGCTGAACGGGGCCGTATTGCGGTTGAATCAGGTTTTGACCAATCTGCTCGGCAATGCGATCAAATTTTCCGAAAAAGGAACCATTGCAGTAACGGTTTCGAGGCTCGCCTGCGCGACCGGCGATGAAGCAGGGGACGAGGCGCGCGCTGCGCCTGCTCATGTCGCCAAAGCCATTCTTCGGTTTGCGGTCTCGGATACGGGAATCGGGATAGCCCCCCTGGTGCAAGCGCGCTTGTTTAGGGCCTTCGAACAGGCTGATAACACGACCACTCGGCGCTATGGCGGGACAGGTCTCGGTCTCGCGATTTCCAAAGAACTGGTCGAGAAAATGGGGGGGCAGATTGGCGTGAACAGTTCAGTGGGTCATGGAGCCGAGTTCTGGTTTACGGTGTGCCTTGACCCTGCGTCAGTGCCTATTCCCGCGTCTGCGGCTGTTAAAGGGAATAAGAAGCCGGACAGCGACCTGATGGGTGTTCGTGTGCTGCTGGCCGAAGACAACCGAATCAATCGGGAGTTAGCCACTATGATGCTCAATTCGTTGGGCTGCTTGGTGTTGGCGGTAGAAGACGGCGCAAAAGCGCTGGCTGCCTTGGAAAATTCTCAATTTGATATTGTGCTCATGGATCGGCAGATGCCGGAGCTCGATGGATTCGATGCAACCGCGATGATCCGCAGACGCGAACTCTTGCGTCCCAAGCCGCTGTCCGGAACGACACGGGCAATTCGGCTGCCGGTGGTGGGGTTGACCGCCAGTGCGCTCAAAGGCGACCGTGAGCTATTCATAGCAGCCGGTATGGACGACTATCTTTCTAAGCCTTTCCTGCGCGATGCGCTAAGGCGCATCCTTGAACGATGGGTGCTCGACGTGAACCATGGTGAAGAAGCTCTGAGGGCAATGGACGACGTTTAGTCGAGCACTTGCGGCAAGGGCATCCTGGACCGGATGCCCTTGAACTAGCCTGCGGGCGCATTCGGAATGCGTATGGCGCCGTGCAGATGGCATGGGAGGTCGTGCTAACGGCCGGTGAGAAATCCAACGGGCGAGGATGACTGCCGTCGTATTTTGAAACGGACGCTTAGGTCCTCTTGTCCCGACTGGACAGAGCCGCGAATTCAGTGGGGGCGTTGCCCGGAGTCGGGGATTTTCCCCAACGACGACGTTGGCGGCACCGCTCCCCATCCCTTGCACCAGAAAATAGCCGATTGATTTCTGGGGCTTAGCGTTTGTCCTGATTGGGCGTGCAAATTGCTTAGGTAAGAGGCTCGATCCGTTGTGTGAAGCGGGCCGTTCTACCAAAGAGGGACGCATGAACGCCTTCAGCAATGAATTGGATGTCGCGAAAATGGTGCGCACTACCGATCCCGCAGCAGTAGAAGCGGAAGTGAACCGGATATTCCTCGAACTCTATCCGGACGCACGACCCGGTGAGCTCGATACCGCATTCCGCGATGCCATGTCCCTCTATCGGGGTGAGACTGCCGGCGTTCATGCCTGCGACACGGCTTATCACAATATCCAGCATACGCTGGATGTGACGCTCACCATGGCGCGGCTCATCGATGGCTACGAGCGCAGCCGCACGGACCTGGAGGCGATCACCGCGCGCGAGTTCCAGCTGGGCGTGATCACCGCCCTGTTCCATGACATTGGTTACCTGCGCCGGCAAAGTGATGCCCCAGTGGTCTGCAACGGCGCCGTATATACCAAGATACATGTATCGCGCGGCGCGCAGTTCCTGCGTGGGTACCTCCCCAAGCTGGGCATGAGCGACCTGGCGGATATTTCCGCAGCCTTGATTCACTTCACTGGATACGAAAAGACGATAGCGTCCATCCGGGTGCCTGGTCCGGTCTACCGGACGCTCGGAAACATGCTCGGTACGGCCGATCTCATTGCCCAGATGTCCGATCGCTGCTATCTGGAAAAATGCCGCGACCGGCTCTACCCCGAATTTGTTGCCGGCGGTCTGGCAAGCAACCGCCAGTCGAACGGGGAGGATGTGGTTGTGTTTTCTTCAGGCGAAGACCTCGTGCGCAAGACGCCGGCATTTTTTTATGCCGTCACAAAATACCGGCTGGAAAGGGAACTGCATGGCGCTTACGCGTATGCCGAAAGCCATTTCCGCGGTCAGAACCTCTATCTCGAGGCCTTGCACAAGAATATTCGTTTCGCGCGCGAGCTCTCGAGCAGGCCGGATATGTCGGCCTTGAATCGCCAGCCGCCGGTAACAGCGAAGGCCTCATCGACGTGCCGGCCCGATTAGGGAGTATTCCCAACATTGCGTTGTGGAAGAAGTGCCCGGCAATCGGAACTACTATGCGCACTTCAGGGTAACGCTGTATGGCGTCGCCCGCACGCCTGTCAGAGAATGACGCGTCACTCGATCGGGTCCACACGCCAGGCTGGTCATCGCAGCCTGGGATGGCAAGGAGATAGAAATGGGTTCATTCAGTATCTGGCACTGGTTGGTCGTACTCGCGATAGTCATGCTGATATTCGGTACCAAAAAGCTGCGCAACCTCGGCGCTGACCTGGGCGGTGCGGTGAAGGGATTCAAGGAGGGCATGAAGGAGGCAGCCACTGAGCCGGGTATGGATGCCGTGGCGACGACACAGTTAACGGACCGCACGCCCATCGATGGCGTGATTACGGCGAAATCCGAAAGTTCGGCGATACGCTAGGGCAGGCCCGTGTTTGATATTGAATTTTCGGAGCTGATGGTCATTGGCGTGGTCGCGCTGGTCGTGATCGGCCCCGAGCGCATGCCGAAGGTGGCGCGTACCGCCGGGGCTCTATTGGGTCGCGCGCAACGCTACCTCGATACGCTCAAAGCCGAGATCGAGAGCGAAGCGGACCTGGAGGACCTCAAACGCATCAAGTCCACTTTTTCTGATGCAGCAAAGTCTGTAGGGCAGTCGGTGAGTCAGGCCGAGGAAGCTCTCGCCACGACGCTGGAGCCACTAGGGGAAAGTTTCGCCCAACAGGTTTCGCGGCCGGCAGCCGCTGCTGTGGTAACCCCGGCGGCTGCACGCGTCGAATTACTGACGGCCAATCCCGTCGAAAGTCCGGACGTCCCAGCGCAGCTGGACCTGTGGCCAGAGTCACCGACCGTGGTGTCAAGGACGTGATCCAGCTGGCCGGGGCGCTGGAACCAGCGCTGCCGGGCGTAGCCGGAAGCTACAACGATTTACGCATGCTCATCGGAGATATCTGCAGCGATTCGCGATATTTTGCGACAGTGCGACGCGCCACCACGATGCCTTGTTCTCCGAGAATCTGGGACATTTTGGCGTCGGACAGCGGTCGTTTTCTGTCTTCGGCACCCACCATCTGTTTCAGTAGCGAACGGATCGCGGTGGCAGAACAGACACCGCCGGCGTCGGTGGCGACGTAGCTGCCGAAAAAGTACTTCAGCTCTAGAATTCCGCGCGGCGTGGACATGAATTTCTGCGTTGTGACACGCGATACCGTTGACTCGTGCAGTTCGAGCGTTTCCGATATTTCCCGCATCACCAGTGGACGCATCGCCACTTCGCCGTGGTCGAAAAAGTTGCGTTGCCGCACGACAATCGCCTGCGCCACTCGGAGTATCGTGTCGAAGCGCTGCTGTACGGTCCTGATCAGCCAACGTGCCTCCTGCAGTTGACTGGACATCTGGGCGCTGGGCGCATGCTGCTTGCTCTGCAGTATCTGCGCGTAGATGTTGTTGACGCGAAGCCTCGGCATGGCCTCGGGGTTTAGGCGGGCAACCCATTCGCCTTTCTCCATCTGGACAACGACATCGGGGACGATATAGCGCGTGTCAGACGCCCCATAGGCCGCGCCGGGGTAGGGGTTCAGGCTTTGAATCAGCTGTTGCGCCTTGCGCAGGCTCTCGTCGTCGCAGCGCAGTACTTTTTTCAGGCGCACGAAATCACGCGCTGCGAGATCTTCAAGATGAGCGCGCACAATGCGGGTGGCCAGTGCGCGCGCCGGCGTGTCTGGCGGCAAGGCGTTCAACTGCAGCTCCAGGCATTCGGCGGGCGTGCGCGCGCCGACACCAGTGGGCTCGAAATTCTGCAAGTATTTTAGGCCGACACGCAGTTCGTCCAGCCCGACCTCCAACTCGGCCGGAAGCATCTCGGCGATTTCCTCGAGGCTCTGGGACAGATATCCGCGCTCATCGAGCGAGGCAATGAGGGCATTGACCACGCACTTGTCGCGCACCGACAACCGGGTCAGCCCCAATTGCCCGGACAGGTGCTCGTACAATGTGGAGGTATCCGCGGCAAGCTGCGGATACTCCGACTCCTCTGCGTCGTCGCGCCTGGAGCCCGCTGAGGAGCCGTCGGTAAACCAGTCGAAGTCGGGGGCGTCGGCATTGCGCGCGTCAGCAGCGGGCAATTCGGCGGCGGACACGACGGTCTCCTCGCGCGTGGTGCCATTCAGCGGCCTTGGCAGGGCCTCCTGCTGCACATCGTCGCGCTCCAGGAGTGGATTGTCTGTGAGAAACTTTTCCAGGTCCTGGTTCATCTCCTGCGTGGACAGTTGCAGCAGTCGAATGGATTGTTGCAGCTGCGGTGTCAGGCTAAGGTGCTGCGACAGTCTTAGATGCAGGGTTTGCCTCATCGTAGACCGGGAGTTCTGCTTGACGAGCGCCTTTGAGTGTCGCCCAGTGCAATGCAAGTGGCCGCATTTGCACTGAAGTGCGTTCTGACCGCCGTTGCTGAATCAGCAAGCATCGTTGGAATCCTCAGGACACTCATGCCCGGTTTCAGTGGTTGACTTCGATTAGTTACGACGGAACGCTGGTCATTGCAGCCAGTGTTGGCATTGTCGAGCAGGCACCGCGGATATGCGATGCGGTGTTACCCGAATTCCAGCGGAGTGGTTCCCATCACGCGTGCTGGTCCGATGCGTACGCGCGAACTTCGGACACGCCGCACCTTTCTGTTTCCAGGCGCGCCGCACCAACCGCCGGGTTGGAACGGAAGTTTTCCCCATCACCCGGGGCAGATGCCCCCTGTGCACAGGGCATCGACGCCGATCACAAAAAGTTTTCCGACACCTCTTGATAGGGGGAATAGAGACTTGGCCCCCTGTATGGAAATGGCACGCTTAGTGCGTTGACTCATCCGAGTTCAACGGGTGAGGAACAGGTAATGGATAAATTAGGTCGCATTCTAGTAATCAACGAGCACCCCTTGATTTGGCTAGGATTGCGCGCGGTTTTGGCTGAGGCGTCGGATATCGAGGTGCTCGCCCAAGGTGACCACGGTGACGAATCTGTTGCCACGGATGGCGGGCTGACACCGGATCTGCTGCTGTTGGATAGAACCGTGGCAGGAGTGCACGACTTCGAGAGGCTGGCGTGGCTCAGGCGACGCTATCCGGATGCGCGCGTATTGTTGGTGGTACCGAGCGGGGGTGAAAACGCCATCCCTGCAAGCCAGCCCTGTGATGCCGACGGTTGCGTCCGGATCGATGCCACGCATAAGGAGTTCCTCCTGGCGATCCGCAGTGTGTTGCAGGGCCGGCCCTGTCTGTGGTGGTAGGTCCGAACGGGATTGAACGCCCCATCCCTGCAAGCACGTCCTGCGATGCCGATGGATGCGTGCGGAGTGTCCAGCGGGCGCATTGCCGAAGTGCTTTCCCTGAGCGTGGCCTTGATGCGCGACTTCGCCGTGATGGCCTGCGCCTGCGAACCTACTGGGTTCTACTACCGGGTTGTCAGTGAGCCACCGTATTGGCATGGCGCTTGGCCATAGGGCCTAATGCGTATGTGGTTCTGCGCAGGTCTTTACACGGGGATCCCGCCCGTTCGCGCACGGTGTTGATCGGAAGACCGCTGCCCCGGGGCAATATTGCCCGGGTTGCAGTTAATGTTTCTAATGGCACGCAAACGCCATGTGGCGATCCGGAATGGAGCACCGACGTGTATCAGGATTACTTCCATCTGACAAGAATGCCGTTCTCGATCGCGCCGGATCCGTACTTCATGTTCATGAGCGAGCGGCACCGCGAGGCACTCTCTCACCTGCTCTACGGTGTGCAAGGCGAGGGTGGCATCCTGCTGCTTACAGGGGAAGTTGGCACCGGCAAGACGACGCTGTGCCGGTGCTTGCTGGAGCAGATAGAGGCGCAATGCAACGTCGCGATTATTTTGAATCCGAAGATGAGCGTGGAAGAGTTGCTAGCCAGCATCTGCGATGAATTCCATATCCATGTCCCGGTTCAGGCGCCCAGCGTCAAAGTCCTGGTCGACGCAATCAATGCGCACTTGCTGGACGCCAATGCCAAGGGACGGCGCGCAGTACTGATAATCGATGAGGCGCAGAATCTGCGCGTCGATGTGCTTGAACAAATTCGCCTGCTCACGAATCTCGAAACCAACACGCGCAAGTTGCTGCAGATCATCCTGATCGGTCAGCCGGAACTGCAGGACATGCTGCGCCGGCCGGAATTGAGGCAGGTGGCCCAGCGCATCGTGGCACGCTATCACCTCGGACCACTCACGCGGCTGGAAGTCGCAGCTTACGTGGTACACCGGCTGCGCATCTCGGGCACCCAAACGCCTGTCTTCCCTTATTCCCTGATAGGTTCCCTGTATCGCCTCACCGGTGGCGTGCCGCGCCTGATCAACTTGGTGTGCGACCGGGCGCTGCTGGGGACTTATGTACAGCGCCAGCTGCAGGTTACGCCTAAGACATTGGAGAAGGCGGCGCGTGAAGTGATTGATGTCAGCATTAGGCAGCTCCGATGGAGGAGCCTGTTCGCCTGGTCGTCGTTGGTCCTCGCCCTCTACATGGGTTGGGGAGCGGTCATGGCGGCTGGCGCGATCCCGCTGCCGCCCTGGATGTTCTCCTGGCAGACGCCGGAGTGGTCTGCTGCGGTGATTGCAGGCACGCCCGCAGCCCCACTGCTGGAAAACGCTTCCGTATCCACCGTCGCGGCGCAAGCGGCCGTTGCACCCGAACCGATGTCTTTCGCAGCAAGCAACCAGCCAGCGTCGGGCAAGCATGTGCTGCTGTGGTATGCACCGCCGGGCTTCAATACGCTGTTGGCCGGAAACTGGAGGATTTAATGTCCTACATCCTTGAGGCGCTGACGAATTCAGAACGCGCGCGTCAGCAGATCGCTGCGGGACCGCGGTTTTCGCTGTTGCCGGTCGTCGGGGAGGAGTTGCCGCATCCGCGTCGTTGGCTATATGCCTTGGCGGTGACGCTACTGCTGAACGTCGCGGTATTGCAGGTCTGGATGCGCCCGAATCTTCACAGCGACGTTGCTTCCATCAAGGCATCAGCAGTGCCTCAGGTCGCAGAAGCATCGGCCGGCGCACCAGAACAAAACGTTGCACCTGCGGCACGCGGCGAAGCGCCTGTCACGGAGCGGGAGAGCAGTGCACGGCGGCAGCTCAGTGCATCACAACCCCGGCGGGGGCGTTCCAATGAACCGCACGTATCCCAATCTGCTGCGCCAGCCAATGTCCGTCCTGAGTCACCAGTGGCGTTTGGCCCCGGCCTGAAAGAAGCGCCGGCGTCGGCACCCAAAACAACGACGAAGCCCGGTGTCGATACTTCCGTGGTCACAGGCAAGAACGCCCACCCGACGCAGCCCTTTCCACCCTCTTCGATGGTGTCGGGCGGTACTGCCGAGTTGCCGGCTGTGCTTCAACCGCAGTTGCCTGCCCTGTCCGTGGCCGGTTTTATTCACGACGAGGGTGCTGGCAGCTTTGTGATTGTGAACGACAGACTGATGCGCGAAGGCGATGAAGTCGCACCAGGGGTCAAGCTGGAGAAGATTCTCAAGGACGGCGTGATATTTGAGTACAAAGGCGCCCACTTCAGGCGCTGAGCTATTTCGGCTGTACCGCGCAGAGCATGTCGGCCTGGATTGCCCAAGCTGCCGGCCATGGGCCCCCGGGGCGTGCGCCGGCGTAGCGGGTTCAGCGTGACCCACCCCGAGGACATGCGGTAGTGCCCGGCCCCTTGTATATCCCCCGCACGGGCAAGCTT
Organism: Betaproteobacteria bacterium; assembly: GCA_947476535.1. GTDB lineage: Bacteria > Pseudomonadota > Gammaproteobacteria > Burkholderiales > SG8-39 > CAIYPG01. The sequence continues at coordinate 24,865 of CANJRC010000025.1, forward strand.
GTCTGGGTGCTGCTCATTTTCGGCACTGGATCAGTGCTTCCTCAGCGTTCCACCAAGGATTCGGCCAGGGTTTTCGTAATCGGTTTGGTCAGGTATTTCCAGACCGTATTGCGACCGGTCTTGATTTCTACGGAAGCGGTCATGCCGGGCTGGACTTCAATGCGCTTGGCCGCGTGCAGCGCTGAACCGCTAGCCCTGACCTTCACGCGATAGAAGGGGGGGTCATTCGGATTTCGGTTTTCTTCACTCAGCGTATCTGCGCTGATATAGGTGACCGTTCCCTCAAGGGAGCCATAGATGGTGTAGTCGTAGGCATCCAGCTTGATAGTGGCGGGGAGGCCGGGCTTGACGAAGGCAATATCCGCGGGTTTCACCTTGGCCTGGATCACCAAATCGTCATCGATCGGCACAATCTGCATGATTTCTTCGCCCGGCCGGGCAATTCCGCCGCGTGTCGTAATGCGTACGTTGCGCACAATGCCGTCCATGGGTGAAGTGACTACCGTATGCTGGAGCTGGTCCTTGCGGCTTTGCATGACTTGCTCGAGGCCGGCCAGATCTTCGAGCGCCTTGGACAGATCGGTCTGAGCGTCCTGCCGATATTTGTTCTTCTTGTTGGTAATCAGCCCCTGAGTTTCCGACACTTGGCGCTGCAGCCTGAGCACGTCGGCTTTGCTGACATCACCGTTCTTTAGCAGCGGCAGGTTGATGTCGAGCTCAGTCTTGACCAGGACCAGCGCGTCGTTCAACGCTTCAATTTCATCGTGAATCGCTGATTGTCGCGTCTTGAACAGACTTTCATGATTGGCGCGTATTCCCGGATATTGCTCTAGATCGGAGGGGAAGTTAGGCGCGCCGCCGTGAATTTCCGCGGTCAGGCGCGCTATGGCCGCCTTCAGAGCACCGGCCTTCGCCCGGCTCTCGAGGTAGGAAGTTTCCGTCTTCGTCCTTTCGAAGCGAACCAGGACTTGTCCCCGCTTTACCAAGGAACCTTCCTTCACCAGGATATCCTGGACGATGCCTCCGTCGAGATCCTGAATCACCTGGTTGTTTGAACTGGCGATGACCTGTCCTTGGCTGCGGGCAATCTGGTCGATTTCGGCCCAGTTTGCCCAACCTATGAAGCCAACGATGGCGGCAGCGCTGGTCAGGACCAGGATGCGCCCTGAGTGGGAGAGATCGTCTGAAGTTTTGGTCATGGGGGGTATCAGGCGTACGCGACTGCGGCGCCTTCCTTGTGTGATATCGGCGTGGAAACGGGGAGGGCCCCAGAGAGTCTGGCCAGAACCAGATCACGCGGACCGTCCATTGCTACTTTTCCGTCTTGCATGACCAACAGCCGATCTACGATCGGGATCAACGCGCTTTTGTGCGTGGCCAGCACGAGGGTGATGCCTGCGGCCGCCTTGGACTTGAGCGTGGCAACCACTTTGGCTTCGGATGCCGCGTCCATGGATGCGGTTGGTTCGTCAAGCAGCATCACGGTCGGCTCGGACAGGAGCATTCGGGTCAGCGCGACCAGTTGGCGCTGCCCCCCGGAAATACCGCGCCCCCCCTCGGTAATCGGCAGGGCCAGCCCTTTCGGGTGATTGGCGAGCAGCGCCAGGAGACCGGTCTCGCGTGCCGCTTGTAACAGCACTTCGTCGCCCGGGTCGGGTAGACCCTGGAGCAGGTTGTCGCGCAAGGTGCCGCTGATCAGCCGAATATCCTGGGGGAGATACGCGATCACTTCGCGCAGGAAGCTCGGCGAGATGATGGACATGTCGACGCCATCGAGAAATACCCTGCCTTGGCCGGGACGATATAACCCGGATGCCAGTTTCAACAGCGTGCTCTTCCCGGAACCGATGCCGCCGATGATTCCAACCTTCTCGCCAGGGCGAATATCCACATTCCCCGTTTCCAGCGCCGTACCAGCGCCCATGCCATAGGCAAACTGAGCCTGCGCGAAGCGGATTCCGCCATCTGAGGCCCCCGGCGTCAGGGCGTGCGCCCGCTCGTCTATCTCGTTCGGCAGGGAGATGAGCTTGTCGAGGCCGTTAATAGCAGCGCGGGCATGCTCCCACTGCACCATGAGTCCGGGCAACTGGGCGATCGGCGACAGTGCTCGGCCATTGACGATGGTGCATGCAATCAGGGCCCCCATGGTCAGAAAGTTTTCGCTCACCAGATAGGCACCCAGTGCGATCAGCGCTACGTAGCCGATCTGCTGCAGTGATACGGTCAGATGCTGTGAAAGCGCGGAGTGGTGCTTGATCTGGTACTCGGATTCTCCGGCAGCCTCTACGAGCTGATTCCAGCGCCCCTGCATTTTCCAATCGGCGCTGTTGGCCTTCAACGATTCGGCTCCGTCAATCGATTCCACCAACAACCCGGCCTTGAGATTGCTTTGGCCTTGGCTTGTTCTGGCATGCTGAGCAATTTGCCGCTGGAACATGAGGCCCGTGAGCAATGAAACGGGAAGGAGAGCGATGGGGACAATCACCATCCAGCCGCCAACCATCGCAATGATGGCTATGAAGAACACCGCAAACGGCACGTCGATGAGCATGAAAATGGACGTCGAACTCATGATCCCGCGCACCATTTCAAATCCCTTGATCTGTGCGGCGAGCGTTCCGACCGAAGGCGGGCGGCATTCCAGGCGTATGCCCAGCGCCCTTTCGAAAAACCATTCCGAAAGCTCGGCATCGACGCGGGTCGCCGCCTTTTCAATCGCGGAGCTACGCACGTGCTTGAGCAGCAATTCCATCAACAGCGCGGCCACGACGCCGGCCGAGAGAACCCATAGCGTCTGAAAACCCTTGTTCGGGATGACCCGGTCGTACACCTGCATGCTGAATAACGACGTCACCAGAGCCAGTGTATTGACGATGATGGTGGCGAGCATGCCTTCGAGGACGATTGCCCTGCGTTTCAATATCGCCGCCCAGATCAGACGCGAGGCAGTGGGAGCCTTCTCGGCGGCGTGCCTGGCCGGAAGCGAAATGCACTCGACGTCCTCCAGGTCCTTGATGCGACTGGTGGAGCCATTCGTGGCCTGCCCCAACCAGCTGCCATCTGCGTTCTGCGACACCACCACAAACCAGCCTTGAGTGACCGACCAGCCGACGAAGGGGCAGTCGCTGCGGCGAGGTGCTGCCAGCCTCAACGGATTGCCCTCCAAATGGGCAGCCTCCCAGGCTTTCTGGACCAGACCGGTAGCTGATTCCGTTTCGCTTGCCTGAGCAAGGGCCTTGTGAACGTCGTCGTTGCGGTCCCGCCGTACCGACTGTCCGGTGAGCCTGGCAGCATGCAGGATGACGGGGGGCAGCATGTCGCGTTTCATTCTGAAAGGCCCTTGAGATTTGCCGTCGCCAGCCTCAATCGCAACGAGGCTCCCGATGCCTGCGCCCTGGAATCGGCGACAGCCTGGTCCGACTGCATGAATTCGCGTACGCTGTTCAGCACATCCAGCCAGGTTTTCCGCCCGGTGGTGTATTGACGCGAATAGGACGCGTAGACTTCTTTCGAACTCTTGCTCGCCAGGGTGGCGTTTTCTAGGCGCTGGCTGGCGGCCACCAGTTCCTCCCAATCGATGGACACGCGTTCCTGCAGATCGCGCGTGGCCGTATCGCGCTGTTGCCGCGCCGAATCCCGTCGTGCTATGGCTGCGGCCACTCCGGAGGCGGCGGAAAGCCCCGCGCCGGGTTGGAACTCGGCAACGAGAAACAATCGGTTGGTCGAATAGGCCGGAATCCCATTCAAGGAAGCCGAGGCATGTGCGTTCTCAAGGCGCAACGATATCTGCGGTTTGTAGCTGGCTCTTTTCAGGTCCACATCGGCTTGCGCGGCGTCTATTTCCTGAGCAAGCCGCCGCAAGGTCGGGGAGACAGCGACGGCCTGTTCGAGCAGGGACTCGATGCTTTGCTGGCCAAGCAGGCTGTCAATCTCCAAGAAGACCACGCTGCGCACTGGTTTCCCGGCAAGCTGGGATAACTGGGTCAGCGCATTGCGTTGAGCCTGTAGTCCCGAGGAAAGATCGTTGTTGGCCTGAAGCAGGCGCGATTGCGCCAGTTCCAGGTCGACACGCGGGCTGGCTTCCTGGTCCACCCGTCGCGTAATCATGCCGAGCAGATTTTCATGTTGTTGCACGCTCTGAGCAACCGCTTCCAGGCGGGCCCGCTGACGCAGCGCTTCCACGAATGCGGCTATGACCCTGAGTACGAGATCCTGCTTGGTTTCTTTGACTGTGCTCTCAGCGGCCTGTTGGCGGGACTGCGCGGCATCGATGCCCGCCGTAATCCGCCCACCGGTCCACAGCGGTTGCTGCAAGCGCAGCAAGGTTGTCGACACGCCATTGCTGTCAGTATTCAGTTCGACGCTGGGTGATGGATAGCGTTGCCAGGACGCTCCTTCAAGTTCAGCCCCTGCCGCCTGCGAATTCAGCAGTCTGGCCAGTACCGCCGGATGGGTCGCCAGGGCCTGCTTGGCGATATCTTCGAACGATGAGGTCTGGGCCATGGCCTTAGTGGTGGCGCCAGCCATCATGATCGCAACGCATGATGCAGTCCCGATTGTTGCGCGGATGTGCTTGAGCATGGTGTTCCGGTTTCGTTGTGAGCGAGGAATTGATTCAGGAGCGTTTGCGCAAGCGTAGTCGGGACAGGGCAGAAGGAAACTGGGGAGAAGTCCGTGTTTTCGCTACCGCATGGGCACCAACCCGAATGCAGGATGGGCTGTACCGCATGGCGCCTTCTGTACCGGCGGATGCGGGTATAGGCGCATGACCGTCTTCAAAAGGGGGCGTCAGTCACGTCGGCGTAGTTGGGGACATCCGTTGTGGACTGCGGGTTTATTTCCAGCGGCGAACGGGGCGGTCTGAGTACCCGGATATACAGGTTATGTAGTACTGACGATGACCGGTTCGGCCATTACAGTTCATCCCTGCGAAAGTTCAGTGCGAACAGTGCGGCGCGTTGTGTAGCTGGCGAGCGCGTTGACAACCCCAGGGAGACTTTGGATGTCGAAATCCTACAAGACGAGTCAATCGCGCCCTTGGGTGGGTGCGGGTTTCACCCTGCTGGAATTGCTGGTGGTGATGGTCATCATCGGATTGCTGGCTGCTTACGTGGGGCCGAAATATTTCTCCCAGGTAGGAAAAGCGCAAGTAAAGACTGCGCACGCGCAAATCGACGCGCTGGAAAAGGCGCTTGATCAGTACCGGCTGGATACCGGTCGCTATCCGGGAATGGAGCAGGGCCTGGCTGCCTTAGTGACGCGGCCGGTAAACGAATCCCACTGGGATGGTCCCTACCTGAAGAAGACCCTACCCGCTGACCCGTGGGGCAACCCCTACGTCTACAAGATTCCCGGCGAGCATGGTGATATCGATCTGCTCTCCTATGGCAAGGACGGTCAGCCCGGCGGAACGGGCGATGCGACCGATGTCACCAACTGGTAAGCCTTGAGCCACGATGCAATTTGAAATAAAAGCTGTGCGCCTGCCGGAAGGCGTCGTCGCGCTGACGTTTGACGCGGTGGACGAAAAGACCGCGAAGGCGCAGGCGGGAGCACAGGGGTATACCGTGCTCACCGTCAGGGCCAAGCAGTCCTTGAAGGCGTGGATGAGGCTGCGCCGCGGCCAATTCCCGCTGATGCTATTCAGCCAGGAGCTGCTGGCTTTGATGGATTCGGGATTGACGGTCGTCGATGCGATCGAAACCCTGGCGGAGAAGGAGACGCGCCCAGAGTCACGAGCGGTACTGCAGCAGATTGTGGCCCACCTCTACGAGGGACGCTCGCTGTCCTACGCGCTGCAGGCGCTTCAGCCGGAATTCCCGCCGCTCTATGTTTCTACCGTACGCGCCAGCGAAAAGACCGGGGACCTGAGCGAAGCATTGACACGGTACCTCGCCTATCAGACGCAAGTCGACGTGGTGCGCAAGAAAGTCATTAGTGCGTCCATCTATCCGGCACTGCTCATCGGCGCAGGAAGCCTCGTCGCAATTTTCCTGATGGTCTACGTTGTGCCGCGTTTCAGCCGCATTTACGAAGACATCGGCACTAATCTTCCGCTGCTGTCACGACTGCTGTTGCAGTGGGGAAAACTGCTGCAGGCGCACGGTCTGCTCGTACTCATGCTGCTGCTTGCCGGCACCACGTGTGGCCTGTACGCCCTGTCGCGGCCCACAGCGCGCCACTGGCTGATGCAGGGCCTGTGGCGGATACCTGCGGTAGGCGAGCGGATGCGGATCTACCATCTGACCCGTTTTTACCGAACCCTCGGGATGTTGCTCCGTGGAGGTACCCCGGTCGGCCACGCCCTGAAAATGGTCTCCGATTTGCTGCAGGCGGGGTTGCAAGTGCAATTGAAGGGCGCTGCGGCGAGGATCAACGAGGGCAGGTCCATCTCCCACTCGATGGAGGAATACGGTCTGACAACTCCGGTCGCGCTGCGCCTGTTGCAGGTGGGTGAGCGCACCGGTCAGATGGGAAAAATGATGGAGCGGATCGCCAGTTTCCACGACGAGGAAATGGCGCGCTTCGTGGAGTGGTTCACGCGCCTGTTCGAGCCATTACTGATGGCCGTCATCGGCGTCGTGATCGGCCTCATCGTGGTGGTGATGTATCTCCCGATTTTCGAATTGGCGGGGAGCCTTCAATGAACATGCTCGCGGATGCAGCCGTGGTGCGGGCCATGCAGGCCCCGCAAGGGTTGGCCATCGACTTCAACCGGCTGCGTGAGGCGCGGGCCGCGGCCGCGGGCACGCAACGGCGAGTCATCGACATCCTGGAAGAACGCAGCGGGCTGGGGCAGGATGAATTTATCCAGGAGCTGGCGCGCACGCTGGGCTATGGCGCGCTGACGATGGCCAGCCTGCACACGCTGGAGCCGGCCTTTGACTTGCTGCCCTTCGCCGCGTCGCTCGAGCGCGGCTGCGCGCTGTACAGAGACTCCGGCGGGGGGCTGCTGCTCGCCATGGCGGACCCATTCGACCGCGATCTGCACATCTGGGCGGAGTCGCGTATCCCCGGCATGTTTACGCCCTGCGTGGTTCATCACACCGATCTGGCAGCGTACTTGGCGCGCCACGAGGAAACGCTGCGTGCGATAGACAGTGTGCTGCCCGGTGCACGCACGAGCGTCGGCGACGGCGTTGTGGTCGAAGACCTTTCCTTCAAGACCATCAGTCAGGATACGAGTCAGATCGTGAAACTCGTGCACTCGACCCTGTATGACGCGCTCAAACTGGAGGCCAGCGACATTCATCTCGAAACCAATGCCGGCGGTCTGGTCATCAAGTACCGCGTCGATGGCGTACTGACCACGGCCGGCTCAATGGCCGGCGGGGAGCTCGCGGAACAGGTCATATCCCGCATCAAGGTGATGTCGGAGCTCGATATCTCCGAACGTCGCGTGCCCCAGGACGGCCGTTTCAAGATCGGCGTTGGCGGGCGCGAGGTGGACTGCCGAGTTTCCGTCATGCCCAGCATCCTCGGCGAAGACGCGGTGGTGCGGATTCTGGACAAGAAGACGCTAGGCGACCAGATCAAGGGCTTGCGACTGGATTACCTCGGCTTCGACGAGCGCAACCTGGCCGAGGTACGACGGTTGTCCAGAGAGCCCTACGGCATGCTGCTGGTGACGGGACCGACCGGCAGCGGCAAGACAACCACGCTGTATGCGGCAATAAGCGAGATCAACCATGGCCATGACAAGATCATCACCATCGAAGACCCCGTTGAATACCAATTGCCAGGCGTGCTGCAGATTCCGGTGAACGAGAAGAAGGGGCTCACATTCGCGCGCGGCTTGCGCTCGATATTGCGTCATGATCCGGACAAGATCATGGTGGGCGAAATACGCGACGGAGAAACCGCGCAGATCGCAGTGCAATCGGCATTGACCGGCCACCTGGTGTTTACCACTGTTCACGCCAACAACGTGTTCGACGTGATAGGGCGCTTTGCGCACATGGGCGTCGACCCATATATGTTCGTGTCGGCACTAAACGGCGTCCTCGCCCAGCGTCTGGTGCGGGTCAATTGCACCCATTGCTTGACCGAGGACCAGCCGGACGACAGGGTCCTGGCGGAGTCAGGGCTGTCCAAGGAGCAGGTGCAGGGCTTCGAATTCCGTCGCAGCCGTGGCTGCGGGCAGTGCCGCGGAACCGGTTTCAAGGGCCGCAAGGCGATCGGCGAGATCCTTCGCCTCAACGAAGAAATCCGCGAACTCATTGTCGCGCGCGAACCGCTGCGTCTCATCCGCGAAGCGGCGCAGCGGCACGGAACGCGATTTTTGCGCGATGGGGCGCTCGACCTGGTGCGCCAGGGCAGATCAACGTTGCAGGAGATCAATCGTGTCACTCTTGTCGCCTGATCAGGTCGGTGTGGTTCTCTATCCGGACCGGTTGCTGCTTGCCCGGGTCGGCGGTCGCTTTCGCCGGCACCTCAAGCACAAGCAGATCATCCCCGTTGGTCCGGCCCCTGCCGGAACGCCGCTTTGGCAACCCGTAGTCGACGCGCTGGCGTCCCAGGTGACTGCCGGTGCCTTGGTGGGCGCCGGCGTGACGCTGGTTCTGTCGAATCGTTTGGTTCACTACACGCTGGTTCCCCACACCAAGGCGCTTGGCGCGGGCGAAGAGGAATTGGCATTTGTGCGGCACTGTTTCTCGCGGATCCATGGCGGCCAGGTGGACGGCTGGGCAATCAGGCTGGACCCGTCAGGCACGCGCAACACCCGGATCGCCTGCGGTGTGGAAGTAGCGCTGGTCCAGGCGCTGACCAAGGTCATGGCTCCGATAGGAAGACACTATCGCTCGCTGCGACCGCATTTTATGGCCAGCTTCAATCGCTGGCGCGCCCAGTTGCTCGGTCGGCAGGCGTGGTTTGTGGTGGCCGAACCGGGCTTGTTGTCCATCGCATTGTTGTGCGAGGGGCAGTGGCACAGCGTACGCACCGTCAAGGTCGGCCCGGATTGGGAGCCGGAACTGGCCGGCGTGCTGAGCCGCGAGGAATGCCTGGTCGGCAGCCACACGCAGTGCGACGAGGTTCTGTTGTTCGCGCCGGACACTGTACAGCCGATCACGCTCGACGCGGGGAAGTGGCGCATCAACAGGCTGCTTCCGACCGTGCTGCCAGGGATGGCCCCCGGGGTGGATTCGCCGTATTCCGTCGCGATCGGGGCCTGACAGGATGCGTGCCATTGACCTGGATTTTCGACGTCGAGCTCTCGCCGTCAGCTGGACCGGAATCAGCCTATTGGCTGTCGCCCTGGCCGCGGCCGGCGCCAGCGGCGCCCGCTACATGCAGCAGGAGGAGCAGATCGCCGCGGAGAAGGCGCGCATTGGCCAGGTTGCCGCTGCCTCATCGAAGAGAAGCCGCGTGGCATCTACAGGCGCCGGGCCGGTGGTGCTTGCGCCGGAGCTCAAGAATGCCAGCGATATCCTTCATCAGCTCACGCTGCCTTGGGGAGAGTTATTCGCCAGCGCGGAAGCCTCCGGCCTGCCGGACGTCGCCTTGCTCAGCATCGAGTCCGACAACAACAAGCGGCGCGTAAAGATTGCCGGTGAAGCCAAGAACCTCGACTCGGTGCTGGGCTATTTGCGATTCCTGAAGACACGACCGGCATTGGCTGATGTCTACCTGCAAAGCCACGAATTGCAGAAGCAGGATCCGCAGCAGCCAGTGCGTTTCGTGCTCAGCGCAGATTGGAATGCACACAAAAAAACATCATTCGGAGACACGCCATGAATCGGCTGCATGCATTGTTCGGTCGCGGAGGCGCAGTGCTGGGATTGAGTGGCGTCCTGGGAATCGCACTGCTCGTGGCCGTTTGCGGCTTTTACGTGTCCGCGCTGGATCCGCAAGAAGTGCAGATAGCGGACTTGCAGCGGGAAAACATGCAATTGCAGCGACAGACCAAGGTTTCTCACCAGGCTGTTCCTCAGGACCCGGCGGAGAAACTAGCCGCCTTTTATGGCGCATTCCCGCCGGCCAAGGAACTGCCCGACCTGCTGGAAAAGATCTTCGGCGCGGCCAGGCAGGAGACGCTGGTTCTAGAGCACGGCGAATATCGTGCGCTCAACGACAGCGTCGGCGAGTTGATGCGCTATCAAGTGACGCTTCCGGTTCAAGGCACCTATCCGCAGATCCGCAAGTTTTTGCGCAGCGCATTGGCCGGGATCCCGGCGTTGTCACTCGACAGCATCCAATTCGATCGTCGAAAAATCGGTGATGCGACGGTGCAGGCGAAAATCAAGCTCGTGGTGTTCCTCGGGAAGAATTCATGAGGATGCCGACCAAGCGTGAATGGGCACTGCTGGCACTCCTGCTTCCGCTGGTTTTCCTGGCCACCGGTCCGTCTGAAGGTGAAGCAGTCGGCAGCGTGGAAATTGCAGCGGCGGCGCAGGTCGAGAGGGCAAAGCCGCCAGTGCAAGGCACGCTGGATGCCGGGAAGCTCGATCTGGCCCAACTGCGCCATGAAGCGATTACCGATGAGCCGGTCAACGCTTTCGAGAGCAAGTCCTGGTATGTAGCGCCGCCTGCGCCGCCGCCGCGACCTGCGCCCCAGGCCCTGCCGGCGCCGGTACCCACGGCGCCGCCGCTGCCATTTACGTACCTAGGAAGATTTCAGGACGCCGCATCGACGGTGATTTTTCTGGTTCGGGGCGAACGCCTGCTGGCGGTCAGTGCGGGCGATGTCATCGAGGGCACCTACCGGATCGACGGCATTGCCGGCGCGACGATGGCTTTTACCTACTTGCCGCTCAATATCAAGCAAACGCTTTCAATTGGAAGTGCAGGGTGAGCAGGCGTTCGCAGACGGAGCTTGGCGGCGGTGTCGAGGCATCCGGGCGGGCGACGCCATTTCGGAACAAGGGAAGCGACATGACAAGGCACAAAATGACTGGTCGACGGCATTGGCTGGCGGCGGGAGCCGTTCTTTGGTTGTTGGTCGGCTGTGCCGGTCAGGCATTTCATCGCGATGGACTGGCGTTGCTGGCCGAGGGCCGCTACGAAGACGCGGTAGCCAAGTTGGAGGAGGCGAAGAGCAAGGACCCGACCGACCCGAAGATTCGCAAGGACCTGCTGCGCGCGCGAGAAAATGGCTCCAATCGTTTTGTCACCATAGGTAACAACGAACGCGGGGCGGAGCAATTCGACCGGGCCGAGGCGGCCTATCGGCAGGCGCTGCGCATCCATCCGGAGAACGCGCGGGCGCTTAACGGCCTGGAGGCCATCGCCATGGACCAGCGCCATATCCGCATCGTTGCGCAAGCGCAGGAACTGCTGAGCAAAGGGGAGGGGGAGGGGGCTTCGACGCGGCTGAAGGAAGTCTTCCTTGAAAACCCTAACTTGGGAAGGGCGCTCCAGCTGCAGCGTCAGATCAATGAGCGCGCTGCCAAGGAGCTCACCCTGGTGCCGCTGCTGCGATCCAATTTCAGGAAGCCGGTGACACTGCAGTTCCGGGACGCCAACTTGAAGATGGTAATGGAGTCCATATCCAAGACCAGCGGCATCAATATCCTGCTGGACAAGGACGTGCGCGCCGACTTGAAGACCACGATCTTTGTGACGGGCACGACGGTGGAGGACACCCTGGACCTGATCCTGATGCAGAACCAGCTGGAAAAGAAAGTGCTCTCGGACAATACCATCTTCATCTACCCCAACACTCCGGCCAAGCTCAAGGATTACCAGGAACTCAAGGTGCGGAGCTTCCATCTGGTCAATGCCGACGTGAAGCAGATGCAGGCGATGATAAAGACGATCCTCAAGACAAGGGATCTGTTCATCAACGAAAAGACCAATTCGCTGATCATGCGCGACACGCCGGAGGCCATCCGCCTCGCCGAGAACATCATCGCCGACCAGGACATTGCCGAACCCGAGGTCATGCTCGAAGTGGAAGTGCTTGAGGTTACCCATAAGCGCGACTCCAATCTTGGCATCCAATTTCCGAATGGCTTGTCCGTTGCGCCCATTGGCAGAGACGCCACTGGTGCCCCCGTCATACCGGGAGGGACTGCCACGGGTGTGATATTGGGCAGTCTTGGCCAACTCACCCGGGACAGGCTGCTCGCCTCTCCCATCCCGAGTCTGACCATCAACGCGGACCTGACCGACTCAGATGTCAACACTTTGGCAAGCCCACGTATCCGCGTCCGCCACAAGGAAAAGGCAAAAGTGCATATCGGGGATCGCTTGCCCGTGTTCTCGAATGCGGTCACGCCGGTGGCAACCGGTTTGCCGGTGGTGACCGGGACGGTGCAATACCTCGAAGTCGGTCTCAAGCTGGAAGTGGAGCCGGACATCCACTCCGACGGCGAAGTCGGCATAAAACTCAGCATGGAAGTGAGTACCGCTGACAAAACTCCAACGACCAACGGATCAAGTACCGCATACGCTATCCATACCCGGAACACGACGACAGTCCTGCGGCTAAAGGATGGAGAAACCCAGGTGCTTGCAGGATTGATCCAGGACAATGAGTCAAAGGGAAGGATCATGGTTCCGGGACTGGGCGAAGTGCCGGTATTGGGACGATTGTTCTCGACCCATAGCGACAACAAACAAAAAAGCGAAATTGTTCTGTCGATCACGCCGCGACTTGTCGGCAAGACACGACTGCCGAACGCGCAGTTGATTGAATTCTGGACTGGGACCGAGAGCAACCTTCGCAGCTCCCCTCTGGCACTGAGGCAAGTCGGCGCCGTGTCGATGCCGAGCGGCAGCACCCTACCGCCGGCCAGATCCACCCCGTTGCCGACAAGGTCCGGACCCGGTGCGGCGACGACTCTGGCGCCTGCGTCGCCGATTTCCGTCAACTGGCAGGGGCCTGCACAGGCCAAGGTCGGCGAAAGGTTTACGGTGACGCTGTCCGCTCAAGCCGGGCAGCCGGTTCGCAACCTGCACCTCCTGCTTGGTTTCGACCCCGTGGCGCTCAAGGCGGTCGACGCGATCGAGGGCACATTCCTGAAGCAACAGAATGTTCCGTCCAACTTTACCCGCGACCTCAATCAATCCAGCGGCCAAATCTCGCTGCAACTGGTGGGCAGCGGCGACCAGGGAGCGCGTGGCTCGGGCAGCGTAACCGCAATCACATTCGAGGTGCTGGCAGCGTCCGATCGCTCTGAAATCTCGGTGATCCAGATGACTCCCACGGGCATGTCGGGCGAGGAGTTGTCCTTTGCGCCGACGAGTGCGCATGCCGTGAAGCTGGATCCATGATCATGAATGTCTCCAGGGCAATGCGCGGCTTCACGCTGATCGAACTGGTGGTGACCGTGGCGATCGTCGGTGTCCTGGCAGGAATTGCCGTGCCGACGGTGGAGCTGGTGGTGCAGCGTAACAACGAGCAGGAACTGCGCGCCGCCCTGCGCGAGATCCGCAGGGGCATTGACGCCTACAAGCAGGCGTTCGACGAGGGTCGGATACTCAAGAGCGCGGATGCATCCGGGTATCCGCCGTCTCTGAGGGTGCTGGTGGAAGGGGTCGATGACGCCCGAAGCGCGCAGAAGCGAAGAATACAATTCCTGCGTCGCATCCCACGCGATCCGATGTCATTGGACACCGGCAGTCCCCCGGAGCAGACCTGGGGAGTACGCGGATACGACAGCGATGCCGACGAGCCGAGCGAGGGGAGGGATGTCTTCGACGTGTATTCGAAATCCCGGAGCGTTGGGCTCAATCGCGTTCCACACAAGCAATGGTAGGGCCTATGCCGCTAAGGCACCGACAGGCATTGGGCTTCACGCTGATTGAGCTGATGGTTGTCATGGTGATTGTGGCCCTGCTGATCACGCTGTCCGCGCCGCTCTACTTTGGCAGCCTGCAGAAGTCCAAGGAAACGGTGCTGCTCCAGACGCTTGCGCTGACCCGTGATGCCTTGGACAAATATTACGCCGACAACGGCAAGTACCCGGACACCCTGAATGCGCTGGTCAGCATGCACTATTTGCGCGCGGTCCCGGTCGACCCGATCACCGGCAGCAGCAGCTCCTGGACCACGGTTAGCCCGGAGGATGCCGACAAGGGCCTGATCTATGACATCCACAGCGGCGCCGCCGGCGCCGGCCGTCACGGCAAACCATTCAAGGATTGGTAGGGAATGCGCCGCGTAAAGATGCATCTGGGCACAGTCCGAACAAGGGCCGGTGGACCACGGGTTGCGGCAGGCCGGTGGGCGCGGTACTCGACTGCGCGTGCGGCGGCGGCGGGATTCACCTATATGGGCGTGATGGCGCTGACGGCGATCCTGGGCATTTCGCTGACGCTGGCGAGTGATCTGTGGCTGGTCGCCCAGAGGCGGGAAAAGGAGAGGGAGTTGCTTTTCATCGGCAATGAGTTCAGGAAAGCACTCGTGATGTACAGCGCCAACGGGGGCGGCTATCCGCGTCGTTTGGAGGACCTGCTCAGGGATCAAAGGGTTCCAGGCATGCGCCGCTATCTGCGCAAGATTTATCGTGACCCAATGACGGGTGACACCGACTGGGGGTTAGTCAAATCCGCCGACTTTGCCATCACCGGTGTGTATAGCCTGTCGGCGCAGGTGCCGCTCAAGCAAGCCGAATTCAGCCTGGCTGACCGGGACTTCGCGGGAAAGGAAAAATACTCAGAGTGGGTGTTTCGTCCGAGCCTTGTGCAGACCAGCAGCGGTGCAGCAGCGCCCTCCGAGGTCGGCGCCATTCCAACCGGAGCGCTGCCGCGCGTGCGCAGATAAGGAGCCGTAATTGAACGCCAAACACCGCATCTTGCTCGTCGAAGACCATACCCTGCTGCGGATTGGACTGCGTGCCTTATTGTGCCAAATTCAAGATTTCGAAGTGGTTGGCGAGGCGGCCAATGGGCGAGAGGCAATTGGCGCGATCAAGGAATTGTCTCCAGAGATTGTCCTCATGGATCTGACCATGCCTGAGATGAATGGCATGGAAGCCATTACGCAGATCAAGGAACGCTACCCACAGGTGGGAATCCTGGTTCTTACCCTGCACCGCTCCGAAGAGTACATACACGAGAGTCTGAAAGCGGGGGCAAACGGCTACATCCTGAAGGATGCGACACACGAGGAATTGTGCATTGCCATTCGCAGCGTGTTGAGCGGCAAGACCTATCTGAGTCCGGATATTTCGAACAAAGTGGTCAGGGTCTTTTTAGCCGGTGGCAAGAGTGCCAGTCTTGCCTTTGCGTGGGAGTCTGTTACCAGTCGTGAGCGTCAGGTGCTGAAGATGGTTGCCGAGGGATGTGCCAACAAGATCATCGCTGCCTATCTCAGCCTCAGCATCAAGACAGTGGAGAAGCACCGCTCCAATCTCATGCGCAAGCTCGACTTGCATAACGCGTCGATGCTGACGGCGTTCGCAATTGGCAAAGGCCTGCTTTCCGGTGACTCCAGTTCCGCTTCCGATCCGAGCGCGGGTTTGGTCCAACGGCAGGACGGCGTGATTTGAGCGCTGCAAGCGTTGAGGGCGGGCCGCTCAACGGGAACGTCTGGCGACACGAACGCACAGGAGTCGCCAATAGAAGACGATGTGAGGTTGATGAGTGCGGAGTAGTATGTGCTTTGGTTGAAGTGATGGAAATGCGGGTTAATACGTAGACTAGTTCAAGTGATATAACTGAGTGAAGCAAGGGGTAGTCGCCACTACACTGGATCTGCAGTCTGTATAAAGCCTGCGGGTTTTAATAAGGCAGCGCGTGGGGATTTCTTCTGTAACGTGGTAGGTCACAAGTTTTGTTGATTCGATATGGGATTTTGAATAGGCCGGCGGCCCGCCGCCACATGCGTCGTTCGTAGGGCGTGGAAAAGTTGTTAGATCGTTCAGCAATTGTTCGATGTCTAGCCTTTTGCTTCTATGGAGATGATATTGAGTCTCATTAGTGCCGAGAAGGTAGTGACGCTGGAGCAGGTAGACCAGCAGTGGTTACTGGCAGTCGATGATCTGCCGCAGTTGATCTGCCTTGTGGCGAATGACGGCCGTGTGGCCAGGGTCAATCGCACACTGGCGCGCTGGCAGCTGGGTGATGTCGATGAAGTAAGAGGCACTGATCTGCACGACGTGTTGCATAAGAACTGCGACGATCCGGGGTGTTGCCTGGCCCTGTGCCTGCAACGAACCCTGGGGAAATGGGGCACGGAAAGACACACGAAGTGCTGTTTCTGGGACACAGTGCTTGAGCGGCATTTTGAGATTCGCATCACGCTGCCGGTTTGGGGGCAAGGGACGTCTGAGGGGGATCGTTTCGCCGTCGTGATTATGGACGACGTGACTGACTTGACAAGCCGTGAGGAGCAGTCCCAGCGTAAAGCACAGCTTCTCAACCGTCGCGTCGATGAGGTTGAGGGCGTTTCAGAAATGGTTCGATTACGCAAGCGAGAGATACTGGACAAGGCCCCGCTGTTGGCCTCAATGACCGACCCCACCGGGAAACCGATTTATCTCAACACAGTCGGGCGCAAGATGCTGGGGATGGATGAGCAGCAGGAACTGTCAGGTCTGACTTTCATCGGCTTCAAGGGGCAGCGGGCGGGGGCGCGGCTGATCCTTTCCCAAGAGGCGTTAGCTGCTGCCGAACGCGATGGCGTATGGTCCGGGGATGCCGAGTTTGCAAGCCAGGACGGCATCGAAGCCCAATACCATCTAA
>CANJRC010000026.1 GCA_947476535.1 Betaproteobacteria bacterium
ATCTTGAACGCACTGCTGACTGATACACCAGCCACATCGGTGGCGGTAACCTTGAGGTTCAGATCGCCCACATTAGCGTTCGCCGGTGCTCCTGAGAACGTACCGGTGGAGGCGTTGAAGGTGAGCCAGCTCGGTAGTGCTGATCCGTCGGCCTTGGTGGCTGTGTAAGTCATGTGGTCGCCGCTGTCGACATCGGCAAAAGCATTGCTGGGAACCACGAAGGAGAAGGACGAGCCTTGTGTGGCGGCCTGATCGGCGATGGCGTTAGCCACCGTGGGTGCGTCATTCACATTGGCCACTGTGATCTTGAACGCACTGCTGACTGATGCACCTGCGACATCGGTGGCGGTGACCTTGAGGTTCAGATCGCCCACATTAGCGTTCGCCGGTGTTCCTGAGAACGTACCGGTGGAGGCGTTGAAGGTGAGCCAGCTCGGTAGTGCCGATCCGTCGGCCTTGGTGGCTGTGTAAGTCAGCTGGTCATTCTTGGTGATGTCGGTAAAGGTGTTGGTGGCAAACTGGAACGAGAAAGCGGAGTCCTCGGTAGCGCTCTTGTCGGCGATGGGATGGGCCACCGTCGGGGCGTTGTCGGCGATATTCTGGCGCTCAATGATCTTGTTCAACTGCACTGACGAGAAGCCAGCGTCGAGCTTGTTGCCCGAAATCCAGTCGATTTGGCCGCTGGTGAAGCCGTTGGCTAGTTGATTCACCTTAAAAGCGGTCAATTGTGAGTTGGAGAGAGCACTCAAGTCTCCTATGGAGAGTGCGGCGACTTCGGGGTTGGTTAGTGCTTGGATCTGGGCGCTGTTAAACGCTTTTATCTGACTGGAGCTGAGCGCAGCAATCTTGTCGGCATTCAGCCCATTGGCGATCTGTGCCGGGGTTAGCGCCGCGAGTTGTGCGCCGCTCAGGTGGGCCACCGTGTTGTTGTCAAAGGCGGCGATTTGCTGGTAACTCAAGCTGGCCAGATATTTCGGGGCGATCGACTGAGCCTTGGCCACGTTCACGTGACCCATTTGCTGCACGGTCAAGGCCTGTAATTGGCTTTGCTTCAAGACGCCGAACTGCGCTGCGCTCATCGCATCAATGTCGGCCGCGTCGATGGCGGCGATTTGATTAGCCGAGAGGGCGCCTAGCTGCGCACCGCTCAGGTTTGCGACTTGTGTTCCGGATAGCGCCGTCACATGGCTGGCATCGATTTCCTTGAGTTGGGACAGCGTCAATGCCTTGATGGCTGGCGTTCCCAAGCTTTGTAGCTGACCAGTCGTCAGTTTGTTCAACCACGCAGCAGATAGCTTGGTGATCTGCTCCGATTTCAGGCCGCCGATTTGGGTCGTGGTTAGTTGAGTTATCTGGGCGGTTGTGAAAGCATTAAGCTGTTTTTCATTCAAGGTCTGCAATGCGCTGACCCCAATGCTACCGATCGTGGATTGATCGATGGCACTGATCTGCGCAGGGGTCATCCGGCCAATGTTTTTAAGCTGCTCAACATTGAATGCGGCAGCTTGGCTAATGGAGAATGTGGCTTTTTGCGCACTCGTGAATCCACCTACCGCAGCACTCAAGCTCGTAAAGATTGATGAACCAAGGCCGGGAATAGTTGTTGTGGAAATGCTGCCAATCTGGGTAGCCGTCATCTTCGGCAGAAGAGGCGTGACCACTCCAGCGCTGAACTTGTTAATCTGGGCGCTGGTCAGGCCGGCAATTTGTTTGGCTGTTAGGGCCGTTAGGGCAGCTTGGTTAGTGTTTTCGTAAATCACCAAGCCATCTGCAAGAGCCTGTGGTCTGAAGGCGGCTATCTTGTCTGCCGTCAATGCGGCCATATCGACTGGCTCAATGGCACCGATCTGATCGGCTGTCATGGCTCCAAGCTGGGCTTTGGAGAGCGCCTTAAAGTCCTCCGTCCGCAGTGCGGCAATCCTTGCGCCCGAGAGGCTTGCAAAGTTGGTGGGAGAAAGGGCAGAAATCCACGACATTAGGTGTTTGGGGGGGCTTGGGAGGTCAAGGTTCGGTTGCTGGGTGTGGGCCACTCCTTAATTACTCGACTGATGAGCGGTGAACTTGAGTGACTGAATTATGTCAGCCAGCGGGTGGTGGTAAGGCCATGATAAATAAACGTAATTACTGTTTACAGCGCGGTTGTCTTCAGACCAGCAGACATAGTGGCGAGTGTCCTCACGCCATCGGTTCTGGAGTTCCAAGGGCATCCGGGTATTAGACCCGACCGATAGCCATGCCGAGGGCTTCGAGGTCTTGAAGTTAAGCTGTTTTGATACGGCGTTCCGCACGTATCGCGCTGGTTTCCCGCCCATGCACTAGGAACTTTGCACCGGAGCGTTTCTTTCCGGCGGCTGTCGCGGCCCAGAGCTTGCGCCGCCATGGGATTTACAAACCTTCTTGCCTCTGGTTGCCGGTGCCCTATGGTTTTTGTAATCGGCACCTAAATAAACATTTGTCCGATATTTGTTGTCACGGTCAAAGACGCTATCGTCGTTTGTTCAGCTTCAATCACCTACTTTGAATCGCCAGAAAGACACGGCCATGAAAGATGTCAATGCAGAACATGCTGCCGTTGTTCCTATGAGGATGGAGCGCGAGGCGATTAGTCTTTCCAAAGGTGAAATCCCCTTTGGGTCGGGAGTGCTGCTTGGGCTGCGCGCCCAGCAGGCGCTGTGCCAACGGGCCGAAGCGATGGCCCGAAAGCGTGCCGCTCACTCGTCAGTGATAGATCGAATCAATGATTCTTGAAGAAGCCCATCGGATCGCGGGTTCTTTAGCCAGGCGCAAGCCGCATTCGAAGTCACTTCCAAAAGGTGCACCTTGATGGAAAAAATGGGCACAGCTACTTACGACAATGTGACCGAGCTGTTTCCGGATCGCAGCCAGTTGCAATCCCAGGTGCGCCAGCAGCACGTTGCCTGCGACATCGCCTCTATGGCGTTCGAGGGCGGCTACAAGCCCGCGCTGCGAAAGCTTGATCGCGGTGCGTTCCTGTATCGCCCGAGCGATGCCTTCAAGTGCCTGTATTCGATCCGCTGCGGCTTCCTCAAGACCAGCTTCGGCGACGTCGAGGGGCATGACCAAGTTACCGGGTTCCACATGTCGCGGGAGATTCTGGGCCTGGATGGGTTGGGTCAGCAGCACTACAAGCACAGCGCGGTGGCGCTAGAAGACAGCGAAGTCTATGCGATTTCCTATGCGCAGCTCGAGAAGATCGGTCGATCGGTCCCGCAGGTACAGCAGCGCATGCAGGAAATTCTTGTCTATGAAATTGCGCGCACCCACGACATGATGCTGCTGCTCGGATCATTGCACGCGCAGGAAAGGCTTGCCACCTTCCTCATCAACCTGTCCGAGCGCTTCATGGTGAGGGGCTATTCCGGATCGGAGTTCATCTTGCGCATGACGCGGCAGGAGATCGGCAGCTATATCGGACTCAAGCTGGAAACAGTCAGCAGGATCTTCACCCGATTCCATGAGAGGGGACTGATCGAGGTGCGGCAAAAGTACATTTCCATCATCGATCTGCGTGGTCTCAAGCGCATTCTCAAGCCGTTGAACTAGGGGCGGAAATTGGAAATCTTCGCCGCCTCCGACCACAGCCGGATTTCACTCTCATAGACGCGATCTGCTCGTCCGGCGTGGATCCGACCGGGCCGACACCCAGGCCGTGAATCCATCCCCGCAGAAAATGCGTTTTCCGCATGCTGCCCTCCCGAATAAATATTGACAATTTAATAATAAATGGATTGTCACTCGGATATCAGCGCAAGGAATGCTGCCACCGTGGAAGTATTTGGCGGCCCCCCCCCGGCGCTGCGCC
Source organism: Betaproteobacteria bacterium (assembly GCA_947476535.1). Taxonomy (GTDB): domain Bacteria; phylum Pseudomonadota; class Gammaproteobacteria; order Burkholderiales; family SG8-39; genus CAIYPG01. The sequence continues at coordinate 3,824 of CANJRC010000026.1, forward strand.
GTCAGTTGGATACGTTGTAGAACCGCAGCGAATTGGTGCGCAGGATCTTCTTTTTTTGCGCAGCCGTGAGGTCGGTGCGATTGGCGCAGGCGGCAACCGACCCGGGATAGATTGAATCGAAATGTGGAAAGTCCGAGGAGAACACCAGCGTGTCCTCGAGCCCGCAGTCGATGAGGTGCCCGATCTGTTCGTAATCGGGTTCCACGCCGAGGAAGCATTGTCGCTTGAAATAAAAGCTGGGTTTCTCCGGAGGCAGGTCGGGATAGAAGCGGCCGAGCTTTTCGTAGTGCTCGTCGAGGTGATGCAGCCAGAAGCCGGCCCAGCCCGCGCCGTTCTCGAGAAACCCGACGCGCAACTTCGGGTAGCGGTGCATGATGCCGCCGGTGGTCATGAGCATGACGGCCATCATGTGCTCGACCGGGTGCTCGAAGGCGTGTAGCTGCAGGAAGTTGTGCGTGCGCTCCTGCCCGAGGCGCGGCATGGCGGGGCTGCTCTGGCTGAAGCCCTCGTGGATTCCGATAGCGATGTCGAGGTCCTGTGCCGCGGCCCAGAAGCGCTCGTAATTGGGATGGTCGATGTTGATGCCAAGGCAGGTGTTGGGCCGCACCATGACCGCCTGGAAGCCCTTTTTCTTCACGCGTTCGAGTTCTTCCACCGCCAGGATCATGTCGTGTGGCGTGATGGTGGCCACGCCGCGCAGGCGATGCGGGTCGGTGGCGCAGAAATCGTAGAGCCAGTCGTTGTGGGCCGCGCACAGGGCATTGGCGAAGGCCGAGCTGTGTAGCGTCCACGGGATGCTGAGCATGGTGCTCGGGTACAGGTAGGCGACGTCGATGCCATCCGCATCCATGGCGGCAAGGCGGTCCACCGGGTTCATGCCGCCGCGCTTTTGTGCGTCATCCAGCGAAATCTCGGACAAGTCCTTTAGGCGCCAGGCGCTGGGCGAACCCAGTGCGGGCGTGTTGCCGGTGGTCTTGTTGGTGGAGGGCAGGGGGGTGTAGTAGCCGATGCTGCGCCCCTCGGCGTGCCACACGCCGTCGATCACCTGCGGTGCCCAATCGGCCCATTTTTTCGGCAGGTAGGGCTTCCACCAGTCGGTCTTGAGCAGCACCGTGTGCCCGTCGCCATCGATGGTTTCGTAGTCGAGCGGCGGCGAGATGGCGGGGGCTTCGAGGGCAAATAGTTCCTGCTTGGTGAGTCCGGCCTTGATGTTCGACATCTTGCGTTCCCCCGCTGGGTCCCGAAGACCCGTTGATTTGTTGAGTTACTGCGGCTTGATCCCCGCCTTTTGCGCCACGGTAGTGAAGAATGCAGCCTCCGAATAGATGCGCTTGGTGGCGCCTTCGGGGGTTGTCGCGACGATATCCAGGCCCGACTTCGCCATGGCGTCCTTGGCCTCCGGTGTCTGCATGATGCTCATCACGGCATTGGAGATCTTGCTCACGATAGGAGCCGGCGTGGCGGCCGGCGCGGCAAGTCCTAGCCAGAAGGAGAATATGAAATCGTTGTGCCCGAGTTCGGCGAAGGTCGCGACATTGGGGAATGCGGGGACCCGGCGCGGGCCGGTGACGGCGAGCGGTTTTCCTCGGCCGGCCTGGTATTCCTGCGTTGCAGTCCCAATGTCGTTGGTGCCGACCTGGATGGAGTTCGTAATGACTGCCACGCGTGTTTCCGCAGTCCCTTTGAAGGGCGCGATGATCACATCCACGCCGAACTTCTGTTTCATGCCCTCGATGAACATTGTGATGTTGCTCTGCAGGCCGGGTGCGCCGAAGGCCATTCTGCCGGGGTTGGCCTTGGCATACGCGATCATCTCGTTGAAGTTGTTGTAGGGCGCCTGCTGGTTGGTCCACATGACGAGCTGGCCGTCCACGAGGATCGAGATGTGGTTCAGGTCCTTCACGGGATCCCAGGTCATTTTGTTGAAGATTGGGTAGACCGGGATTCCGGGCGAAGTGACAACCAGGGTGTAGCCGTCGGCGGGTACCGACTTGACTACGTACTCCGTGCCGATGGCGCCGCCCGCGCCTGGTTTGTTTTCGACGATTACGCTTTGCCCGAGCAACTTGGGCATGCCGTTGGCGAGGGTGCGCCCGAGGATGTCGACCACGCCGCCCGGGAGATAGGGCACGATGATGCGGATCGGCTTGTTCGGGAAGTCCTGTGCTGCAACGCTCGCCGAGGCAAGGAGTGCGAAGGCGGCCAGGGCGGTCATCGTGAAGCGGTGCAAGGTTTTACGCATGGGGATTCCTGTGGTTGGCGATGCGGAAATGTTACGCGAATCATTCCTCGTGCGCAGGGTTTCCGTAATGTGCGAGGACACGTGTGCGCCCATCACATACAATCGGTCGCGTCCGGGGAACGGAGTCAACCAGGCAAACAACGAGGAGGGAACATGGCAGAAGGCACATCGGCAGGCAAGCCCAAGCGTGAGTTGTGGGATGGCACGGCGTTCAACTATGCGGACACCATCGCGGATCTGGTGCGCCGGCGAGAGGACGAGGGCTTCGACGGTCGCAATTTCGGCGATTCGCAGAACCGCTATTCCGATCCCTTCGTGTGCATGGGCATTGCTGCGGCAGTGACCAAGACGCTCAAGTTCAGCACCGGCGTCACCAACCCGGTCACGCGTCACCCGGCCGTGATGGCTTCCGCGTTCGGGGCGGTGCAACTGGCCACCGGCGGGCGCGCCTACGTGGGCATTGCGCGAGGCGACTCGGCGCTGGCGCACATCGGCATGGCGCCGGTGCCGGTTCCGGTGTTCGAGAAATACGTGGACGTGCTGCAGCGCTACCTCGCCGGCAAGGAAGTGTCGTTCGAGGACGTCAATGCCGCCATGGGCGGCCCGCGCACGGACATCCGCCGCGCCGAGGAACTGCACATCGGCAAGGTGCCCGAGTTCAGCAAAATGCAGTGGCTGCCGGGCAATATGCCGAAAGTGCCTGTGGATGTCTACGCAACCGGCCCGAAGATCATCTCGGTTGGGGCGCGCCTGGGCGATCAGGTGACCTTCGCCGTGGGCGCGCAGCCCAGCCGCATCAAATGGGCAATGGACCTCGCGCGCGAGGAGCGCCGCAAGGCCGGCCTTGACCCGAATGCCATTTCCTTTGGCGCCATGGTGGGCCTGGGCCTGGATGACGACCTCGACCGCGCCAGGCGTCGCATTGCGGGTGTGGTGGCGGTTTCGACGCGTTTTTCGGTCATGCACCGCACGCCCATCGGCCCGGTGGACACCGAGGACGCGCCCATTTTCAAGAACCTGCACGATGGCTACGACATGACGCGCCACTCGGTGACGACAAGCAACCAGGCGGGCCTCCTGCCCGACTGGTTCATGGACAAGCACGCCATCATCGGCCCGTCCTCGGTGGCGGCGGAGCGCTTGATCGAGCTATTCGAACTCGGCATCGAGCGCATCGTGCTGTTGTTCAACGCCAGCCATCATGGCTCGGATGACGAAATCAATGCCGTCTACAAGCGTTTCTCGAAGGAAGTGATTCCGAAGGTCAAGTCGTAGCGAACGACGTGTAGAAGGCCATACGACAACGGGGCTCGTCACCTGAGTGACGAGCCCCGCGTGTTTCCGATGGCGCGAAGTCGAGAACTACTTCTTTGCGCGCCGGATCTTCGGCACCTTGATGTCGAAGAACTCGATGGCGTTGTCCACGCCGAGCATCTTCATGCGCTTGGCCGAGAGATCGGTCCGGCCGCGCAATTCGTCGGCCAGGCCAGGCAGCGAGCAGTCGAAATGCGGAAAGTCGCTCGCCCATACCACGGCATTGTCGCCGGCGGCATCCATGGCGTTGTTGATGAACAGGTCGTCGGCTTCGGCGGTGACGATGAAGCGGCCGTGGAAATGATCGTTGATATCCTTGCCCAGTTTCACGTCCGGGATCAGGTGCTCCATGCGTTCCGCGTGTTCGTGTACCTGGTGCAGCCAGAACGGCAGCCAGCCGGTGCCGGCTTCCATGAATCCCCAGCGCAGTTTCGGGAAACGCTGGAACACGCCGCTGGTGTAGAGCCCGACGATGGCCGCCATGGCCTCGAAGGAATGGCCCATGGCATGCGCCCCGAGCCAGGTCTTGTTGCGGTCGCGCCCGAGCGCCTTCAACCCGCCGCCGCCGCTGCCGTGGTGCGTGGTCATCGGGATACCAAGGTCGGAGGCCTTCTTCCACACCGGGTCGTTGGCCGGGTCGTCGATGGTGCGGCCCATGGTGGGCGAGGGCGCCACCCAGGCGGCGCGCATGCCCAGTTTTTTCACGCAGCGCTCCAGTTCTGCGACGGCGTATTTCGGATCGTGCAGCGGGATGGTCGCCACCGGTAGGAGTCGTTCAGGATCGGCGGAGCAGAAGCGCTCGACCACCCAGTCGTTGAGCGCGGAGGCGACGAACGACCCGACCTTCACGTCCTTGATGCCGGGGATCGACGCCAGGCCCAGCGTCGGATAGAGCACGCTCACGCTGATGCCTTCCTCGTCCATGAACTTCAGGCGCGCCTGCGGGTTGCTTGCGCCCGGGTGTGCCTGCGCGAGCCGCCGGCCCTGTACGATGGGCTTTCTTGAGCCACGAATGCGCGGGTTCAGGCCGTCGCCGAACCCCATCTTGCCCATCTGGTTGCCGGCGAGGTTGCCGGAATTGCCGCTCGATCGCTGCGGGGCCACCCACAGGTCGCCGATGGTGAAGCGCTCGCGTCCGTCCTTCTCGATGGCGAGCTTGGGAACTGCGCCGCGATGCCGCAGCGGCATGTGCGCCGCCCATTCCGAGGGAATTTCCGCGTAATGCCCGTCGGCGTCAACGACCATGCCCAGTCTTGCCATGTTGCTGCTCCTTGCGATGTGAAAAGGGATGAGCGGCGGCTCGATGCGGGCGAGCCCTGACGAGCCTGCACTGCCGCCGTTCAAATTGGGTCATTGTACGAAAAAAGCAGCGCGGGAAGCGGGCGCAGCGTGTATGCATCGCGCGACAGGCGCTGGCAACCGACTGAAATCGCATGAAAACCAACCGGAGACGCGCACTGTCGCCTGTCCCGGGCTAATCCTTAGGAAATATTTGTCCTAGACAAAAACTTTAGAACATGCAACCTGTCTACATTACGTGTGCCTACCGCTCGTTCAGAAAGATCATAATTGTCCAAGACAACTATTGCACCAAAGCGAACCAAGCCCCTCCTGCTGACGGCCATTGGCCGTGTCGAGCGGGAGACCGGACTGGCCAAGGACACCCTGCGGGTGTGGGAGCGCCGTTACGGGTTTCCCAAGCCTCTGCGCGATGGTAATGGCGAGCGCGTCTACCCGCCCGAGCAAGTGGAAAAACTGCGCGTGATCCGCCGCTTGATGGATGGCGGGATGCGCCCGGGCAATCTGGTCAACGCGACCCTGGCACAGTTGTCGGAGCGCTTCGGTGCGTTGAGGGTGGAGCGCGGCGGCCGCTCCGGCGAGCCATCGCCACTGTTGGAGTACCTGCCGCTCATCAGGGCGCGCGAAGCCGGTGTCCTGCAAAGGCAGCTCGCCCATGACTTGATGCGCCTCGGCCTGCAGCGCTTTGTCGTCGACGTGGTGGCACCCCTGAACGTGGGCGTGGGCGAGGCCTGGACGCGCGGCGAACTGGAAGTCTACGAAGAGCACCTGTATTCGGAGCAGGTGCAGCACGTGCTGCGGCAGGCGCTGGCCAGCGCACCGCGCATGACCCGCGCCCCGCGCCTGTTGCTGACGACGTTGCCCGGGGAGCAGCACCAGATCGGCCTCTTAATGGCGCAGGCCTGCCTGGCAGTGGAGGGCGCTGAGTGCCTTTCGCTTGGCCCGCAGACGCCGGCGCGGGACATCGTGCTTGCGGCCAAGGCGCATCGCGTCGACGTGGTAGGACTATCATTCAGTTCGGCGATCCGGCTGCGCGAAGCCCGCGCAGCGGTGGTCGATTTGCGCAAACGCCTCGACCGCTCTATCGGAATATGGGCAGGAGGCGGGTTATGGTCGGGCATGAAGGAACCTGTGGCCGGCGTCACCATGATTGCGTCGCTGGATGTCATTCCCGCGGTGCTCACGCAATGGCGCGAGCAGCATTCCAAGGCGGTGTACGCATGAAGCGCGCGCCCATGACAACCAGGAGCGCAGGCAACCCGGCGCGAGATTGCAAAGGAGATGCGCCATGACGATTGCCACCCAACGGGCCATTGACCTTGCCGAGCATGGCCTGTTGCCTGATGTCGCCATCAGGCAGGGCATACGGCGCCTGTTGCGCGTGCGCCTGGCGCAGTTGCAGGCGTCTGATTGCGATGCTGCCGCCTCGCGCACCACGCATTTCATGGCCGGGATGAACAGCTCGGATGTGGCCCCGCTGCCGGAGAAGGCCAACGAGCAGCACTATGAAGTCCCCGCGGAGTTCTTCGCGCAGGTGCTCGGTCGCCATCGAAAGTACAGCGCCTGCCTGTGGCCGCCGGGCGTGGAGTCGCTGGACAGCGCCGAAGACGAGGCCCTGCGCGCCACTTGCGAGCGGGCGGGCCTGGCCGACGGCATGGACATCCTCGAGCTGGGATGCGGGTGGGGTTCGTTGACGCTGTGGATGGGTTCGCACTACCCGGGCGCGCGCATCACCGCTGTCTCCAATTCGGCCTCGCAGCGCGCGCATATCGAGGCTGAAGCGGCCCGGCGCGGGCTGCGCAATGTGGAGGTGGTGACCGCCGACATGAACGCCTTTGCGCCGGCCGGCCAGTTCGACCGCGTGGTGTCGGTGGAAATGTTCGAACACATGCGCAATTGGCAGGTACTGTTCGCCCGCGTGGCGCAGTGGCTGCGGCCGGGCGGGCAGTTGTTCATGCACGTGTTCTGCCACCGCAACGTACCGTACCCGTTCGATGTGGAGGGGCCGGACGACTGGATGAGCCGCTACTTCTTCTCCGGCGGCATGATGCCCAGCGACGACCTGGCGCTGCGCTTCCAGGACGATCTGAAGCTGTTGCGGCAATGGCGCTGGGACGGGACGCATTACGAGCGTACCGCCAATGCCTGGCTCGCCAACATGGACGCCCGGCGCGTAACCATCATGCCGATCCTGGCGAGCACCTACGGGCAGGCGCACGCGGCCCGCTGGTGGACGCGCTGGCGCATATTCTTCATGTCGTGCGCCGAACTGTTCGGCTACCAGGATGGCCAGGTGTGGTGGGTGAGCCACTACTTGTTCGAGCGCCGCAACTGACATGAGTGCCGCAGTGAACTTCGCGCAGACGCAATCCGGCAGCACGGTGCGCAATGGCGTCAATTTCGTGGCCTTCCAGGTCGGTTGGTTCTCCTGTGTGCTGGGGGCGGCCCACGGTCATTCCTGGCTGGGTGTCCTGGTTGCCATCGTCATCGTGGCCGGAAACGTCGCCTGGTCGGCGCGGCCCGCGGCGGAGGCAGGGTTCATCGCGTTGGCGCTGCTGGCAGGAGCGGTGTGGGAAACGCTCCTGCTCGCTTCGGGTGCTTTGCAGTATCCCGTCGGGTCGCTGGTGCCAGGCTTGCCGCCGCCATGGATTCTTGCCTTGTGGGCATTGTTCGCCAGTACCCTCAACGTGTCGCTCAGCTGGCTGCAGGGGCGTTGGCTGCTGGCGGCCGTGCTTGGCGGTCTGTCGGGCCCGGCATCCTATTGGGCGGGGGCGCGGCTGGGGGCGCTGGAGATCGTCGACCCGCTGATGTTCGCTTCGATGCTGGCCGCGGGCTGGGCTCTCCTCACGCCGGCGCTCCTCGCGCTGGCACGGCGCTGGTGCAGGCCGGCCTCGGGGGCGGCGCAGTGAACGGCCTGATCCCGGTGCTGCCCGCTTCAGGGGGAGCCTTGCTGGCCGGCTTGGTGGTGATGCTGGCGCTAGCCTTCGGCACCTGGCTGGTCAGCGTCGCGAAGCGTGACGTGAGCATCGTGGATGCCGTTTGGTCGCTCATGCTGCTCGCGGGCGCGATCACCTATGCGCTGGCCGCGCCCGGTGCCGGAGAGCGCGCTGCCTGGGTGCTGGCGTTGATCGTGGTTTGGGCGATCCGCCTGTCCGCTCACATCATCTGGCGCGGCTGGGGGGAGCCCGAGGATCATCGCTACCAGACGATCCGCGCTCGCAACCAGCCCGGGTTCGCATGGAAGAGTGTCTACCTGGTGTTTGCGCTGCAGGCCGTGCTCGCCTGGATGGTGTCGTTGTCGCTCTACGCATCGGTGTCCGGCCAGGCAGCCATGGGTTGGCTGGATGTCGCTGGCTTGCTGCTGGCGGCTTCCGGGATCCTGATTGAAACCCTGGCTGACCTCCAGTTGGGGCGCTTTCGCGCTCAGTCCGGGAACGAGGGCCGCGTCATGGACCGGGGCCTTTGGCGTTATTCGCGCCATCCCAATTATTTCGGCGAATTCTGCGTGTGGTGGGGCTTCTATCTGGTCGCGCTTTCTGCGGCGGGCGGAGTCGCGTCCGCCGCCATTTTCCTGGTTTCACCCTTGCTGATGTCGCTGTTGCTGCTCAAGGTGTCTGGCGTCGTCTTGCTGGAAAAGGACATCGCCCAGCGGCGGCCGGGATATCGCGAGTACGTCGCGGCAACCAATGCCTTTTTTCCCGGTCCGTCCAGGCGTGGCGCCAGCCGGGCACCCGGGCCGGGACGGGCCTGACGCCATGCTGCGCCGTTATCTTGCCTGTCTCGCCTTGGCACTGACCACGACCGCCCTGCATCCGTCGGTCATCGCGGCTCCTGAGGAGCACGCATGGAACTTTCGCGTGTTCCTCAATGATTCGCCCATCGGGCAGCATCGCTTCACCTTGCGGCGCGACGGTGAAGATGCCGAGCTGCGCAGCGAGGCGCGCTTCGAGGTGAAGCTGCTGTTCATCTCTGCCTATCGCTATGCCCACACGGCGGTGGAACGTTGGCGCGGGAACTGCCTGACCGGGATGACTGCGCGTACCGATGATGACGGCAAGAAGCTTTCGGTTGACGCCGCTGCCACGTTCGCCGCCTCGGCACAACAAGGCAATGGATTGGCAGTCTCCACTGGCTCGGGCCGCCAGCCGCTGGATGGCTGCGTGATGAGCTTCGCCTACTGGAATCCCGCGCTGCTGAAGCAGGAGCGCCTGTTGAACGCGCAGACCGGCGAGCACGAAGCGGTGAAGATCAGCGATTCAGGCGACGAACGCATCGTGGTGCGCGGCGTCCCGGTGACGGCGCGGCGCTACCGCATCGCCGGAAGCAAGAACCCCATCGATATCTGGTACTCCGCATCGCGCGAGTGGCTGGCACTGGAGTCGACGCTCGAGGGCGGGCGCCGGCTGCGCTACCAGATCGAATGATGCGCATGCTCCCGATGAAAATATCAACCGTCATTATTGCCACCTGCACCGCGCTTCTGGCCGGGTGCCAGGCTGTGCCCGCGACACCCGTAGCGATCGTGTCCAGGGTCGACCTGTCGCGCTTCATGGGGGATTGGTACGTGATCGCGAGCATTCCGACCTTCATCGAGACGACGGCCTTCAATGCGGTGGAGTCGTATGGGCTGGACGCCGACGGCAGCATCGCAACCACCTTCACCTTCCTCGACAACGGCTTCGACGGCAGGCAAAAGCGCTATCACCCGCGCGGCTTCGTGGTCGACCGGCAGAGCAATGCCGTGTGGGACATGCAGTTCATCTGGCCGATCAAGGCCGATTACCGCATCGCCTGGCTGGCCGAGGACTATTCGCTGGTGGTGATCGCGCGCGAGAAGCGCGACTACGCCTGGATCATGGCGCGCACGCCGGTAATTTCCGAGCAGCAATACCAGGAACGGGTGACGTTCCTGGCTGCCCAGGGCTACGACATCACCAGGATCAGGAAAGTGCCACAGCGATGGAACTGAGAGCGCCCACCACGGTTACTTCGAGCTCGCGCACGGCCCGGCTCCTCACCAGCGTTGCGCTGTGGTTTGATTCGGGGGCCGTGCCCGTTGTTCCGGGTGAGGGAGCGGGCACCGGCAGGCGCATCGACTGGCTGCGCGTGCTGCCGTTCATCGGCATCCATGCGGGCTGCGCCGGCGTGCTGCTGGTCGGCTTCAGCTGGACGGCGCTGGGGACGGCAATGTTTTTGTATGCGCTGCGGATGTTCGCCATCACCGGCTTTTACCACCGCTACTTTTCGCATCGCGCCTTCCAGGCCTCGCGCGCCATGCAGTTCCTGTTCGCGCTCATCGGCGCCTCCAGCGCCCAACGCGGCCCGCTGTGGTGGGCGTCGCACCATCGCCACCATCATGTGCATTCGGATACACCGGGCGATCCGCACTCGGCGCGCCAGCACGGCTTCTGGTGGAGCCACCTGGGATGGTTCCTTGCGCAACGCAGTTTTGCGATACGGCAGGAGCGCGTGCAGGACCTGGCGCGCTTTCCCGAGTTGCGTTTCCTGGATCGTTTCGACCTGCTGGTCCCTTTTGCGCTCGGGGCGCTGCTGTTCGGCGCGGGCGCGGCGCTGGCGCGTCTGGCTCCGGGCCTGCAGACCAGCGGCGGGCAACTGCTGGTCTGGGGCTTCTTCGTCTCAACGACGGTGCTCTACCATGCCACGTTCTTCATCAATTCCCTGTCGCACCGCTTCGGCACGCGCAGGTACGCCACGCGCGACGAGTCGCGCAACAACCTGTGGCTCTCCTTGCTGACCTTCGGCGAGGGCTGGCACAACAATCACCATCACTTTCCCGGCGCGGCGCGGCAGGGTTTCTTCTGGTGGGAGATCGACGTGACGCACCTGGGCCTGCGCGCACTGGCCGCGCTGGGGCTCATCCGCGACCTGAAGCAGGTTCCGGCCCACATCCTCTCCGCCCGCCTGGTCGCCGGGGGAGGGCGGCGCGCATGAAAATTGCCATCGTCGGTACCGGCATTGCCGGCAACACCGTCGCGCACCGCCTGTACGGTCGGCACGACATCACCGTGTTCGAGGCCGCTGGGCACATCGGCGGGCACACTCACACGCACAGCATTTTCCTGGGCGGCGAGCAGCACGAGATCGACACCGGATTCATTGTCTTCAACGATCGCACCTACCCGAATTTCCTGGCCATGCTCGAAGAGCTCGGGGTGGCGTCGCGCGCAAGCAGCATGAGCTTCAGCGTCAAGAACGAGTTGACCGGTCTGGAGTACAACGGCACCAGCATCAACACGCTGTTCGCCCAGCGCCGCAACCTCATCCGGCCGTCGTTCCACCGCATGATCCGAGACATCCTGCGCTTCAACCGCGAGGCGCCGGCGCTGCTGTCGGGCGGCGACGAGATCGCGCTGGGGGACTACTTGCGGGCCGGCGCCTATTCAAGGCTGTTCATCGGCGACTATCTGATTCCGATGGGGGCGGCGATCTGGTCCACCGATCCGAAGCGCATGCTGGACTTTCCGGCGCGATACTTCGTCCGCTTCCTGCACAACCACGGCATGTTGTCGGTGAACGACCGGCCGCAATGGCGGACCATCCACGGTGGGTCGGCGCGCTATGTAGAGAAACTGGTCGCGCCGTTTCGACATCGCATCCTGTGCGGCACGCCGGTGGAGTCCATTCGGCGACTGCCCGACCGCGTCATGCTCAAGGCGCGGGGCAGGGAGGTGGAGCGCTTCGACCGGGTGTTCCTCGCCTGTCACTCCGACCAGGCGCTGAGGATGCTGCAGGATGCCAGCCCGCTCGAGCGCGAAGTGCTGGGCGCGATCTCATACCAGCGCAACGAGGCTGTGTTACACACCGACACGTCGTTGCTGCCGCGCAGCAGGCGGGCCTGGGCGGCGTGGAACTATCACGTGGTCCCCGAAGGCGCTGGCGCGGGTGGCAATGCGCAGCCGACGCCCGCCACGTTGACCTACAACATGAACATCCTGCAGGGCCTGCAGTCGCGGCACACCTTCTGCGTGACGCTCAACCGCAGCCAGGCCATCGATCCGCGCAAGGTCATCAAGCGGCTGGTCTACGAGCACCCCCTCTACTCCCTGGCCGGAGTCGCGGCGCAGGAAAAGCAGCCGCTGGTGAACGGGCCGCTGGGAACCTACTTCTGCGGCGCCTACTGGCGCTTCGGCTTCCACGAGGACGGCGTGGTGAGCGCCCTGGAAGCCTTGCGTCATTTAGAACGGGACGAACATGCACAGCGCCATCTACCGCGGGTCGCTTGACCACCGGCGGTTCCTGCCGCGCGCTCACGCGTTCCGCTATCCGCTATTCCTCATGTACTTGGACCTGGCGGAACTGGGTACGGTCTTCCGCGGCCGCTGGCTGTGGTCTGCATCGCGCGTTGCACTGGCGCGCTTCGACCGGCGCGATCACCTCGGCGACCCGTCGACGCCGCTCGACGTCGCGGTACGGGACATCGTGCAGCAGCGCACCGGGGTGCGCCCCGGCGGGCCGATACGGCTGCTCACCCACCTGCGCTACTTCGGGCACTGCTTCAACCCGGTCAGTTTCTACTATTGCTTCGATGCCGGGGACACCCAGGTGGAGACCATCGTTGCCGAAGTCAACAACACGCCTTGGGGTGAGCGGCATTGCTACGTGCTCGCCGATGCCTGCGCTGCGGCACCGGCGGCTGCGCAGGCAGGTGCCCATAGGCGCTACCGCACGAAGAAGGTGTTCCATGTGTCCCCGTTCATGCCCATGGACCTGCAGTACGACTGGGGATTCAGCGCGCCGGGCGAGCGCATCGGCGTGCACATGGCGCTGAGCGAAGAAGCCGCTGTCGACGGACCGGCACCGCGCAAGCTGTTCGATGCAACCCTCGGATTGCGCCGCACACCGATCGGTTGCGCGAGCCTCGCCGCGGTATTGCTGCGCCACCCCTTCATGACGCTGCAGGTGATTGCAGCCATCCACTGGCAGGCGCTGCGGCTCTGGCTCAAGCACATCCCGTTTCAAGCCCATCCGGGCAACACCCAATCTGGCCATCTGCCGGCGGAGAAAAAAGCATGAAATCGATGGCAGTCGGGCCGCAGGCCTCACTTCGGGCAAGCAGCCAGGCATCACCTCGCCGCGAGCGGGCCTCGCTGATCGATCGTGTCGCCGAGGCAGCAGTGCGCAGACGCCTGGGCGGACTCGCGCATGGCGTGCTGCACCTCCTGGATGGTGACAGTAGCGCCACCTATGGCGCGCGCACTGCAATCTGTCCGCTCGAGGTCACGGTGCGGGTGCATGACTCACGCTTCTACAGTGACATGGCCTTGGGCGGGTCGGTTGGCGCCGGGGAGGCCTATATGCAGGGCTGGTGGAGCGTGGACGATCTCACCCTACTGGTGCGCGTGCTGCTGCACAACCGCGCGGTGCTCGATGGCATGGAGTCTGGATTGGCGCGGCTGGCTGCGCCGGCGCGCAAGGCGTTGCACTGGGTGGCGCGAAATTCCCGTGATGGCAGCCGTCGCAACATTGCTGCGCACTACGACCTCGGCAATGATTTCTTCGAGCTGTTTCTCGACCCGACCCTGATGTACTCCTGTGCGCTGTTCGAGCGGCCGGGGATGAGTCTGGAGCAGGCGTCGGTCGCCAAGCTGGACAGCGTGTGCCGTAAGCTCGGACTGCGCCCGGGGGACCGCCTGTGCGAAATCGGTACCGGCTGGGGCGGCCTGGCGCTGCATGCCGCGAGGCACTACGGCTGCCACGTCACGACGACGACTATATCGCGCCAGCAGCACGCCAAGGCGCGCGAGCGTATCGACGCCGCGGGCCTGTCCGATCGCGTGACCCTGCTGCTCGAGGACTATCGCGACCTGGATGCGGCCCGCCTGGGTGGGCCGTTCGACAAGCTGGTGTCCATCGAGATGATCGAGGCGGTCGGACACCAGTACTTCGACGCGTTCTTCGGCAAGTGCTCGAGCTTGCTCAAGCCCGATGGCATGATGCTGCTGCAGTCGATCACCATCGCCGACCGCTTCTATGACGCAGCGCTGAAGTCGGTGGATTTCATCCAGCGCTACATTTTCCCGGGCAGCTGCATCCCCTCTGTGTCGGCGCTGTCGGCGTCCATCGCGCGCTCAAGCGACCTGGGCGTGTTTCACCTGGAAGATATCGGCCCCCACTATGCGCTGACGCTCAGGCAATGGCGTGAAAACCTGTTCGCGAACCTGGACGGGGTGCGCAGGCTCGGCTATCCCGAGTCCTTCATCCGGATGTGGGAGTTCTACCTGTGTTACTGCGAAGGCGGTTTCGAGGAGCGCGTGCTCGGCGACGTGCACATGCTGCTGGTGAAGCCGCAGGCGCGTCCGGCGGTAGGGCTGGGAGAGGGCCGTGCTACCTGAGTACCGGTGCGAGGACCTTCCACACGTTGTCCAGCAGCATGGGCTGCGCCTGGGCGAGCGGGTGCAGCTGGTCGGGCTGGAACAGCGCCGGCTTGTCGGCCACCCCGTCCATCAGGAATGGCACCAGCGGCAGCTTGTATTGCTTGGCCAGCGCCGCGTAACTACCCTGGAATGCGTTGGCATAGGCGTCACCGTAGTTGGGTGGCATGCGCATGCCCACCAGCACCACCTTGCTGCCGGCCTTCTGCGCGGCGCCGATGATGCGGGCGAGGTTGTCCTGCAACTGCTTCACCGGCAGCCCGCGCAGGCCATCGTTGGCGCCCAATGCGATGATCGTGACACGCGGTTTGTGCTGGGCCAGGGTGGCGGCGATGCGCGAGGCGCCGCCGCTGGAGGTCTCGCCGCTGATGCTGGCATTGGCGACGTTATAATCGAGCCCGCTGTTGCGGATGCGCTCCTGCAGCAGGCTGACCCAGCCGTCCTTCTGGCTGATGCCGTAGGCGGCGGAAAGGCTGTCCCCGTACACCAGCAGCGTCCTGGCGGCCGCGGCTGGCGCCGAGGCCGCAGTCAAAGTCAGGATCAGGGTCAGGATCAGGGTCAGCGTCAAGGTCAGGGCGGGCGCCGAGGGCGGCCCGTCGCCAATCCCGGCTCGGCGTATTAAACGCCCCGGACACCGCAAGATGTAACCGAACCATGCCGAACATGCTGTCACAATAGAAGCCTTCATGAATCCCATCATTGATGTCAGTCGTTTGTGCAAGATCGTGTCGCTGGCGCGCCCGCCGGGTGAAGCCGCGGTCAAGCCAGCGCCCGAACTGGTGATTCTGCAGGATATCGACATTGCCGTCATGGCGGGCGAATCGGTGGCGATCGTCGGCGCCTCGGGCTCGGGCAAGTCGACGCTGCTCGGGCTCCTCGCCGGACTCGATTTGCCGACAACCGGGTCGGTCCGACTTGACGGCACCGACCTGGCAAGGCTCGACGAGGATGGGAGGGCGGCCTTGCGGGCGCGCCTGCTCGGGTTCGTGTTCCAGTCCTTCCAGCTGCTGCCGGCGTTCACGGCGCTGGAGAACGTCATGTTGCCCCTGGAACTCGCGGGGGTCGCAGGCGCGGGAGACCTCGCGCGCGCCATGCTCAGGCGCGTGGGCCTGGGCGAGCGTCTCGCGCACTATCCGAAATACCTCTCCGGCGGCGAGCAGCAGCGCGTGGCGCTGGCACGCGCCTTCGTGATGAGGCCCAAGCTGCTTATGGCTGACGAGCCCACCGGGAACCTGGATGCGGCCACCGGGGCGAGCGTGATCGAGCTGCTGTTCGAGCTCAACGCGGAGCTGGGCACGACGCTGCTGCTGGTGACGCACGACGAGGCGCTGGCGGGCCGTTGCGGGCGCATCGTGCGCCTCGCCGCCGGGCGGATCGTCGGCGAGCCGGTTGCCGCTTGATTGCGTTAATGAATACGATGACGATAATAATTAATCAAATCATCCAGGAGAGACGTGCTGTGATTCTCTTGATTGATCATAATTATCGGCCATGCCGGATGTGCTGAATTGTCAAGGGAGCAGCCAATGAAAGTCAAGGTCTACAACGCAGGCGGTCAGTTGGTGGGGCCGGTGGAAGTGGCGGCGGTGGTCAAGAGCGATGCCGAATGGCGTGCGCAACTCACCGCCTCGCAGTTCGAGGTTGCGCGCGGCAAGGGCACCGAGCGGCCGTTCTGCGGCACGCTGCTCGACAACAAGATAGACGGCGTGTACAGCTGCATCTGCTGCGACCTGCCGCTGTTTTCCTCCTCGGGTAAGTTCAACTCGGGCACCGGCTGGCCAAGCTTTTTCCAGCCGGTGGCGGCGGAGAACGTCATCACCCATGAAGACCGCGCCTTCGGCATGGTGCGCGTGGAAATCCTGTGCGCGCGCTGTGACTGCCACCTCGGCCACGTGTTCGAGGACGGGCCGCGGCCCACGGGCCTGCGCTACTGCGTGAACTCCGATTCGCTGGCGTTCACGCCTGCGGCGGAGTTGGCGAAACTCGCCGACCCGGCAGCCGCCTGACCGGAACGCCCGCTGTCATGTCGGAGATCAAGCTCGCACTGCGGCTGCTGTTGCGCGACTGGCGCGCCGGTGAGCTGCGCGTGCTGGCGCTGGCGCTGATTGTCGCGGTGGCTAGCGTCACCAGCGTCGGCTTCTTTGCCGATCGGGTGCGCCAGGCGCTCACCCGCGATGCCCACCAGCTGCTCGGCGCCGATCTGGTGCTGATCGCCGATCACCCGTGGAAGCCCGACATCGCTGATGAAATCGGCAAGCGTGGCCTCGCCTTCGCCGAGACCGCCGCCTTCATCAGCATGGCGCGCTATGGCGCGGCGGCCACGCTCACCGGCGTGAAGGCGGTGTCCAACGGCTACCCGCTACGGGGAAAGTTGCGCGTGTCCGCCGGGTTGAACCTGCCCGATAATGACACCGACGTGGTGCCGCTGCCCGGCGTGGCGTGGATCGACGAGCGCCTGGCGATGGCGTTGTCGCTGCGGCTGGGCGACGCCGTGGAGGTCGGCAAGCTGAAGCTCACCGTCGGCGCCATCCTCACGCTTGAGCCCGACCGCAGCGCGTCCTTCTTCAATTTCGCGCCGCGCCTGATCATGCACGTGGACGACCTGCCCGACTCGGGCCTGGTCACCACCGGCAGCCGGGTGACCTATTCGCTACTGGCGGCCGGAGAGCCCGAGGCAGTCTCGGCGCTGGAGAAAGCCCTCAAGCCGCGCCTTGGCCGCGGCGAGTCACTGCAAAGCCTGGAGAACGCGCGCCCCGAAATCCGCAACACGCTCGACCGCTCGCAGCAGTTCGTCGGTCTCACGGCGCTGCTGGCGGTTGTGTTGGCGGCGGTGGCGGTGTCGCTGGCGACACGCCGCTACAGCGCGCGCCATCAGGATGCCTACGCCGTGATGCGTTGCTTCGGCGCTTCGTCGGGGCGGCTGCTGCGGCTGGCAACACTGGAGTTCATCGCGTTGGGTGTGGCGGCGAGCGCCGTCGGCTGCCTGATCGGATTTGCCGCGCAGTTCGTCATTGCGGGGTTCGTCACCGAGCTGATTGGCGCGCGCCTGCCGGTTCCTTCTGCGTTGCCGGCCGCGCAGGGCTTCCTGACCGGCCTCGCGCTCCTTCTGGGCTTTGCGCTCCCGCCGCTATTGCAATTGCGCAACGTGCCTGCGCTGCGCGTCCTGCGCAGCGACATCGGTCTCCCCGAGCAGGCCACGGTGCTCGCCTGGGGCACCGGCGTGTCGGTGATCTCCTGCCTCCTGGTCTGGCAGTCGGGCGATCTCAAGCTCGGTCTCACCGTGCTGTGCGGGTTTGCGGGCGCCTTCCTGGTATTTGGCATCCTCGCGCATGTGTCGCTGCGCCTCCTGGCGCGCGGGAACGGCCGCGGCGCCGGCGCAAACGGTGGGAGCGGACGCAGCATGTGGCGCTATGGGCTCGCCAACCTGCAGCGCCATGCGCGAACCAACACCGTGCAGATCATGGCGCTGGCCCTGGGACTGACGGCCGTCCTGTTGCTGACCTTCACGCGCGGCGATCTGCTGGCCACCTGGCAGGCCACCGTGCCGGCGGATGCGCCCAACCGTTTCATCGTCAACATACAGCCCGAACAAAAACAGCCTTTGCTGGATCTCTTCAAGACCAGTGGCCTGACACCGCCGCCGGTGCATCCGATGATTCGCGGGCGCTTCACGGCGTACAACGGCAAGCCGGTGAGGGTGGAGGACTTCGAGGAGCGCGACCGGCGCATGGCCGAGCGCGAGTTCAACCTGTCCTACATGGCCGCGCTGCCCGATGCCAACGAAGTGGTCGCGGGCCGATGGTTCGCGGCGAATGACGCCGCCGCGTTTTCGGTGGAGGAGGGCATCGCAAAGCGCCTGGGCTGGAAGCTGGGCGACACGCTCACCTGGCAGGTGGCGGGGCGCGAGTACAGCGCCCCCATCGGCAGCATCCGCAAGCTCAACTGGGATTCCATGCGCGTGAACTTCTTCGTCATCGCGTCGCCCGGGCTGATGGACGCCGCACCCACCAGCTTCATCACGAGCTTCCACCTGCCCGAAGCACGCGCTGCTTACGCCAACGCCGTCTCGCAGCGCTTCACCAACCTGACCGTGATCGACATGAGCGCCATCCTGAAGCAGGCGCAGTCGGTGATCGGGCAGGTGGTGCGCGCGGTGCAGTTCGTGTTCCTGTTCGCGCTCGGCGCGGGCGTGCTGGTGCTGTACTCGGCCTTGCTCTCGACGCAGGATGAGCGCCAGAAGGAGGCGGCGCTGATGCGCTCGCTGGGCGCTTCGCGCGCGCAGATCCTGTCCTCGCAACGCGCTGAGTTTGCCGTGCTGGGGGCCCTCGCCGGCCTGCTCGCGGCGCTCGGAGCCACCGGCATCGGCTGGGCCATTGCCAGCCAGGTATTCCACTTCCCGTACCAGGTGAACCACTGGGTCTGGCTGGCCGGGCCGCTGGCCGGGCTTGCCTGCATGGCGCTGAACGCCTGGTCGGGCGCGCGTTCGGCGCTGAATCATCCGCCGCTGCTGGCGCTGAGGGAAAGCTGAGCGGGCGAACGGAGCAGGGGAGTCGAGCGCCGGTGCAGGGCACCCGTGCCGCTGGTGAAAGGATGGATCGTGACGATGAACGATGCGAACGAAGAAAAGCCCGAGCTGACTCCCTATGAGTTGCTGGGTGGGGAGGCAAAGCTGAAGGCCCTGGTGGAGCGCTTCTATGCGCTGATGGACGCTGAGCCTGCCTATGCGCAGATCCGACGCCTGCATCCGCCGACGCTGGAGCATTCGGCCGAAAAACTGTTCATGTTCTTGTCCGGCTGGCTGGGCGGACCGCCCTTGTACTTCCATGCGCATGGCCATCCGATGTTGCGGGCAAGGCACCTGCCGTTTCCCATTGGCGAAACGGAGCGCGACCAGTGGCTTGTCTGCATGCAGCGCGCCATGACCGAGTGCGACGTGGACCCAGCGTTGCAGGGGGCGTTGCATGAGGCGTTCGAGCGCACTGCAGACCACATGCGAAACCGGCAGGGCGAGGCGCATTGAATATGCTGTCTTCATTTCGCCGTGAGTCACCGTTAGCCTGCAGCGAATCGCAAATCCCGATAGCATTTATGCACTGCCCACCAGTCCAGACACGGAGTGAGTCATGAAATCCATGCGATTCAACAACGACACAGCGCTCGGCAGGCTCTTGCTCAGCGCTTTCCAGCCGGAATTCCTGCCGGCGCACGAGCGCAAGTTCCAGGCCTTCCGGTTTCGCGAGCCCGAGCTCGGGCCGGGCAAGATGCGCGCCGTGGTGCGCCTCGCCACCACCGACATCTTCGGCGTCAACATCCAGGTGCTCAACGTCGGCGAATCCGAAGCGTTGCACCTGCATGCCGCCATGGACGGGCTGTGGATGGTGTTCAAGGGCGCGGCGTCTTTCGTCGGTGAGGACGGCGTCGAGCATCCGCTGGGACCGCTGGATGGCATCATGGTGCCGCGCGGCGTGGCCTATGCCTTCAAGCAGGTGGGCGACGAGCCGCTGGTGATACTGCAGGCCGAGGCGGTGATGAAGTCGGCCAAGAAGAACACATTCAAGACCTTCCAGCCGCCGGGCTCGGCCCCGCGTCCCGAGCTCGACACCACCATGGACCTCTACGATGCGCTCCTCAACGAGGCTGAGCTGCAGGCCACCGCGGGCAAGCGCGCGCAATTGCCCGCCTGGTCGTACAAGGATCGCAGCGGTGTGCCGGAACCCCGGCGCGTCGCCTTCGACGACTCCAACGACCTGGGCAAGCTCTTGCTGAGCGGCATTCAGCCTGAATTGATGCCCAAGCACGAGCGCAAATTCCAGGTGTTCAGCTTCAAGGAGCCGGCGGTTGCGGCTGGTACCAACAGCGCGCTGGTGCGCATAGCCACCACCGACATCGTTGGCGCGCTGATTCAGGTGTTGCCCGAGGGGGGCGAGGTCGGCATGCACCTGCATGCGGCCATGGACGGATTCTGGATGGTTCTGAAGGGCGCTGTGTCGATCGTCGGCGAGGACGGCGTCGAGCACGAGTTTGGCCCGATGGAGGGCATGATGATCCCACGCGGTGTGCCATATGCCTTCAGGAAGATCGGCCCGGAGAATCTCGTGCTGTTGCAGATCGAGGCGCTGGTGTCGACTGCCAAGCGCAACACCTTCAAGTGGGTAGACAACCCGTCGGCTCCGCCGCCCGAGGCAGAGGACATCCGCAAGGTCGACGTGCCGATGGAGTTGTTCGACGCGCGGGTGGCGTAGCCGCCCGAACGTTACGCCGGAAGGGCATCTCCCGTATAGCGCGTCTGTCAGTATTTCTATGTTTCAGGAAAGGACGGAAACAGCCTTATCCTTAGATTGTCAGGATAAGGCGAAGGCCGGCTTCGCCGTGACTCAGACGCCTTCGACGATGCGGATCTCCCGCTCCACGCCATCGCCCAGCGCGGCCAGCGCGGCCTGGTAGGCTGGGCTGTCGTGCGTGGCCATTGCCTGCGCGACACTGTCGAACTCGATGATGACGGTGCGCTCCTTGATACCCTTCTCGTAGACTTTCGCTGCTTCGCCTCGGGCGAGAAATTTTCCGCCACCGCCGGTGATGGCGGGGCCGGCCAGTTTCGCATAGGCGGCAAACTTGTCGGCGTTCTTGACCTTGAGGTAGGCGCTGATCCAGTAGGCTTTGGGCATGGGATTTCCTTTGATGGAGACGGGGATTCTAGCGCCGAGTTTGCGTGGGAGTCGAGTGCGCGGGCCGGCTCCGATGTGAACGGAGCATTCCTACTCGTGCTGCGCTTCTTTGGGACGCGGATTTCGCTCAAGGACGATTTGGACGCTTTTCTCACAAGCCGCCAGCGCCAGACTGACCGCCCGAAACTCATGCTGAAGTTCCATAGGATCAAATAGTCGCATGGACCTCTGCTTAGGCGCCCAACGTCGTCAATCAACGGCGGCGGAACGCGGGCCCTGGCATCTAGAGTTAGACGGCCTACCTGGCACGGATGCGATTGTTTTTCGGGTTGTGCTCAAGTTCGCAAAGACCGAGCGCCTCCATCAAGGGCGGCACGTAGACGCCGAAGCGCCCGCGAAGACCCTTCTTTAGGCCGTACCACCCGCCGACAGGATTGTTTGGAGAACGCCCCCACGCTTCAACGGTGCCTTCCTTGGCGGGTTTCTGCTCGTCGGTGCCCCCGAGCTCGACCCAGTCGGCTTTGGCTTTGAGCATCTTATGCAAATCATCGATGCACCGGGCGTCGTAGAAGAGAGCGGTTTTCCCGACAGTACATGCAAGAACGCTCTTTCCGTCCTTCTCTTCAATGTGCATCGAGTACTCGGATGTCCCTGGCGCCGTCTTGAGTTGCCAAGGGTCTGCTTTTGTGCGATTTAACGTTGCCATGGAGTCTTCAGTCATAGTGGTAGGTATATGGAGCCGCCCAACGTCAATAATCAACGGCAGCCGAAGGCGGCCCGTTGCATTTAACGTTAGCCCTCATGCGCAATGACCTTTCTGGTTACTTCGAGGCACGCCGCAGGAGCGCGCCCCAGCATGGCCGGAGGACTGGACCCATAGAGCACTTTCTGGGGAGCTAGCTTGGCCTTAAGCGCAGGCACCCAAAAACCGAAAGCGTAAGCCATTTGCACGCGCTGAGATAGACGCGAGAGTGGACCAAAACCTGAAAGTAGTTCTCCCCGGTCGCCAGGAACACCATCCGGAATCTCCCTGCGGAACATCTCTTTGAGTGGATCATCTGCAACTGCACGGACGATCACTGGCAACGTACGCGGCTCCTGACTTGCAACTAGCCGAAGTATTTCAGCCCCATCTGGCAACGCGCGCTCGTCGGTCTGCGCAGACTCGGCGAAGATTTTGGCGCGATGTGCATCGAAGGCCTTCGAGTAGTTGCGAAAGACCTGCGGCCCATTCTTCTCCATTTCCGCGAGAGTCATTGCCGCGATATCCGGATCTAAGAAGGTGGGCATGAGGACTAACGTGAAATAGTCAGTATAGGAGCCATGCTAAAAGCATCTGCCAACAGATGCAACCATCTGCCTGCAGAGGGTGCCATATTAGGGGCATATGGTTTGTTCCATCTAGATGTACATAGGTCTTCGGAATGGCGATGACCTCATCTGTTCGTCGACAAAGCCTTTGCGTTGCCAGGTCCAACCTGCGCGTCGCAAGACCCCGGGTTGATGTGAGGTCCGGCGGGCAACTGTAGAGCGCGATCGCGTGCCGCTTCAGTCCTCCGCCGGGAAGGTTTTCGCGGGAATCTCGATCCAGATGGCGCTGGCCATGGCGACGAGCTTGCCCGATGCGCCATACAGGGCAGACCCGGCCATGCGCTTTCTGCCCTCGATTTGAATCGGCCAGCCGATGACGACGCATTGTTCGCCGGGTTGCACGCGGCCCAGAAGTTGCGCCGAGAGCTGGCCGAGGACGACGGCCTTGCCTTCTTCCACCGGTAGCACCGCGAACGCCGTTGGGCAGTCGAGCGCGGCCCAGATGAATTCATCGTCGATGGCGCCGTCCGTGGCGAGGGACTCATCCACGACCCACGGGGCCGCGACGATTCCCTGGCCTTTCACCGGTCCGGCGAAAATGCGCAGCCCATCGCCTTTTTGTCTCTTGGGGCCGCAAACGAAGCAGCGCGGAAAACTGTGGGTGGTGAAGCCGAGGTAGGACTGCGCTGCGATGACTGCATCGGCGAAACTCGGTGGCATGGGTAGGTCAAGGTCGAGTGTTGCACTGCGGCCTTCGCCCACCAGCGTGTCGCCCGCTCGCAAACTGACCACGTCAACGGAGGCCTCGATTCGCAGCTCGGTGTCCAGGGGCGGCGGGACCAGCAGGCGAACCGTCGCGGGTCCCGCGACATGGCGGGCGATCCTGCCACAGACATAGCCGCCGTTGCCGGATCGGGAAGGGCCGCAGAAGCGCGGGGAGATGGTCAGCGATTCCTTGAGCATGGGGCGTCCTGCCGAAGTCGTTGTGGGAGATTGCGAATTATGGATGGGCTTCAGCCCGGTGTGTCAGGATCGATGTATGCGTCGGCCACCGTGCTCATGCGTAGCAGCGGACCTGCACGTCGATCAGGTTGGTCTTCATGGAAAACTGCGACATGCCCTGGAAGCGTTGTCCCCGGTCGAACTGGCCGCGCAACGCGGACTCGATGGCGTAGAGCGCGGCGCGGAACTGCTTGTCGTCCGGATCGACGCCGTACTTGGTGATGGTGATGATGTGCCGGCCCGCGCCCGTCGTCTGGGCGGAAAACTTGGCGCCGTTGGCATGGGCGATCTGGCGCACCTGGTCGAGCTCGCGTTGCCCTTTGGGCGGGCCGGCGGTGGGCTTCTTGGCGGAGGTCATCGGGTCACGTCCTTGCGATCATGATGACATCGATCGGCGCTCGCGTGCGAGCCTTCGCCGCAGCCGCATCATGCGCCATCCCACCATGATTCCGAGCAGGGAAAAGAGGGCGTAGGTGACCGAGTATTCGCGGGTGAGGAGGACCAGTCCGGCGAAAATCAACGGGCCCACCATGCCACCAAGCAGCATGATGATCTGTAGGCTGGAGGTGGCGGAGGCCACATGCTCTTTCGAGGTGTAGGCAGCCATGGCGCCGAAACAGGTGCCGACCCAGCCGCTGGATGTCACGCCGTAGGTGGCGGCCACCGTGCAGATCGCCCACACCGGCCAGTCTCCTTCCATCAGCGCCATGCAGATGCCGGTCGCGACGGCGACGAATCCCAGCACCGAGAGCACGATGAAAGGGTCGCGCAAGCGATCCGCGAGCCAGCCGAGGAACACCCGCGCAAGCAGCGAGGCCACTTGTGACGCGGTCAATGCCAGGCCTGCGATCACCAGGCTGAAGCCCAACTCCAGGTTGAGGTAGCTGACCATGAACCCGACCAGCGACTGGAACAGCATGCTCAGTGCAAAGGCGGTGATCATGATTTCGCGCAGCACGCGGTTGCGCAGTGCCAGCAGCAGCGGCTGGATCAGCGCGCGTGGCCGCACGGAGACGGCGTGATCGGCCTGCCGATCGTTGTCGAGCGGGCGGCGCAGCGGCTGGATGAGTGCGGCCAGCACGAGGCCGAAGAGGCTGAGGACCAGCAGTGTGCCTTGCCAGCCAATGCAGAGAATCAGGCGGGGAATCACGATGCCGGCGGCGCCCACGCCGATGGCACCGCCGGCCTGGGCGAGCGAGGCGAGCAGGCCGAGGCGGTGCATGGGGGCGGCACGCGCCAAGAGGTGCATGATGGCCGAGACATGCGGGCCGACGACCGCGCCCATCACGATGGCCGAGGCCGCGATCATCCAACCGGAGCCGCTCGCAGCGATGACGAGGCTTGCCGCCATGCCCAGCCCGACGCCCTGCAGCAGGCGCGCGCCGCCAAAGCGCCGGATGACGCCAGAGGCCGTGAGTGTCGCCAACATCGCGGCCAGGCCGAAGATCCAGTAGAACAATCCGAGGGCTTGCGGGCTGACGCCGAGTGCCGGCGCGACGACCGGCGCGAAGACGCCCGGCGAGTTGGCCGTCATCGAGATGTAGATCTGGCTGCAGAACCCGATCGCAACGATGGGGCCGAGCCGGGGGCCTTGCACTGGTGACATGGGACCGGGATGCTCTGTGTGGGCGCGGTGTGACGTCTTTTCGGGGCGTCCATGCTGCCTGTGGATTGTACGTGGTTCGCCTCTACGTACCGCCTCGAGGCTGATGGTTTTTAGCGAAGCGGAAATCGCAGATTGCGTCGCGACGGGAATAGAATAGACGCATGTCCGATGTGGTTATTGTTGTGCTTATTGCCGCCATCGCCGCGCTGGGCGCTCTGGTGGTGTGGATGGCACTGCGCATGCGCAGGCTCGAATCAGGCCTCGAGGCGCTGCCGGTCGGGTTGGAGGAAAAGCACCGGGCCATCCTCACCGACCTGCACGCGGGGCTTGCGCAGCAATCCGATCGCGTAGCCGGAAACCTTGCCGACTCCTCCGACCGCCTGCGCAAGGCCGTGGGCGATGACCTGCAGCAGACGCGCGAAGCGCTGAACACGCTGCAACTGCGGCTGCTCGAATCCCTTGGGCAGAGTCGCGAGCAACTCTCCGACTCCCTGGGCCAGAGCCGCGAGCAGATGGTGAAATCGCTGGGCGATGCCACGCAGGCGCTCAACGCCAAGATCGACGAGCGCCTCGACCAGATCACCGGCAAGGTGAACGAGCGGCTGGACGAGGGTTTCAAGAAGACCAACGAAACCTTCGTCAGCGTGATCCAGCGCCTGGCCACCATCGACGAGGCGCAAAAGAAGATCGAGGGGCTCACCGGCAGCGTGGTGAGCCTGCAGGAGTTGCTAGGCGACAAGCGCTCGCGCGGGGCGTTCGGCGAAGTGCAGTTGGAGGCGCTGGTGCGCAACATCATGCCGCCGCAGGCGTTCGAGATGCAGTACACGCTGTCCACGGGTGTGCGTGCCGACTGCGTGCTGAAACTGCCCGACCCCACGGGCCTGGTGGCGGTGGACTCCAAGTTCCCGCTGGAGAACTACCGCGCCATGCTCGACCCGCAGGCGAACGAGGCCGACCGCGCCATTGCGCAAAAGCAGTTCCGCGCTGATGTGAGAAAGCACGTGGACGACATCGCGAAGAAGTACATCATCGAGGGTGAAACTTCCGATGGCGCGGTGATGTTCGTGCCGGCCGAGGCGGTGTTCGCCGAGATCCACGCCTACCATGCGGAGGTGGTGGACTATGCCAATGCGCGCCGGGTATGGATCGTGTCACCGACCACGCTGATGGCCGTGCTCAACACCGCGCGCGCGGTGCTGAAGGATGTGGAGACGCGCAAGCAGATCCACGTCATCAAGGAGGCGCTGACGCGCCTGGGCGTCGATTTCCGGCGCTTCGATGAACGCATGAAGAAACTCGCCGACCACATCCGCCAGGCGCACGAGGATGCGGAGAGCGTGCAGGTGTCGAGCAAGAAGATTTCCCAGCAGTTCCAGCGGATCGAGTCGGCCGAGATCGAGGATCGCACGCCCGGTCGTGCCGGAGGTGCCGACAACGTGGTCAAGCTCGGCGTGGAACGCGAGGCGGACCGCAAGTCCTGAACAGTCGGTTCACACCTTGAGGCGAGGTGATCCTTCGTCGACCATGCTGCGCCCCAGGTCGGTTGCAAAGCGCGTCGCGCCTTTCGCGGTTTCGAACACCGGGTGCAGGCCGGGGAAGGACTGGCTGCGCTGGAGCTGGTTTTCGCAGGCAAGCCGGGTCAGCGTCAGGCGCGGTTGCCACTTGCCGCCGGCGATTTCGCTTGATGTCGGCAAATGGAATGCGCTCGCTTCGATAAGGTACAGCCCTCGAGCTTCCCGGTGCACGGCCATTCCTGCTCCCACGATTGGTGTGCCCAACGGTAGCACGAACGTCTGCGCAGCGCCGGGAGTCCGGCAATTGCCGGAGCCAGCGTTTCAGAAGGAAGGGCGCGGATTTGCCCGAGACTCGCAGCCCTCCGTGTTACATTGGTCGTTTGAGGGGGCAGCGCATGGACACCACGAAGAAGAAGGTGTGGCGTGAGCAAGAGCAGCGATTGCTCGAGCGCTGGAACGCGGCCTCATTGAAATATCGCGATACACAGGCGGCGCTGGTGCAGTCTAAACCGACTGGCGGGCCTTCCACAGAGCAGATCAGTGCCTCGGATGTGGCGCGAACCGAGCTCGACCACATGCGCAAGCAGGTGGCCCGGCTCAAAGCCGAATTCAGTTCGGGCAAGCGCTACTGAAGCGCTACTGATCAGAGGGACTCCGGGCTCGAAGGATCGGAGCAAGGGGGCAGGGCCCCCTTGTATCTCCCCAGCCAGGCGCTTGGGAGCGCCGTGGCTCTATCCGAAGGCATATGCATGCCTCCTACGTGCGTGGCTTGGGAATCTCCAGCAGCTTGGCGATGTCGTCGATGAACTTGAGCTTCTTGTCCAGCGGGTCGGTCCATTTCACGACCTGCCCGCCGCCGACGGTGATGTTGGTGAACCCGGCCTCGGCATACTCCGCGACCAGGTGCGGGGTTGCCGCTGGCATGCGCATGTAATAACTGAACGGTTTGTTGTCCGTGCCATATTCCTTGCGCAGCGCCTCGATGAGCGTGCGCTTCTCGATGCAGTCCTGCAGCGACAGGTCGGGCGTGCCGGCCCATGCGTCGCCTACGCGGGCGGCGCGCTTGAAGATCGGCGGCGTGGAGCCCCCTACCAGCAACGGCAGCGGGACGTACTGGTTGGCGATGGTCAGGCGGTTGAAGTCGTAGAACCTGCCGTGGTGCTCGAACTCGCCGCCGGCAAGCGCCTTCTTCAAGACGTCGATCCCCTCGTCCAGGCGCGCGCCGCGCTCGTTGAACGGAATGCCGAAGGCTTCGTACTCCTCCTTTGCCCAACCCACGCCGACACCCAGTCGCACTCGATTGCCCGACAGGGCCTGGGCGCTGGTGATGGCGCGCGCCGCAAGCAGCGGGTGCCGCAACGGCAGCAGGTAGATCGCCGTGGTGATGTTGATGCGCTTGGTGGACACCGCGATGGCCCCGGCCACGACCATGGAGTCCGGGCATTCCTCGCCGGTGCTCAGCGGCTTGTGAGGGGTGTAGGGATAGACGGATGCCAGGTTGCCAGGGCGGAAGAAGTGTTCGCCCAGCCAGATGCTGTCGAAGCCCAGCTTCTCGGCAAGAATTGCCTGCTCGACAATCTCAGTGGGGTGGTGCGTGAAGGAGATCTGTAAACCGTACTTGACCGTGTTGTCAGACATGAGCTTGCTCCGGGGTGGCGGGAATGCCGTGAATGTTGATGGGTCCGCGGATTCTACGCAGTTAGCAGCCGATGGGAAATGCCACACCGGGGTGATTCCTTGACTTGCTCAGGGGGCATACCTAGACTCGTCGGACGTTCACGGGAGGGGCTGGCCCTCCGACACTGCCGAGAGAATGATATGCCATTGACTGCGCTGGACCGAATCGAACTGCACGAGCTGATGGCGCGGTACGCCAATGCCGTTGACGTGGACGGGCGGGAGGAGGATCTCCAGGAGATATTTACCACCAACGCGCTGCTCGACAGTCCCATGTCCGGAAAATTCGCCGGAGCCGAGGGCCTGCGGCAGTTCGGCAAAGTGGTTGCGGGGCTTCGCAAGGGACGCATCGGGCGCCACTTGATTACCAATGTGAGGGTTCACGGCGACAGCAGCCGGGCACAAATCAAGGCGTATTTCATTCACATCTCCACGCCGTCGCGCGAAAAGGGCGGTGAGCGCAGTACCGAAGTCACTAATGCCGGCTGCTACGACTGTACGGCGGTGAAACTCGACGGTCACTGGTGGCTGGAGCGGCGTACGGTGAGCGTGGATTCGAAGTGATTTAGTGGCAGGGTGCTCGGCAGCAGCAGGGCATTCGGCTAGAATCCAGCCACTTCAGCAGTGGGTCACGAGACGTTTGCGCATCCCGCAAGGCTGCCGTGTCCATTGCAGTGCCATGAAACGACGCAGTCGGGAGGGTGATCCAGTGTGCAAACAGCAGAAAGCAATGGCGGTGATGGTCGGTCGCGGCGGGGTGGCCTGATGGCGTCCGCGGGCGTGCCGCAACTCGAATACAAGTCCATCCGGCACCAGTTTGTGGATGGGGAGCGCGACTTCGTTGCCGTGGATGGGATCGAACTCACGGTTCGTCAGGGCGAGTTTCTCTGCATAATCGGCCCCAGCGGCTGCGGCAAGAGCACTTTGCTGAATCTTGCCGCCGGCCTCATTCATCCCACCGAGGGCACAGTGCTGTACCGAGGTGAGGAGGTGCGTGGCCTCAATACCGATGTCGGCTACGTGACCCAGCGTGACACCTTGCTGCCCTGGCGCACCGCTGCGCGCAACGTGTCGCTGCCGCTGGAAGTGCAGGGCGTTCCCGAGGCTGAGCGCAAGGAGCGCGTGGAGAAGGTGCTTGAACTGGTGGGCCTGCACAAGCGCGGCAATCGATACCCCTCGCAGTTGTCGGGCGGCATGCTCAAGCGCACCGCGTTGGCGCAGATCCTGGTCTATGAACCGACTACTTTGTTGATGGACGAGCCGTTCGGGGCGCTGGATGCCCAGCTGCGCATGTCCCTGCAGCGCGAGCTCCTGGAAATCTGGGGCCGCAAGTCACAGACGGTGCTG
This sequence comes from Betaproteobacteria bacterium, assembly GCA_947476535.1. Lineage (GTDB taxonomy): Bacteria > Pseudomonadota > Gammaproteobacteria > Burkholderiales > SG8-39 > CAIYPG01. The sequence continues at coordinate 33,193 of CANJRC010000026.1, forward strand.
TTTGTGACTCACGATCTGGAGGAGGCGATCTTGATGGGGGATCGTGTGGTGGTGTTCGGTGCCAATCCGGGACGCATCATCCATGTCGAGGACGTATCGCTGGAGCGTCCGCGCGATCTGGTGGCCTTGCGCGCAGATCCGCGCTTCACTTCAACCTGGGAGCGGCTGTGGTCGCTGCTCGCCCCGCAGATCACGGAGAAGGAATGAATACTGTCACAGCTAAACCGGGATCGGCCACCGTGGCGCCATCGGTTTCCGCGCTGGCGCGCCAGGCGCGCCGCCGTCGCAGAGCCGCGATCCTACTGATGCAGCTTGCGCTGGCCATCGGGGCGCTGGTGTTCTGGGAATGGGCCGCAGGTCCGCGCAACACGCCCGGTATCCTGATTGACGAGTTCTACATCAGCCGCCCGACGCTGGTATGGGATGCACTTCGCCGCTGGACCACCGAAGGCGTGCTGTGGATCAGCATTTACTACACGTTTGAGACCACCGTGCTTGGCTTCATCATCGGTACGGCAATGGGCCTGGTCGTCGGTTTCATCCTGGGAGTAAACCCGTTCCTCGCATCCATCTTCCAGCCCTTCATCAATGCCCTGTATTCGATCCCGCGGCTCGCGTTGGTGCCGCTGTTCATGTTGTGGTTCGGCATTGGCATCGGCTCGAAGCTCGCCCTGGTGGTGAGCGTAGTGTTCTTCCTGGTGTTTTTCGCCACCTTCACTGGTGTCAAGGACGTGGACCAGGAACTGCTCAACAAACTGCGCCTGATGCGCGCCAACTGGTGGAGCGTGCACATGAAAGTCACGTTGCCTGCGGCGACGACCTTCATCATCTCGGGCCTGAGCATTTCGCTACCCTATGCGCTGGTAGCGCAGGTCACCGCGGAAATGCTCTCGTCGAACCGCGGCATGGGCTACCTGTTGATCCGTTCGTCCTCGCAGTTCTATACGCCGGGCGTGTTCGCCGCCATCACGGTGCTGATGGTGATGGGCGTCGCGTTGACGTGGTCCATACAGCTGCTGGAGAGCTGGCTGCTGCGCTGGAAACCAAAGGCGCATTGAGCGGCATCTGCATGGGGCGGTGCGACGTGGGTGGGGTCACCGTAGTTTCGGTTGCGTGGAGGTGGTGATGGGGGGCGCACAAATAGGGCTGGCGACACAGTCGGTCGGACGGCAGATCCTTGGCCAGGACGAGATCGAGGCGTTCCAGAGAGATGGATATGTCAAACCCCGGTATCGCCTTCCTGCGGCCGACCTGAAGAAACTGCAGGAGATGTCGGCACGACTTGTCGCCGACAACCCGCATGTCATCAACGCCCCCTACACCAACATGCACGTGCCGACCTACGCCGTGCAGAAGTTGAATTGCGGGACGGGCTGGCTCCAGATGGCGGCACACCCGGGCATCCTTGATCTGCTCGAGCAATTGATCGGGCCCGATATCATCCTGTGGGCGACGGCGCTTTTTCACAAGGAAGCCCGCACCGGCGGGCGGACACACTACCACCGCGATTCGATTTACTACCCGATCCGTCCGCTGGTGGCGCCGAATGTCTGGATTGCCGTGACCGAGAGCAACGTGGGGAACGGTTGCGTGCGCTTCATCCCGGGCTCGCATCTGGCGCGGGTGAGTGGTCCGCACAGCTTTTCCAACGGAGAAGAAGGTGAGTTGGTCAACAACAAGATCGACGACTCGGAGTTCAACGTGGAGGATGCCGTTGCACTGGAACTTGAGCCTGGGGAGATGTACGTCTCCGACGTTTTTTCACTGCACGGTGGCGGACTGAACCGCAGCGACTCCGCGCGGACCGGTTTTTCCATCCGCTATTTTCCGTCCACGAGTATCTATGAGCACGATGTCGCTCCCGGGCATGCGGCAACTTCCAGCTACAACGACTTCAAATCGCGCCCGCTGCATCTGCTGCGCGGTATCGATCGCAGCGGCGGGAACAATTTTTCGATTGGTCATCCGGTGAAAGATGGTGGGCTTGCGCTGGTCGGTGGCAAGGTGAACTGAGTCGGGTTGAACTGCCTGGCGATGGTTTGGTGGGAGAAATTCATAACGGGGGAATCGACATGGTCTCAATGAACAGGCGACTGGTTTTGCTGTCTGCGTTAATCGCATCGATTGTGGGCGCGGTGGGTTTTTCTCCGGTGTTTGCGCAGGCGGGCGCGAAATCGATAACCGTTCGGCTGCAGGATTTCGGCCCGACGCCGATTGCCATGCCGGTGATGCTGGGACGGGCCGACGGTTTGTTCGATAGGGCCGGTGTCAACCTGCAGGTCCTCGCGCCAATCGTCAATGCCGCCGCGTTCTTCCAGGAGTTCGCTGGTTGACAGCAACATGCCGCTACTGTTGGGGCCGCTGGCAGCGACGCGCGAGCAGTTCGATGTATTGCTCGGATTGGTCAACGCGGTGGCAGACGTGCCGGCAAAGGTGACCTTCGAGCAGGTATTTGATACGCGTATCGCGGAGTCGGTGGAGAGGAAGTCGTCCGAGCTTGTCGGGCGTTCGGGCGACCGCTACCGGCTACAGGTGGCGTCGCTGAAACAGCTGCTATTTGAGGAGTCAGACATGGGTTCCAATCCTGAAGTGTTGCAATCCCGGGCCGCAATTCGCGAGAAAATTCTAGGTGATGACGAGGTCGCGGCCTACCATCGTGATGGTTTCCTCGTCCCGCGCTACCGGCTGTCCGCGCCGGAGCTAGCTAACCTGAAGGCAATCTGCGGCAAGCTGCTCGACGACCATCCGGACATTCACGGCGTGCCGATCACCAACCCGCATATGCCGTACTACGCGATCCAGCAGCTCAAGACCGATTCGGCACCCTGGTTGCAGTGGGCGACCAAGCCCGAGTTGCTCGATATGACCGAGCAGCTCGTCGGGCCGGACATCGTGATGTTCCAGACTGCGATCTTCCACAAGAAGGCGATCACCGGCGGTCGGGCGCCGTATCACCGCGATGGCAAGTACTACCCGATCCGGCCGCTCGCCGCGACCAATGTCTGGATCGCGGTGACGCCGAGCACTATCGAAAACGGCTGCGTGCGCTGCATTCCCGGCTCGCACAAGACCACGGATGCCGGCAAGCACCACTGGACCGATGGCACGGGCGAAGAGCTGTTTCGCATCGAGCTCGATCAGAGCGAGTACAACGAAGCGGACGCCACGCCCATCGTCCTTGCGCCCGGGCAGATGGTGTTCTTCGATGTGATGACCATCCATGGCGGCACGCCCAACACGAGCGGAATGGCGCGGACCGGTTTCTCGATTCGCTACTACCCGGCGTCGAGCTACTGGGAGCGCGTCGTGGCAGAGAATCACAACGAAACGTCGAGCTACAACGATTTCACCAATCGACCGCTGATCCTCGTGCGCGGCACCGACCGGAGTGGCAGGAACGACATGGTAACCGGGCATCCTGCGCCGAACGGTGGGCACGTCATTCCTTGACGCAGCAACGTCGTTGATGCGCGGTCGTTCGTTGAGCAGCAACCACTGAATGCAACACTGGATTGGGAAAACCATGAAAGAACTCAAAGGCAAGAACGCAGTTGTTACCGGCGCTGCCAGCGGCATCGGCCTCGCGATCACGGAACGCCTACTGGACGAGGGAATGCAGGTGGTGATGGCCGATATCGAACGCACGCGGCTGGACAAGGAAGCCGAGCGCCTGTCCAAACGCGGGAAGGTGCACGCCGTCGTCACCGATGTGTCCGATCTCGCATCCATCCAGGCGCTGAAGGCGAGTGCCGAGGCGGCATTCGGGCCGACGCATGCACTGTTTAACAATGCGGGCGTCGAGGCGCCGGCCGAGTACGCGCTCGAGACGCCCCTGCGCCATTGGGAGTGGATCGTGTCGGTGAACATGTGGGGCGTGGTGCATGGCTGCATGACATTCATGCCGGGCATGAACGAGCGTAACGAGGGGCATGTGGTCAACACCTCGTCGATTGGTGGTTTGATGGCGGTGCCGTTCCATGTGCCCTACAGCATGGTCAAGCATGGCATCGTCGGGCTGTCGATGGGATTGCAGACCGAGCAGCGCGTGCGCGGCTCGAACGTCGGCGTATCGGTGCTGTGCCCCACTTTTACCGCGACTTCGCTACTGGATTCGACGCGCAATTTCCCCAAGCGCCTAGGCGACCCGTCCATGGGCGCGCTCTCCGAGGCTGGGCGCAAGGTGGATGAATGGGAGCGCTCGGTGGTCACGACCACGACGCCGCCCAGTGAGATGGCGCGCCTTGCCATCGATGCAATGAAGGCGGGACGCTTCTGGGCAGTACCCGACTGGCCACTGACACTGGCCTCTGGCGGCACGCTGCAGGACCACATCAAGGACCTGTGGTCCACATCGGTGGATGGGCGTGACCTGCCGGTAATGGACCCCCGCAAGACGGTCAAGACCTGACGCAGGGCTGTCTCGGGCAGAGCGCGGTTCGGGCATTTTTTGGCGGGAGAGGGCGCCGTCGGCGAGTGCTCAGCGCTGCGCCGCCAGTGCGCGGCTCCTACACCACCCGGACCAGGGTTTGCACCGTCACCGTTTCTCCTCCGCTCACGTCACCGCGGGCATGCTCCAGCACGATCAGGCAGTTGGCCGTTGCCATGGAGCGAAGCACGCTCGAGCCTTGGTTGTCGTCGGGCGTGACCTGAAGTCCTGTGCCTCTTGTGCTCAACCGTCCGCGGGCGAACTCGGTGCGGCCGGGCTTCTTGCGCATGGATGTCGTGACGGGCACTGCGAAGGAGGGCAGCGCGTCGTCGATTTGGCCGTTGAGCGAGAGGATCGCAGGGCGCACGAATTGAATGAAGGCGATCATGGCGGCGACGGGATTGCCGGGCAGGCCGAAGAGCCATGCTGACTGGCTCTTCGATGCAATCCTTCCAAACGCAAACGGTCGGCCCGGACGCATGGCGAGCTTCCAATGCAGAACCTCGCCTAGTCGGCGCATCATCGGTGCGGTCAGGTCCGCTTCGCCTTCGGAGATGCCGCCGCTCGTGATGATGACGTCGTGGCCCGCTGCGGAATCGCGCAAGGTGTCCTCGATGGCACCGGCTTCGTCGGGCACGATGCCCAGGTCGGTCGTGGCGCATCCCAAGTGTGCGAGCATACCCCGCAAGCTGTAGCGATTGCTGTCGAAGTGCGCGCCCTCGCGCGTGCCTTGTCCGGCATCACGTAATTCATCGCCGGTGGAGAACACGGCCACCCGCAGGGGCGGGCGCACATCCACATGGGCCAGTCCCAGCGAGGCGATCAGTCCCCATTGCGCTGCACCGATGCGTGCCCCAGCGGGCAATGCCAGGCTCCCGCGCGCGAGGTCATCGCCGGCACGCCGGCGGTTCGTGCCGGCACGCTGCCCGGCAGGGATGGCAATATTTCCCGCATCGATTTGAACGAGTTCACGGATCACCACCGTGTCGCTTCCCGCAGGCATCACCGCGCCAGTCATGATGCGCACGCACTCACCCGCCGCGACCGTGCCTTGGAAGGGGCGCCCGGCGAGGGCCACGCCGACCTCGCGCAGGACCGTTGGCTGGCCTGCAGGCAGGTCAGCGGAACGGACGGCGTAACCGTCCATGGCCGAATTGTCATGCGCGGGTACGTCGATTGGTGACAGGATGTCACAGGCGAGAATGCGATCCAGCGCGTCGGTCAATGCGACGCACTCATGCTCATGACGGGACGGTGAATCAGCCTGCTCCACCGCGCTGAGAATCACGGCGCGTGCAATATCCACCGGCAGGTTCGCCGCGTCGTAGCCAGGTTGTTTCCCGGCAAAACTCGCGAGTGAGCTCAAGGGGATTTCACTTGCTCATGACGCGCAAAGGCCGAAAAATCTTCTGGCGTATTGAGATTGGCGAATGCGTCCGCTTCATCGTCGAAGGGGACGTTGACGGACTTCAGCCCGGCGTACCAGGCATGGGCCTTGCGACCGTCACTCTTGAGATAGGCGGTCAGGTGCGGCAGGGTGGACCTGCGCACCAGGGCGAACACCGGCTGGATACGCTCGTTGGTGGTGGCGACGGCAATATGCGCACCCGCCAGGTCGAGTGCCGCCCAGAGACGGGCCACGAGATCGAGCGGCAGCGACGGGGCGTCGCAGGGGACCGTGACCAGCAGCTCGCGTCGGGATGCCTGCAGCCCGGAGTACAGGCCGGCCAGGGGGCCAGACCCGAACGTGTCGCCGACAACCCGCGTGTCCTCGAAAGCGACCTGCCCGAGGCTGGCATAGTCTCCGATGTGGCCGTTGGCGCTGATGATGAGCTCAGCCACCTGCGGGGCGAGCCGCTCGATCACGTACGTGACGATGGGCCGCCCGGCAAGCGATTGCAGGCCCTTGTCGCGCAGTGTCGCGGTGGCCCCCAAGCGCCGGCCCCGTCCTCCGGCAAGAATGAGGCCGCTGACCGGCGGGATGGTTTGCAGGCTCAATGCTTTGGTGTGCTGGGGTTGTAAGGACTACTTCTCCTGCGCGGCCTGCATGATGAGCTTGGAGCCCTGGTTGCTCGCCGGCTTGATGTGGTCGGACGCCCCGGGCCCAAGTGCCTTGGGAACCAGCGCGTCGCTGATGCCGAACTCCTTGGCATGGCCGAGGATGCGCTCCCAGATGAACTGGGGGATGTCCACGCCTTCTTTCTCGCGACGAATCTTGCCCAGGTTGCTGCGCTCGCCGGGGTAATAGACGCCGGGTGAACCTTCGGTGGGCGACGAGGTCTTGACCCATTCGATGAACGAGCCAAGGTCCTTTTTGAAATCCATCAGCGGACGGAAGGCCTCGACGTTGAAGATGGCCATGAAGCAGCCGTCGATGATGGGCCAGGGGCGCGACTTGTCTTCCTTGAACTCCATGCCGGAGAGGATGTCGGCAAGGACCTCGATCATGAAGCACAGCGCGTAGCCCTTGTGCGCGACGACGCCGCCCATGGGCAGGAACGAGCCGCCCTTGAAATAGGCCGCCGGATCGGTGGTGGGGTTGCCATCCTTGTCGAGGATCCAGCCTTCGGGCACTTGCTCTCCGCGCTGGTGGGCCATGATGACCTTTGATCCGGAGGACACCGCTGCGGTCATGTCGAAGCCGACGATGCCGCCCGTGGCATTGGGCAGCGCCATGGACCAGGGGTTGATGCCGAGGCGACGGTCCTTGCCGCCGGTGGGCGCCATGAACTTGGGTCCCCATGCGCCATCGCACATCATCAGCGCGACCATGCCCTCGCGCGCGGCCATCGCCGTGTAGTCGATCAGGCGGCCGACATGGCACTGGTACTTGATGCTGGCGGCCGCAACCATGCTGGTCTTGGCCTTGGCAATCAGCTTGTTCATCACGTGATGGCTCACGTAGTGGCCGAAATTGAAATTGCCATTCACCATCAAGGTGGTGGGCGTCTCTTTCTCGATGGTGAACGCGGCTCCCGGCTTTATGGTGCCGTCCTTGATGTCAGGGATGTACTGCGTGCCCAGCGGGTAGCCGTGGTCACCCTCGCCATAGAGCATGGCGTCGATATGATGGTCGACGATGAGAGCCGCCTCTTCCTCGGTGGCGCCAGCGCCCTTCATGACCGCGATGCCCAGTGGGCGAACATCCTGATGCTTGAACAAGGGCATGGCTACTCTCTCCTGTCGGTGTCGGGGGATCTGTGTTGATTCCGGGGATGGATGCGTCTTGCACGCCACGGATCGGTACGAGGACCACTGTCGCTATCACTGCATGACTGCATCGCTGCCGGTCAGTGGTCGCTGCCGTATGCTAGCGGCAGATGCAGGCGAAGTCCAATGGGAAGTGCCGGAATTCAGCCGCCGATATAGGACATCTCGATCTTGCGCTCGCGCGCCGTGGCCTCGGTGCGAATTTCCGAATAACGGTCGCTGCGTGCCTGCCAGAGCTGCGCGATGGACGATTGAATGTCGGCATCGGATGCATGGCCGCGCAACAAGGCGCGCAAGTCGTGGCCTTCCTTGGCAAACAGGCAGGTGTAGAGCATGCCTTCGGTGGACAACCGCAGTCGCGTGCAGTCGCGGCAAAAAGCCTGGGTGACCGATGAGATGACGCCGATTTCTCCCGAGCCGTCACGGTAGCGCCAGCGCGCGGCCACTTCCCCCGGGTATTGGGATGCCACCGGTTCCAGTGGCATGTCCTCGGAGATCATGCGCACGATCTGGCTGGAGGGAACGACGTCGTCCATGCGCCATCCGTTGGTTGCGCCGACATCCATGAACTCGATGTAGCGAACGATATGGCCGCTGCCGCGAAAGTGGCGTGCCATCGGCACGATGCTCGCGTC
>CANJRC010000027.1 GCA_947476535.1 Betaproteobacteria bacterium
CAGCTCGATGCCATAGCCTGGGAGCTGAACACTAGGCCACGTAAGTCGATGGGCTTCCGCTGTCCGGCTGAATTGTTCACTCCGGACGCTTTTGATTTCAAGCAGCATCATGCTGCGCTTTTTGCACTTGGTCATTGAAACCGCCCAGTCATTCAGATTGAACATCTCCAAAGAAATGGACGACCAGCGGGTACCGATACGTCAAGCCTTTGCAGGCCTTTACTGAAGCGATAATTGGCGTTACCAGAAAAAGAATTAACCAAGAAATCGTGACGATCCCAGCGAGTACGCTCGACGAGAAAGAGATGAGCAACGGAATCAGAAAACCCAGAATAAACGTTATTTGGTGGTTAATGCCCTCTTGAGCATAACCAACCGACACCTCGTCGGTTCTTCTGCATGCAAACCAAATAACCCCGCATGCCAGAAGCGCAAAGCCAGTGAATAACGATAACGATGCAATCAAACCAAGATAGCAAGGTCCCCGCGCAGACCTTACGGTCTCGTGGCTGTCATCTACCGCCGAGCGGTCAAGTGAATTGATGGCCTGGTTTCGTTCTGCGTACTTGTGATAAAAAATTCCGCAGCTTGGGCACTGCTCTTGGGATGCTTTAGCTTCGGTCAGGTTGATGTGACCGCACTTGGGGCATTTTTTTTGCGCGGTCACCACACGCTCATCGATGACGGTGGACTGCGTCTCTAGGGCATGCGGTTTCTTGTTTTCCACAGCACTACAGCCTATGCAGCGAACCTCATCTTCTGGCATTAGGGCGTTGCATTGCAAACATCGCTTCATCGGCACCTCGGTATCGTTGGTTGGTCGGTAATTGACAACATCTTGTTGCTCTCTAATCGTTTAACTTGCCGTGAATCCTGATCTATTTTCCGAGACGTTGAAGTCCCCCTCAGACGCCGGTCGGACGTTCGATTCGCCTCCCAGGCGCCATTCAAAATTTCATGGGCGCGCGCCGGCCTCTACAGCTAGCGAATGGTGCTTCCCCCGTCGATCACCATTACATCCCCCGTCACGAAGCTCGCGCGGTCCGACAGCAGCCACGCGACAGCCTCGGCCTGCTCGCCGGGCATGGCGATCCGATTGAGCGGAATGGTCTTGAGCGTGCCTTCCTCGCCTCCGGGGCGAGTGATCATTTGCAACTCCATCATCTCGGTGCGCGTGGTGCCGGGACAAACGCAGTTCACCCGCACGCCGAACTCGGCCATCTCCAGCGCCGCGGATTTGCTCAGGCCCACCACCGCGTGCTTGCTTGCGGTATAGGCCGCGAGGCCGCGAAAGCCACGCACCCCGGCAATCGAGGCGGCGTTGACGATGGATCCGCGCCGGGCCTCGCGCATGATGCGCATCTCGTGGGCGAGGCACATCCAGGTGGCGCGCACGTTGGTGGTGAAGATGCGTTCGAACACTTCGTCGGAGGTATCCGGCAACAGGAAGAAATCCTGCGTAGTGGCGACGTTGTTGAACGCGCCGTCGAGGCGTCCGTGCTTTTGCATGATATGGGCGAACAGCCTGTCGACGTCCGCCTGCCGCGTCAGGTCAGCGGCCACGAAATCGGCCTCGCCGCCAGCATGCCTCACCGCTTCGACACCTTGCATCCCCTCGTATTCGCGGCGCGCAGTGCCGATGACGCTCGCCCCTTCGCGCGCGAAAAGCTCGAATGCGGCGCGCCCGATTCCCGAGGTCGTTCCAGTAACCAAAATGGTCTTGCCATCCAGCATGCCCATCAGCCGACTCCCCTCATGCCGGCTTGCTGCGCCGCGCACCTGCACTGCATTCGACCCGGCTACCGCAATTGCCGCAGTCGCTGGTCGACGTAGGCGACGAGTTCCTGGCTCAAGTTGCCCGCTGACTGCGCCCGCTGGAAGGAGCTCAATGCTTCCTTGCGCCGATCGGACGCCTCCTGGGATATGCCTAACCCCACCCACCAGGTGCCGGTTTGCGGGGCCAGACGCAAAGCGATCTGGTACTCCTCGACTGCATCCGAATGACGGCCGAGGCGCTGGTACAGCGCCGCTGAGAAAGCGTGGTACTCGGCATTGCCTGTGGCGGCCGGCGCATACTTTTGCATCACCCCCAAAGCGCCGTTCATGTCCCTGCGCTCGACCAGGATACGCGCGGTGAGCATGGCAAAACTGCTGTTCGCGGGGTGCAGCTCGAGGCCTTGCTGCGCGGCAGTGAACGCCTCGTCGAAGCGGCGCTGCTCCATCAGCAGCGACACCAGCGTTTGGCGGGCAGCCTCATGGGCCGCTTCGATCACCAGCGCCGTGCGCAAGCCCTCCATTCCCTCGGAAACCCTGCCCTGGTTCACAAAACCGACGGCACGACGGTACTCTGCCTCCGCGCGCTCGAGCGGCGTGCTGGTTACGCGCTTGTCGATCCGGCCCGCATCAACGCTCGCCACCACCTGCGCGGCCCTTGGCGCAACGGGCGCAACGGGCGCAACAGGCTTCGGGTCTTCTGCCTTCGCCGCAGATATCGCCTTGGGAGCCTGCAGCATGGCACTCGCAGGCGCAGGTGCCGTGGCGGACGCATTCGCAGACTTGGCAGCATCAGCCCTGGCCAGATCCGCTTTGGAGGCTAGCACTTCGCCCTTGGCTGCATCGCTCTTCGCCAATCCAGCCTTGGCCGATTCGCTGCTCGTCGACGCCTTCCCGGCACGCCGCTCCAGAATCGGGGTGGCAATGGCGGTCGCCAGCTTCAACATGTCGATTTGCGGCGGCAATTCCGGCTTGGATGCAGGTGCTGGCGTTGGAACCGCGGCCGTCACCGCGACGACCGTTGCAGGCGCCACGCCAGTCCTCGTCGCAACACTCGCGGCTTCGGCAACATCCACGGGTGCGATTACCTGCTCGGGGGGTGCCTCAGGCCGCGGCCGCGACTGCATCGACTCCATGCGCTGCCGGTGCTGGTATGCGAGGTCGGTCACCACCGACCTCGGCGTCAGCTGCCACATCACCCAGCCCAGCCACGCGATCAATATCAACATCACTACAGCGATGGCCCACCAGAATGCCTCCGAGCCCACGCCGCCTCCTGCCATCGGACGCAAGCTCATCGCCAGCTTTTGCCCTGCCTGCTGCGTCTCGCCACCCGGCGAGGCGTGGCGCTTGTCCAGTTCCTGCAACATTTTATTGATCAGACTCATCGCAGCATTATCCAGCCCAAGGCCGCCGCCGCAAGCACCGCGATCCCCAGCAGCACCCAACTGAGCCCCTGGCGCCTGGTCGCCGGTGTGTCGGCGATCGCCGCCCGCGCCTCTTTCCAGCCCACGCGCCACAATCCCTGGCCATAAGCGAGCATGAGCGACTTGTTGGCAAGGATGTTGATCAACCGGGGAACGCCACCGCTCGCACGATGGATTGACCAGGCCGCGAGCTTGCTGAACACCGGATCGCCGACATAACCTGCCACGGCCATGCGGTGCCTCAAGTAGTGGCTGGTCTCAGACGTGGTCAGGTTGCCCAGTCGGTGCTGGAAGGTGATGCGCTGGCGCAATTGGCGGATCGAATCCTTGGCCAAGCGCGCGTCGAGCTCTGGCTGCCCGAACAAAATGACTTGCAGCAGCTTGCGCTTTTCCGTCTCCAGGTTGGTCAAGAGGCGCAGCGTCTCCATCGACTCGATCGGCATCGCCTGGGTCTCGTCGAGGCAGACGATGACGCGCTTTTTCTGGCGCGCAAAGTTGAGCAAGGTCACATACAGCGACTTCATGAGCTGGTGCTCATCGAGCGCGCTGTCCACTTTGGCGCCTAGTTCGTCGGCGAGCGCGTGCAAGAGCGTCTTCGGTGCGAGGTTCGGATTGGGCACGTAGGCACTGACCCAGGAATCATCCAGCGTGGCGAGGAGCTTGCGGCACAAAAGCGTCTTGCCGGTTCCCACCTCGCCCGTGATCTTGATAAAGCCCTCGCCATTGGCCACCGCCACGAGCAACGTATTCAATGCCTGCTGGGTGCTGGTGCACGCATAAAAGAAGCTCGTGTCCGGCGTGATGCCGAACGGCGGTTCGCGAAGCCTAAAGTGTTGAAGATAGATCAATTCCCGCTCCGGGATTCAACGGTCCAATGCCGGGCCCGCGACGGGAATGCCGCATTACATTTGGCGTAACTCATCGGTCGTATGACAGCCATCTCCACCACATGTCGCTCACCAGGCATCGCAGGCTTCGCGGAAGGGCCTGCTTTTCAAGCACTGAATGATACTTGACTTGATGCGTAAAAGTACCTTCTGCATCACAGCACGCAGCTTCGCCAACGATCCGTGTTTTGAGATTGCGCATTGAAAAGGAAATGCTTCGGCGTTGGACGCAAGGAAAAGGGCGAGCAGCCCACAGCAACCCAAGGCGCGCCATCACACCATCGCAAAGAACAGTTCAAGCCGTTCACATATGAAGCGCAGCGCGTTCCAAAGACTCGCGTTAGCGTCGGGGTCGAGCAACTGCCTGGACTCGTCTATCGAGGCGAACAAATATATTCCGACGCGTAAAGCTGGAAACTGGCTCACTTTTCGCTACACCCTGCCGTGAGGCGTTTCGGACGCTTGCCCTCAATGGCGCGCGTTCCACCTGCTTACTGCTCGATCTGATGGGCTGGATGGCGCTCGACTGAAACCCTGGATTTCGCGAATCCAGGGGGTTTTCCGCTTGTTGAAAAGTGATCAATTGAACTAAAAATTGATGAAAAGTTGACAATGAATTCACAGTTGCTTATGTTGCGTCGCAACATAATATTATACGTATAATATCTGTACTATTAACGTATTTATTCGTGACACGCCGATGTTAAAGGGCTATTTCGCCGTGTAGGAAAATCTTAAAAAAAGCGGCAATTTTCCCCGCATCTTTATATGCAACTAATTGATTTAGAATGATAATTTTATAAATAAGTAGAATGGCGTGGTGCGAAGAATAGGCCGCTGCAATTTTGAAATTGCAAGAGCCACCTTGCTAGGCATGAGTTTCGCTTATCCAAGGGTATGCATGTAGCGATGTTGTGGAGGGATCATGAGCAAAAAGACCATCAAGGGCACCAACGGGAATGATGTCCTGAACGGCACCGCCGGGGACGACATCATCGACGGTGGTAACGGCAACGATTCGCTCACTGGCGGTGCTGGCAATGACCTCCTCATCGGCGGTGCCGGCAATGACACCCTCGATGGCGGCACCGGCAACGACACGCTCTACGGCGGCACGGGCAATGACCGACTCCTCGGTGGTGCGGGCAACGATGTCCTCTACGGTGATTCGAACAGCGGCGGATCGGGCTCAGGTTCTGGCGGGTCGAACGGAACCGGTGGGTATGTTTCCGGCAATGATTACCTCGATGGAGGTGCCGGCAACGATGTCCTCTATGCGCAAGGCGGCAATGACACCGGCTCCTACTCCTGGACAGAAAACAAGCTCATCAACGGTTCAACGTCGATAGACCGGTACGACGGCGGCAAGGGATTCGACACACTGGAGCTGCACCTGAGCGCCAGCCAGCTCGCAGCCATCCACCCCCAACTTGCGGCCTTCGATGCGTTCCTCGCGGCCAACGCCAACATCAATCGCGACAATGGGCCGACCTTCACGTTCTCATCCTTCAATCTTTCGGTGAGCAACTGGGAGGCCTACAAAGTAGTCATTGATGGCACCGGTGGCAATACACCTGCCGTGATCGGCAACCCGACCGTGGCAGCAGTGACCGAAGATTCAGGCATCAATGGTGCTGGCATGCTGACGGCGAGCGGTACGATTTCAGTGAGCGATGCCGATCCCGGCCAATCGAGCTTTCAGACCACCGTTGCCGGAACCGCCGGCAACTTGGGCAACCTTGTCCTTGACGCCAACGGCAACTACACCTACAGCGTGGCCAATAGCGCGACCCAGTACCTGGGCGCCGGCGCCACCAAGGTCGACAGCTTCACCATCACTTCTCTAGACGGCACGACCAAGGTCGTCAGCTTCACAATTACCGGCACCAACGACGCGGCCACCTTCACTGGGTCCTCGACGGCGAGCCTCACCGAGACCGACTCGATCCAGAGCACCGGCGGCACACTGGTGGCCAGCGACATCGACAGCTCCAACGCGTTCGTTGTGCAGTCCGGCGCGGCCGGCAGCAACGGCTACGGCACTTTCAGCATCACAGCAGCCGGCGTGTGGACCTACACGATGAGTTCGGCGCACAACGAGTTCGTCAGCGGCCAGACCTACACCGACAGCATCACCGTCGCCACCGCCGACGGCACGCAGAAGACGATCACCGTCACCATGACCGGCACCAACGACGCGGCCACCTTCACCGGGTCCTCCACGGCGAGCCTCACCGAGACCGACACGATCCAGAGCACCGGCGGCACGCTGGTGGCCAGCGACATCGACAGCTCCAACGCGTTCGTTGTGCAGTCCGGCGCGGCCGGCAGCAACGGCTACGGCACTTTCAGCATCACGGCAGCCGGCGTGTGGACCTACACGATGAGCTCGGCGCACAACGAGTTCAAGGACGGCCAGACCTACACCGACAACCTCACCGTCACCACCGCCGATGGCACCGCGCAGACGATCACCGTCACGATGCACGGCACCAACGACACCCCAGTGATCACCAGCAGCGCAATCGCGAGCTTCGCCGAGAATGCCGTCGGCACGGTCTATATCACCACAGCCAGCGATGCGGAGTTTGGCACCATCACATACTCGATTGGTGGCACCGACTCGGCTCTGTTCAGTATGGACCCGGTGACGGGTGTGGTGACATTCAATACACCCCCGGACTATGAAAATCCCGCCGACGCGGACCACGACAACGTCTACGACATCACGGTTACCGCAAACGACGGCGCCGACAACTCCATCGCAAAGCCTGTCACGATCACGGTCACCAACGTCGTTGAAGCACCGTACCTCACGCTCGCCAGCGACACCGGCACGTACGGCAACGACGCGTACACCAGCAACGGCACGGTGAATGTGGGCGGCCTCGAGGCGGGCACCACCTGGGAATACAGCACCGACGGCACGAACTGGACCCCTGGTACGGGGGCGAGCTTTACGCTTACTACCGAAGGCGAATACGCATCGGTTCTGGTGCGACAGAGCGATGGGAACGGCCACACCGCGACGAGCAACCCTATCGCCCTCACCCTCGACACACACGCGGTGCCGGGCGCGCTTAGCCTTGCCAACCTCGACGATACAGGCACCTTCGGCAACGACTTCGTGACCCGGGACCGGGAGTTCGACCTGAGCTTGTCGGCCCATGAGGCCGGCGCGACGGTGCAATACGAGGTATCGCTCAATGGCGGTGCATTTGCGAACACGAACCTGACGCAGTCGAATCTGGCCGATGGGTCGTACCAGTTCCGCGCGCAGGTGACTGACCTGGCGGGCAACACCGCGACTTCAAACCTGAACGCAGTAACCATTGACAACACGCCACCCGCGGCGCCGGTGATCGCGCTGCTCGAAGACACCGGCGCCCTTGACGACCTCATTACCAGCAACGGCACGGTGAACGTCAGTGGGTTGGAGCCGAACTCGACCTGGGAGTACAGCACCGACGGCATCGTATGGGCGCCGGGCACAGGCTCGAGCTTCACGCTGATCACGGCAGGCTATAACCAGGTACAGGTACGCCAGACGGATCTTGCGGGCAACACGTCGGATTCAACAACGCTCAGCTTCACGCTGACCGAAGTTGAACCACTGTTCACAGAGAATCCAGACGATGTGGACTTCAACACGATCGTTGCGGGAACCTATCAGACTGGAACGCAGTATGACGCCCTGGATGGGGTCGATAACGTCACCCTCGCCTCTACCGCGACACAAGCGGCGATCGCGGGATTCGATCCGACGGTTATGCTGCATCTCGGTGCCGGTGATGACGCGGTGTACATCGACCTGCTCCCCGTGCAACCGGGCGCGCCTTCGTACACAGTGGATGGCGACAATGGAGACTTCGACAACGCCGTCTTTTTCTTCGCAGACCAGACCCTGCGTTCTGGAACCGCCAACGTAGACCTGTACCTCCATACCGCGACAACCAGCACCGGGGCAGTGCACCAGCTGTTCAATTTCGAGGGCATCAGTGCGTACGGCTTGCTCAATGTCACGGATGACGGCACCGGCACCGCAAACGGCTATGGCAGTTTTGCAGGGGGCGGAACCGTCAGCTACACCCATGCGGGCGGCGCTGTCACAATAGATCTAAGCGCAGGCGTGTTCGCCGATCCGGAAGGCTACCTCCTGAGTGTCGGCATGGCTACCGGTGCGGCGGGCGACGACCAGCTGCTTGGCATCGAGAACGTGATCGGCTCCTCCTTCGACGACACGCTCATCGGAAATTACAACGGCAACATCCTCACCGTCGGCAAGGGCAACGACACGCTGACCGGCGGCGGCGGCCTCGACACGTTCTCCTTCACCACCGGCGACGGCGACGACACGATCACCGACTACACCTTCAACCCCTCATCCCCGGACGCCGGCATCATCAAATTGAACGGCCACACATTGGACGTCAACGATGTCGCCGCAGCGGGCGTGGTAAAGGTCGAGCGCGGGAATTTCAATTCCGACACGACCCTTGACACACGCATCACCTATGACGACGGCAATGCCCTCACGCCGCTTGACACCGTCACCATGCTGGGTGTGGATTTGCCGAACCAGGCCGCGATCATCGGCGGCGACATCAACGGCACGGTGGTCGAAGCCGGCGAGGCAGGCCCGGGGACGCCGACTTTCACCGGCCTCTTGACAGACACCGAGGTCGATGCGAATAACCCGCCCAACACCTTCCAGCCGGTGCTGACGGCCACAGCCACCACGGGCGGCTACGGCACCTACACCATCAGCGCAGGCGGTTCGTGGACCTACACCCTGAACAATGCAAACCCCGTCGTTCAGGCACTCAACGTCGATTCCACCCCGCTCGAAGACACCTTCACAGTGTATGCGTTCGACGGCACGCCGCAAATGGTGACCGTGAACATCGAAGGCAGCAATGACACGCCAGCCATCGCATTGCCGGCCGCCATCCGCGTGGACGACACCCCGGATGCAGACCATTTTTCCGCGCAGACCGGCACCCTGGTCGCGACGGACGCCGAAAGCAGCCCGCTGACCTACGGAATTCTTGGCGGCACCGTCAACGGTGGAACCGTCAGCATGGCGAGCGCCTATGGCACGCTGACTTTGAACACGGGAGCCGGCGACTACACCTTTGCGCCGAACGATGCGGCGATCAACGCGCTGAAAGCCGGGGATTTCAAACACGTCGAGTTCACCGTGACCGCCTTCGACGGCCTGGCGATGGGCAGCAGCACGCTGACTATCAATCTCACCGGCTCCAACGATGATCCGACCGCAGCCAGCGGCCACTTGACGACATTGGAAGACACGCCGCTGGTGTTGGCCAGCGATGCGGAAGGCGACGCGCTTAGCGTGGTATCTGTGAGCGGCATTTCCCACGGTACGGTCACGGTCGGTAGTGATGGCGTCGTGAGGTATTCGCCCGATCACAACTACTCCACCACGGCTGTTCCAGGCCCGGACAGCTTCTCGTACACGGTATCCGACGGTCACGGCGGCCAAAGCACGCAGACGGTGCAAATCGATATCACCGCCGTCACCGACGCGCCGTCGCTTGTACTGCCGGCTCTTCCCATCGTCATTCCCGGTCCGGAATACCTGGTCAACCCGACCGGCGCAAATGCCACGACCAACAACAACTCGCCGAGCATCGCAACGTTCAGCGATGGAACCTATGTGATCACATGGTCCGGGCTGGGTGCGGGTGGGCTTCAGGACATCTATGCGCAGCGCTTTACCGCCGACCGCATCGCGGTGGGCGGGCTGGCCCATGTCTCCGGGGCCGCGGCCGCGTTGGACGACCTGAACCCGTCCGTGACTGCGCTTGCCGATGGCGAATACCTGATCGCCTGGCACGCTGCAAAGCCGGCTGATTTGCAGGGGCTGGTCGATTCCGACATCCTGGCGCAACGCTTCAATGCAGATGGCACGCCGGCGGCAAGCGGTGTAATCCAGATCAACACAGAGGGTGCGATCGGCCAGTTGAACCAGACGGTCGCGGTCAGCGCGCTCGAAGGCGGCGGCTTCGTCGCGATCTGGGAAGGCAGAAATACGGAGACCGGATCCCCCAAGGACATTTTCGCGCGGCAGTATGACGTCCTCGGAAATGCCGTCGGCGGCGAGTTCCTGGTCAAGACGGATAGCAGCGGTCAACCGACGTTCGAACTGGACGCGGCGCCCGCCGTCACGGCGATGGCAGATGGTGGTTATTTCGCGACCTGGTTCACCTTCAACCCGACGACCGGCAACTATGAAATCGAGGGGCAGCGCTTTGCCTCCGACAGTTCACGTGTCGGAGGCATCGTTCCAATCGCTTCGGACACCGGATCCGCGGTCACCAGCGATTTCCAGCCTTCCATCGCCACCCTCGATGGCGGCGGCATGGTGATGGCCTGGCATCAGACCCAGTCCGATCAGAACGGCGGCGTGCCTTACTCGAACATCGTCGCGCAGCGGATCGATGCTGAAGGCCACCTGATGGGCAGCCAGTTCACGGTCACTGCGGCAGCGCCGGGGAACAACGCCCAGGTCGCCGCGGTGTCGCCCCTGGGCCAGGGCGGATTTGTGGTTTCTTGGTTCGAGGCCTCGATCGACAACCAGGGAGATCAGGTCAGCGTGGTGCATGCACAGCGCTTTGCCCCTGACGGGAACCCGGCCGGCGATCCATTCAGGGTGGACAGCCATGGCGGGACGGTCATCGACGCGCTGCCGTCCGTCGCATTGCTGCCGACGGGCGACTTCATGATCAGCTGGAACCGCGGTTCCGGAAGCGAATCGACCATTGTGGCGCGCGACTTCTTCCCGGCGCTTACGACCGAGCAGGGGGACGCCGTTCATCTCGAAGTCGGCGCGTATCTGAAAGATATCGATGGCTCCGAGACGCTGACGCTGAGGGTCGATGGCGTGACAGGTGGGTCGCTGAGCTTCGGGTCCGTCCAGGTTGACGGGTCGTGGATGCTCGGCGGCGGCGATCTCGATCATCTCGCCGACCTGACGTATACGCCGATCACCTCGATCGGCCTGGTGAACCTGCATTTCATTGCCACGGCGAAGGAATTGTCGCTGTCGAACGCCCCGGGCGTGATCGACAGCGGATACGTCGCGATCCAGGTGCTGGAGAAGAACGTGGCGCCGGTAATCCAGGGCACGACGACCTTTGCTACGTTCGATAACGTGTCGCTGACCGCGCACCTGCCGGTAGTCGATCCCAATATCGGGGATACCCTGACGTACGCGTTGCTGAACGGCCCGCAGACCGGAACGGTCGAGCTGAACCTTGATGGAAGCTTTACCTATACGCCGGTTGCCCCGTACTTCAGCCCAGACCCGGTGACCTTCACGTTCACGGCTACGGACAGCCGCGGTGCCGCGGTCGACGGGACGATCAGCATCACGGTGGATCACGCCAACCTGCCGCCGGTGACTACGGACAGCATGATTGTGATGTATGCCGGAGCGGACCAGACCTTTGCGACGGCGACCTTCACCGCCACCGATCTGGAAAATACATTCGCGCAACTTTCCTTCAGCGAGGCGTCGGCGCCGCAGCACGGGTTCCTGACTTTCCCGGATGTGCTGTCGACGGGTCATTTTATTTACACGCCCAATCCCGGCTTCTACGGTGTCGACAGCTTTACCTTCACAGCAACCGATCTCGATGGCGGATCGACCGGCGGATTGATCAATCCCAACGGCACGATGCATATCGACGTCGCCCCCTACGCCGACCTGTCGGCGACGCAACTGCAGGACGCACTGGTCAGCGGCGCCAATCCGGGCAATCAGGTTTCGAATGGAGACCAGGGCGGACGGACACTGGTCTCCATCGGCGGCGGATTTGTCACGACCTGGGAGTCCGATGAAAATGGCACGCCCAACATTTACGGCCAGATCTACGATGCCAATGGTAGTGTTGTCGTCAGACAAGATGTCGATGGAAATCCTGTCTCTGCCCCGTTCCTGATCGGCCAGGGGCACTCGGTGGCGCTGACTGCCACCGCTACGCGAGGCGGATTCGAGGCCGTTTGGATAGGTGCGATCGGCACCCTGCAGGGCAACCACTTTGATGCCGCGGGAAGTGGCGGTGTCGAGTTTACGGTCGCGACAGGCGCGAGTGCTCCGGCCGTCGACACCTTGCCCCTAATAATTGACGACAGCCTCGTCGTGTTCGCCTGGGCATCGAGCGATGGCATACACGTCGATCAGCGGACTCTCGCGGGGGATGCGATTCCCGGCGGTCCCACTCTGATCGCAGGCACTACCGGTGCTACCGCAACGTCCATCGCCGTGCTGGGCGATGGCAGCTTTTTCGTGACCTGGCAGCAGCCGGGGAGCCATTCCGGCATTCAGGGCGCGCATTATTTGGCCCAGTATGATCTCGATCCCGACGGAAACGTCATCAGCGCGCAATGGACGAGTGCGGGAACGGTCATCATCGCCGACGGGACGAGCGCGGACCAGACCCACCCGTCCGTGACGGCGCTGGCTGACGGCGGATATCTGGTTGCCTGGACCGGCCGGGACGACGATGGCAGCGCGGTGATGGCGCAACGCTTCGATGCCGACGGCAATGCGGTTGACGGCGGCTTCGTGGTCAATTCAACGACCGCCGGAGAGCAGCTCAACGCCTCGGTCACGTCGATGGCCGACGGCGGCTTCATGGTGGCCTGGACGTCGAATCAGAGCGACAGCGGGTACTACGAGACCTACGAGCAGCGCTTCGATTCCGCCGGTCAACGCGTAGGCGGCGAACTGCAGTTGAGCCATGACGCGTCGCTCGTCGCGACCGCGCCCGAAGTTGTCGGACTGATCGACCAGCAGAACGTGGGTGGCGCGGGCTTCGCGGCGATCTGGAACGCGGGCGGCGAAGTGCATGGAAGTTCATTCAGCGCCGGCGGTAAAGCCATTGTCGGCACCCCTGGTAACGACGTCATCATGGGAACGCCATTTCTGGATCATCTCGATGGCGGCGCCGGCGACGACACGCTCATTGCCATTGCAGGAAACGATACCCTGATCGGTGGCACCGGCCACAACACCCTGGTGGGCGGTGCCGGCACCGACACTTTCGTGTTCAATCAGAACGGTTTCAATACCGTGCAGAATTTCGACGCTGCGCGCGATGTGCTGGATCTCCGGGATGTGCTCAGTGCAGCTGCAAATCCCGGCGGCATCAACGCCGGCAACTTGGGCGATTATGTTCGGGAAACACCTGCCGGGATGCTTGAGGTTGATACATCCGGCAATGCGGCGGACCACCACTGGACACAAGTCGGCATGCTGGGGATATCCGTGAACCTGGCTAACCTGGTCGATACCAGTCAACTGCTCATTGTGGACCCCAATTAACCGCGTTCACGCCGGGGCCGGGTCGTATCCCACTGATCAGAACTCGGTTGCCGGTCGCAATTGAAGGGGTTTGGGCTCGCACGCCTCCCCTTGTGCTGACATTCTGCATACTTGGGCACCGGCTTAGAGGCAACCCGGCACGGCTCTTCGTCCGGGGCCAGAGCGGCCAGGAGGTATTCCGTCACGTCCGAAGCGAGATCCTTCGTTTATCATAGAACGATGCCAGTTATCACGGCATGCCGGCAAAGGTAAACAGCCAATGACAAAGGACAGCGTGGCAACGGGAATCAGCGCTGTACCGGGATGGAAAAGCCTGGCAGCAATGCTGCTGGGCGTCGTTCTTGTGCTCGTTGCCGGTAGTGCCTTCTCGCAGACCTGCACCTCGACAGGCAGTACCAACTGGAACACCGCGACGACCTGGTCCTGCACCACGGGCGCGGTCAATCATGTCCCCCTCAACTCGGACAACGTACAGATACGCAACGGAGATACGGTTACGATCAACACCAATACTGCTGTCGCCCTCAACGTTACTGTCGGGCAGGGAACCAGTGGACAACTCCGCTTCGACACCACGAGCGGGCGCACGCTAACCGTGGGCAATGGCACGGCGGCAAATGGCAACGTGACCGTGGCGGCCGGTGCAACCTTCCAGGGGCAGAATTCCGGGACCTATACCGACCAGTTGATCCTGCAGGGCAACCTGACCAATAACGGCACGCTTAACTTTTCACAGTCGGCAACCCGGATTGTGGAGGTTACGTTTTCGGGTATCGTGGGCGTCACGCAAACGGTCAGCGGCACCGGGGCGACCTCGAACTTTCACGATATCGGCCTGAAGAGAACGGCGGTAACAGACATCGTCGATGTCACGCTCGCCAGTTTCGCCCTCACCAATGCGGGCTACGTGTGGCTGCAGGCGGCCAATTCCGGCGTGTACACCGGTCCGGCGGTGGGCACGTTCAAGCTCTCGGTACCCACGGTGCGCACCTACACGCCGTTCGACGGCGCCACCCTGGTGGCAACGGACGGTTACATCATCGCCCCCAATGCGCGCTTCTGGCTCAACAACGCCAACGCCACGGTGAATTACCTCATCTCGGCTACCACCAACAATTTGAGCCTCGACGGTGAATTGCGCATCGATGCCGGGACGATGACGATCGGCGCCAGCAGTGACGAGCGCCTGCGCCTGCGAAATTTCGCCACAACCAAGTTCACCATGAACGGCGGCACGCTGAATGTCGCCGGGCGCCTGACAAGCGTCGCCGCGACCGATCAGGGCACGTTCACCATGACGGGGGGAACGATCAATCTGAGCACGGTGGGCAACACCGCGGCTACTTTCGGGCCGCTCCTCCTGGGAACGGCCACGACTTTCATCTGGCAGGGCGGCACCATCGTGATCCAGAAGGCGAGCACCGGCACCGCCCCGACCTACGATTTCGATGTGCGATCGGGCACGGCGACGGTCGACAACAGCGTCAGTACCCCGATTCTGCGCATCGACTCCACCTCGGCGGCGGCCACGGTGCACGAAATCAGCCATGCCGCGACCACCGGACTGGGACTGTGGAATCTGGAAGTTCGCGGGACGAATACCCCGGTCGCGACGCTGCAATCCAACGTGGTGGTGAAAGGCTCGCTGACCATCGGTGCTTCAGTCGCTGGTGGAACGCTCAACGCCAACAACCTCAACATCGACATCGGCAGCGGCAACACGGCGGGCGCCTGGACCAACAACGGCGGCACGTTCACGGCCGGCACCGGCACGGTCACGTTTTCGGGCAGCGGCGCGCAAACCATCGCTGGCACAACCTCGACGCCGTTCCGCAATATCACCCTGAGCAAGACCAACGTCACCGACACCGTCACGATCAGTACCACGCCGACTGTGGGCGGGACGGTGGCCACGCCCCTGGCGGGGACACTGACCATGACCACGGGCATCATCGTCACCGGGGCCAACCGCGTGGATCTGACTTCGCTGGGCGTCACGACCGGCGGCAGCCAGAACAGCTATGTGAGGGGCACGATGCGCCAGAATTACGCCATTGGAAATCTGTTCCCCATCGAATTCCCGGTAGGAGACGCCACGACGTCGCGATACGCCGGGGTGAACATTACTTCCGGCACCACCACGGTGGCCGGAACGCTGGATGTCTCGACCGGCGTCGGCGCCGCCTGCAGCACCTTCGGCACCGATCACCCGCAGATCTGCGCGCTCTCCGCATCGACGCTCATCGACAAGGCGGACAGCGTCAACCGCTACTGGTCGCTGGTCAATACCGGCATGACCATCGGCGGTGGCGGCACCTATGCGGCGACGTTCAATTACAACGCCCTGGACCGTGACACCGGCAATTTCGCCAGCTACGTGGTGCAGTACTGCACCCCTGCCACGCCGGGCAACTGCACCGGCAACTGGTTCTCGACCGGCACCAACGCCGGCGGCGCGACCAGTACCACGACATCGGCCATCGGCGGTTTCGGCGATTTCGCGGTGGGCGTGCCGATAACCGGACAGACGGCGGTGCCGGGAAATTTCAACATATTCGAGACCTCGGGCGCGGCCGAAGCGCCCACGCCGGCGAATTCGACCATCGGCAAGATCGTCACCAAGGTGGCCGGGGCGAACTTTTCGCTCGATATCGCCAGCATCAACGCCGCCAAGTCCGGCTACGGCGCCAACATCAACTCCAACCACACCGTCGACATTCTGCAGGTGGTGAGCAACAACCCGGGAACGTGCCCGATGAATGCGGCCACGGCCTGCAGGACCATATCCGCGGCGTGCTGGAATCCGGTCCAGACCATCACCGCCAGCTTCAACCCCGGCGCTGTGAACCGCGGCACGCTGCCCAACATCAACATCAGCAACGTGTACCAGGAGGTTCGCGTGCGGGTGAGCGGACCTCTTGGCACGGGTTGCTCCACGGATGCTTTCGCCGTGCGGCCTGCGACCATTACCGTGACCCCGGGGGACAACGATTCGTCTACCGCTGCGACCGCGCCCACGTCGCCGACGCGGATCGGCACGCCGCTCACCAATGCCAACGCGGCGGCCGGCAGCGGCGTCGTGCACCGGGCGGGTCGGCCCTTCAGCATTCTCGCCCAACCCATTGTCGCCAGCGGCTCGGCGTCGAATTACAGCGGGTCGCCGACGATCAAGGCGGGCAGCGTGACCAAGGTCCTGCCGGCATCGGGCGGAACGCTGGGCGCGTTCAGCCTGGGGACTTGGGCGGCAAACTCCACCGCCGGCACGCGGCAGACCGACACGGCGTCGTACGGCTCGGTGGGCGCGTTTACCCTGCAGCTCGAGGATGCCACCTGGGCCGCTGTCGACAACGTCGACGGCTCGTCCGCGACCACGCGCACGATTCCGCAGACCGGCGGCACCACCATCAACGTCGGGCGTTTCATTCCGGACCGGTTCGGCGTTTCCATGAACACGCCGAAGTTCCTCACCTTCGGCAGCAGCTCGGCCTGCGGCCGCCAGTTCACCTACATCGGGCAGTCGTTCTGGTATGCGAGCACTTTCGCGCCGGTGCTGACCGTGACGGCGGAAAATTCCGCGGGCGTGACGCAGGCGAATTACGGCGACGCGACGCTGTTCCATTTGACCGGGGCCATGGTCTCGCAGGCCTACAGCAACAACGCCGTCGGGCCGGCGCTGGATACCAGCCTGATCGGCAGTTTCAACGTCGTGACCAACAACGCCGACGGCACGGCGACGATCACCGTGAGCAATGCCGGCACGGAGAAACTCCTCTACACGCGCAACACCACCACGCCGGCCAACACCTTCACCGCAAATATCTCGCTCAGCGTTACCGCGGCCGACACTTCGGAGAACGCGGCGGTGAGCGGCAACGGCAGCATCGCCACCAGCACCAGTCCGGCCGTCTTCAATGGCGGGGGCACGGGCATCGCCTTCGATCTCGGGGCGGGATTGCGCTATGGTCGGTTGCGCCTCTCCAACGCGCTCGGATCGGAACTGCTGCCATTGCCCGTGCCCATGGAAGCGCAATACTGGAACAACACGGTCTTCGCCACCAACACGCTCGACACCTGCACCGACCTGACCGGAAACATCACCTTGGGCAACTACAAGCGCACCGGTGCGGACAACTGGACGACCACGGTCAGCTTGGGGAGTTTCACCGGGCCTTCGTCGTTCAGCGCCGGCGTCGCCAATCTCAAGCTCACCAAGCCCACTGGCGCCATCACGGGCCGCGGCAGCGTGGATGCCACCGTCGATCTGTCGTCAAAGACCTGGCTGCAGGGAGCGTGGACCGGATTGACCTACACCCAGAACCCGACTTCGCGCGCCACCTTCGGCGTCTATCGCGGCGCCAACGAGTTCGTCTATATCCGCGAGATGTACTGACGCTCGGGATGCTTGAGGCGCCGCTGACCGGCGACCAGGGCCCAATCCGCATGCTTCCTACCACGCCAAGGTCGCTTGCCGGAGCTACTTGGTGATCGTGGTCTGCAATTGCCGCTCCACGTAGGAGACGGTGCCCACGGTTCCCGAGGTCGCCGTGGAGGTGATCAGATAGATGCTGAACGGTGTGCCCGCCGCTTCGGTGTAGGGGCCGGAGGAACTGCACGTGACGGTCACCGAGAACCCGGCAAGCGCACCGCCCAGCGCCGGCAGCGCGGTGCTCGCGGCGCAGCTCGAGTCGATCAGCACCTTGTAGGCGCCCCACTCGACCCCGGTGCGCGCGCCCTGGTAGGCGCGCGCACCCTGCACATCCTCGGCCGAGGTGATCTGCTGCACCGTGGAAAACGTCATCATGGCCGCCCCCAGGGCTGCCAGCACCACGATGAGGAAGATCGCGGTGACAATGGATATGCCGCGCTGAATCCTGACAGAAACAGGATTATGTATCCTATGCTTTGAGCTCTTATGGAACATTACTGACATGGATGGCATGGTATAGGCTGACGGTCTCGCCGCTCTGGGTGAACGACAGGCGCAGCGACACCAGGCCGCTGCGCTCGGTAACGCTGCTGTCATAGACGAAGGCGCAGGCGCTTACGTTCTGCGCCAGCAGACTCTTGCCTTTGGTCGCGGTTGCCGGCGTGACCAGCGCGTCCAGCTCGACGATGGTGTCGGTGCTGGTCTGCAGCGCCTGGATGGTGTAGCCGAAGTAACGCCAGAGTTTTCCTGCAGTGAGGTCGCAGAAGTAGGTCACCGGCTTGTCCACCACCTGGAAGCGGTGGCTCGGAGAGTCGAACGGGAAGAGCTTGGAGGCGAGGGTGATGGTGTTGCCGGCGGCGGAGACGAAATTGGAGCGGTTGTCCCCGTTATAGGCATCCGCCCCCGGGATGCCCAGGTTGAACACCACGATCTGGTCTCCCGTCTGCTGCGCAATGGCCGGGCCCAGCACGTCGAAGCTGGTGTCGGCGGCGCTGAAGTCGAGGATGTCTCCCGCCCCGGCGTCCGTCGCGTAGCGGTAGCGGCCGCCGGTGCGGGTGGAGAGAAATTCGAGCACCTGGTTGCTGCCGGTGATGCGCACGCTGTTGGGCAACGCCAGGTGCAGGTCGCGCGCGATGCGGCGCACCGCGGTGTCGGCAGTATCGGTGATTTCGGCGCGCCGTGCAGTGTCGGTGTAGCCCAGGATCGGCGCCTGGATGAACACCATCACGGCACCGACGAGGATCCCGGTGAGCACCATCACCACCACCGCCTCCATCAGCGTGAAGCCGCGCTGGAGGCGCGTCATGCGGCCAAGCCCTTTCTCACAGCGATGTGGGCGCATAGCGGAAACGATAGCCGGTGAGCGTAATGTCGACGCCGGCAGCCGTGTTCTGCACGCGCACGTCGATCTGCAGCACTGCTGCGTTAGGCAGGGAAAAGGGCGATGTGCCCGCCCGCGTGATGGTGACGGTGGCGGAATACGCGCCCAGTCCGCTGATGGTGGTGTTCGTGATGTCCTGGATGCCGCTGCTCATGGCAAAGCCGTTGTAGTCGCTGATATTGTCGAATCGCGGCGAGGCGTAACGCCCCTCGGCGCCGCCGACACTGGCGCCGGTTTCCGGACCGCGCAGCGTCCCGGCCGCAACCGCGTTCTCGTCATTGGCGCCATCGGTGCCACCAGTGCAACTGGCCGAACTCGTGGCGGTCGCTGCTGCCGTGTCGTCCGGATCGCACCAGGTAAAGGGCATCAGCTCGATTTCCTCGAGCAGCGACTCGGCAATGGCAATGGCCTGCTTGCGCACCATGGGATCGGCGCTACCCTGGGTGGCGACGTTCATCACCGACAGGATGCCGATCACGGCGCCGCTGACGATGACGATGAAGATGATGATCTCGACCAGCGACAGGCCGGCGCAATGGTCGGAAAAGCGACGGCGGCGCTCAGGGATGGACATAACCCGTTTCCGCCTCGACGGTGATGGAAGCAGCGCTGTAGCCGGTGATCGAGATGCTGGCCGCGGCGCTGGCGCGACCCAGCGGGTCGAAATAGATGCCGCTGGGCGCGCCACCCGAGAAAGACGCGTTGCTGTTGGTCAACGGGTATGCAGCCCCGGAGGCGCTGGCCAGCGCCGTGCCACATGCGCTGGTGGCACCGTAGCTGAGACTGATGCTGTTGCTGGTAAACGCCACGCACACGTACTTGCGCTGCGCGATGGCGGCCTTCTGCGCATAGCGCAGCGTGGAGAGAGCCTGGTCATAGAAAGCGCGGCTGTCGAAGTCCGCGCGGTTGAAGAACTGCGCGTAAGCCACCGCCGACAGGATGCCCACGATCAGCATCACGGTGACGAGTTCGATCAGGGTAAAGCCGTGCGATTTCATGGCAGCTTGTCCCCACTTGGGCGGGAAGCTCGCGACGAACGTCCTAGCGGCCCGAGGTCGATGGGCCGGCCCCTGCACCGCCGCCGACGATGCGCTCGCGCGCCTCGCGCAGGTCACCGTTCCAATCGCGTTCACTGTTGATCACAGTCGGCTTGATGAGTATCACCAGTTCCTTCTTCACTGCAGTGCGCTGGTTGCTGCCGAAGGCGCGCCCGATGGGATTGTCCCTGAGGCCCGGCAGGCCGGAACGGTTATCGTTGATATCGAGCTTCATCAGGCCGCCGACCGCGACCACGTTACCGTCCTGCACTCGCACGACACTGTCGGTCTCGCTCACGGTGCTGCGTGCGAGCGGCAGCGTGACCTGGCCGCCAAACACGGCGCCGAGATTGACATTGCGGTCGTCCTGCGCGACCAGACTAACGGAGGGATGCACGTGCAGGATGATGCTGCCGTCTTCGTCGATCTGCGGCGTGACATCGAGCGCTACACCGGAAAAGAAGGGGCGCAGCGTCAGCGTCGGGAAGGAGGTCGTACCGCCAGTGGTGGTACCTACGGTGGACGAGCCGCCAGCGATGTTAGTGATGAAGAACTCGTCCGTCCCCACCTTCAACACTGCCTTCTGGTTGTTGAGCGTGGCCATGCGCGGGCTGGAGAGCACCTGCACGCTGCCCTGCGATTCGAGGAATTGCACCACGGCCGCGATGTTCTGCGTCTGGAACGCGAGGCCAAGCAGCGCGCCGCCGGGAACGCCACCAATCAATGCGCCTGTTCCCGCCGCTGCAAGCGCACCCGTGCCAGGTGATGCCAACAGGCCGCCGGTGGTCAGGTTACCGCTCGTACCCAGCGTGGTGTTCGGGTTGATGTTGCCCACCGCCGAGCGGCCCGAGCTCGAGAACAAGGCCCAGTTGATTCCCGCCTGGCTTTGCTCGGACAGCGTCACCTCGACGATCTTCGCCTCGAGCATGACCTGGCGTTCCACCGACAGGCGGATGGCTTTGAGGTAGTTATCGACCTCGCGCAGCTCCGACGGCATGGCCCGCACCACGACCAGCCCAGCCTGCGGATTGGTGATGACCGCGCGCCCGCCCTGTTCGCCGATGATCTGCAGCAGCGTGCGACGAAGGTCGGCCCAGAAGTCGTTGCTCACCGAGGTCTGGATCCGGCTGCTGTCGGCGCTTGAACTCGCGCCCCCACCCGAGCCTGCCGGTGCGCCGGGCGCGGGCAAACCGGTGGTGCCAGCAACGCCCGGCACACCCGATGCGCCCGAGGTGGCAGGAACATCGGCAATCGAGCCCGAGATCACGCGCGTGCTGGACGTGCCGGCCCGCTGCACGGTGAGGTAGTTCACCTGAAACACGCGCGTGGTGATGGCCACCGGCTGCATGAAGATGCGACTGCCATCCAGCTTGTACTCATAGCCATACAGCTCGCGCAGCGCGCTGAGCGCTTCGAGCACTGTGACGTCCTTGAGATTGACCGTGATGTTGCCCGTCACATCGGCGGGCACCAGCATGCTGTAGCGCGTGCCCGACACGATGGACATGAACACCTGTGCTGCGGGCGCATTGTTCACAGCCAGGTCAAAGCGCGGCTCCAGCGGCGCATTGGGTGAGCGCAGCGGTTCGAGGCGAAGCGGCGGCAACAGGGCATCCTGCAGGCGGCTCTCGGCGGCGGCCGACCTTTTTGCCTGTCCTTCACGCATCAGCTCGGCGGCAATGCGCTCGTCGATCTGCGTGATGGGCGTTTTGGGCGGTGCAGCGCAGCCTGCCAGCGCGAGCAGGCCGGTCAGCGCTGATATGAAGATGAGACGGTTCATTGTGGTCATTAGCCTCTTGATGCCTTTGCAGGACGCTGCGGACTCGCTGGCGGCTTGGGATGCGTGACCTTGATGCCCTGGAACATTTCCAATGTCCGCGTCGTCTTTCCCTCACGCAAGGTCACCGACGCGGGATCGATTGCAACAATGCGCGCATCGCCGATCTTGTCGCCAACCTTCATGGGCTTGCCATCGATCATGGCGATGCGTCGGCCCTCGGACAACATCGTGGACTGCAGCACCGGGCCCAGTTGCGAGACGTCCAGAGCCTCTCCGTCCGCGCCACCGGAGGGTACCGCGAACGAGGGCGGCCGCATCGGGTCTTGCAGCGTTTGGGCATAGGCCCCTGCGGCGGCAAACGCCAGAAGTAGCGTAAATATACTCATTCCGGACGAAATCATACCGTAAGCCACGCCTTTTCCATACTGATCGTATAGACGACGACGCGCATCGTGACCACCGGATATCCGGAAACCGACAGGCTGACCTTGTCCCAGAACATACGCACCGGCTGCGACTCGATTTCCTTCAGGTAGGCAACCAGATCGAGGAAATTGCCGCGCAGGGTAATTTCGACGCCATGCCGAAAAATTTCGTTCGCTTTGCGCTCCTGTGTCGGCGCACCTTTGGGCTCCTGCGGCGCGCCGGCCGCTGCTCCTGCAAGGCCGGGCGCCACGAGCGCAGCCACCGCCGCCGCCGCTGGCGGAACCACCACGGGCACACCTGCTGCGGGGGCCGCTGGGGCTAGCTTGTCGAAGCTGGTGCTCGTGCGCGGAAGCACCTTGACCTCGACCACCCGAATCCTGGGGGCACTCGCGAGGATTTTCTCGAGCACGCCGGCCATCTTCTCCGGGGAGACCAGTTCCGAGGTTTGCGCGTCGGCCTGGCGCTGGATTTCGGCCATACTGGCCTGGATATCGACGAGCCTCGCCCTGAGAGCGGCATCGGGGTCGCTGCTCCTGGAACGAACGAGCTCTTGCAGTTGGACCGTCATCTTGGCGATTTCCCCTTGGTCAGTCTGGGTCTCCAGGGTCATGCGCTTGCGCTCGGTCAGCGCGGGCTGCACCAGCAGCGCTTGTAATAGCACGCCAGGGACAACGATGGCCGAGACGAACAGTAGCAGCCGCTCGCGGGATTCACGCGCATCGATCCATGCCTCGAGGGCGATCCAAAGGCGCTTCATTTGCCGGCCCCCTCGGTGGCCGCTGGCGCGCCAGTTCCGATGACGAATTCGAGCGCTAGCACTTTGGGGCGTGCAGCTGGCGCTGAAGCGCCTTGGGGCGTGCGCGTGCCCGGCAGCTGGGCGGCGACACCACCCTGTTCATTCGCAACTTCGATTTCGCGCTCGACCAGCGACAGGGTACTGATCGGCTTGCCACGAAAACCCTCTTCGTTTTTCAGCATCTTGATGTAATCGGAGACCTGGCTCGCGCGCTGAGTGCGCCCTCGCACCGAAAACTCGTCGCTGGGACCAGAAATGTCGATGTTGGTAAGCCACACGCCGTCCAAGTGCTGACGCGCCAGCGCAAGCAGGTACTTCGAATACCCGTCACGGTTGCCAATCTCGCCGGTTTGCAGCCGGCCCACCAATTCCTGCCGCCCCTTGAGCTGGGCTTCGGCGCGCGCGACCTGGTCCTCGAGTGCCTTATTACTGGTTTTTTGCACTTCCTTACCCGCAGCAACCAGCGTGTCGCGCACCGTCTTGACCTGAGCCGCAGCATCGACCCTTTGTGCGCGCATTGCCTGCAACGGCTGCGCGACGACAGCATAGTAGGCCGTAGCCAAGGCCACTGTGGTCACGAAACCTGCGACGATCCACGTCGCAGAGAATGGTTTGCGCTGGCGCCGGAAGGCCGTCGAAAAGAGATTGATCTGCCGGCTCATCGCGCCTCATCCCCGGAGCGGATCGCGCAGCCGATCATGTGAAAGTACTGCCACTGCGAGTTGGCGTCGGGCGCAGGGCCGCGAAAGTCGAGTACATCCTCGAGCGCAACCTCGGCCACCTCAACGCCGAAATTGGCTCGAAGATAATCGCCCAGCGGAGTCGGCTCGGGCAGCGGCCCGAGCATCAGGCGCGACAATACGATCTGGCTGTTCTGTCGCTCGAAGTTGTCCAGCGTGCGCTGCAATTCGACCAGGATGCGCCCGAACAATTCTTCCTGCTGAGCATCCTTGGCTTCACGAATCTGCTTCATGGTGAAATCGAAGCGCCGCACGAGATACAGCTCGCCGCCGGAAGTCACTGTCAGAAGACCGCCGGTATCGTCGAAGTACAGCAGCCCGACGCCGCGCCCATCCTGCTCGTAGAGCGCGGTGACGTTGCGTTGCGCGGTCTCGGGAATGTCAATCACCGCGAGCGGGATCTTCGCCTCGTCGAAGCGACGGACATACGACTTCACCAGCTCGTTTCGAGCGACGATCACGTAGACGAGATTCGATCGGCCCGCTCCGCCCTGCCCTCCCGGGATTTCCAGGAGATCAAACACGGCATCTTCCACCGGATAGTCGATCACTTCCTTCATGCGCCAGCGCATGGCGGCCTTGAGTTCGCCTTGCGGCACTTCGGGAGGCGAATCGACCGCCGAGATCTGGAATTCGCCCGAAGCAAGTAGCACGGCACAGCGCGCGCCTTTGCCGAACCCGAATGATCGATACGCGCGTGCCAACGACGCGGCACTGCCATCCCACGCCGTGATGCCAAAGGAAAGGATGGCGGGTTTGGTTGCATCGGCTGTCGCACCTGCCCCGAACCCATGCACATAGGAAACCGTGTCGGATTGCGTTCGCATGACAACCAGTCCGGACGACTGCTTTCGGCCAAAGGATTGCAAGAAACTCAAACAGGGCTCCACCGTTATACTTATCGTTAAATTATAGCAATAACTATATGTTCAACAATCATTTTTCGCATATTTTCCGCGCCTGAAAACGGATTCATGCAGGTGTCATGAAGTGCCATTCTACGGCGGTACAGGCATGAAAAATCAAGGGCAGACGGCGGCCAGGCCAAACTGCGCGCAAACAACACCCAGGTCGACTGGATAATCGCTATTGCAGGTCAAGAGACGTTACGACGTCTGATCAACAGCAATGGATCAGGGACGCGGCTGGCGAAAAGTTCGCTAAGGCGCAACCCCGAGTCGCCTTAGATGAAGCCGAAATTCATTCATCGCAATGCCCCTTCAGCACTGGCGTAGTTACCGCCAAGGCAACAATGCCTGGCCTGCACGCCACGCGAGGCATTGACGCTCACATGCTATTCTCCCTCGGCCTACGGGAGGGAACATCGGGCGCTTTCTGCGATGCCGCAAGACGTTGAGTTCTGAAAAGAACGGAGAGAACGGGATATGAACACAGCAAAGAACATGTTTTGGCAGTTCCTGATGCTCGTTCTGTGCACCGGTAGCGTGGGGGGCGTCCTGCTGGGTATCGGCATGCTGCTCCGGCCCGAACGCATCATTGCGCTGAGCCACTTCCTGGCCCGCTGGGTCAGCCCTGGCAGCAAGGTCTCCGAACAACTCGACCGCCCGCGCTGGGTCGAGCGCTACTTCTATCGACATCACCGGATCGTCGGCGGGCTTATTTCCGGCGGGGCGATCTTCGTCCTGTACATTTTCCTGTTCGGCTACAACATTCAGAAGCTCACCGCTGCGGTCCCGCGTCAATACACCCCGATCATGAACGCTCTGGTCGCTTTACTGCTGATCGGCAGCGTGCTGGCCGCGCTGGTGGGGCTGCTCGTACTGATGCGGCCCAGCCTGTTGCGCGATATCGAGAAATCGGCCAATCGCTGGGTCAGCACCGAGGCCGCAGTGCAAAAAGCCAACAACATGCATCATCATCTCGACGACTTCGTGATGCGCCACCGCAGGGTCGCGGGGGTCATCATGATCATCGGCGGCGCCTACATCCTGTATGCCCTGCTACCGGTTATCTGGTATTCCCAATTGAA
The DNA here is from genome assembly GCA_947476535.1 of Betaproteobacteria bacterium. Classification (GTDB taxonomy): domain Bacteria; phylum Pseudomonadota; class Gammaproteobacteria; order Burkholderiales; family SG8-39; genus CAIYPG01. Next base: position 26,016 of record CANJRC010000027.1, read on the forward strand.
GTTCTAGTCTACTGCACAGGCGGATCAAAAGAATGCAGGGCAAATTTCCCCATTTGTTAGTGAGAATCATTCCCGCGAACAAAGATACGCACTTGCAGTATCTTTATTTGCCCGCTAGCCTAGCGGCGTTGTCAGGGACTGAGGTCCCACTACTTTGAGGCCGCGGCCTCTAACAACGGGAGAAAGACCATGAACAGAATCAGCAGAAAACAGTCCGGCTTTACCTTGATTGAACTGGTGGTGGTGATCGTGATCCTCGGCATCCTTGCGGCGGTGGCGGTGCCACAGTATGTTGATTTATCCGGCGACGCGAACAAGGCCAAAGCCAATGGCATCGTCGCGGCAATCGCGTCGGCGTCGGCGATTCAATACGCTTCAGACAAATCGGCGGGTACGTCCACCTATTCCGCCACCACCTATTGCACTGCCGGCACGGGGGTTACTGGCGGGTTAGGTACGTGCACAGGAGCCTTCTCTGGTGGCGCCTGCACCGTTACTTGTGCTACCCAAGCATCGACTGCTGTAACACTTCCATAAGCATCACGTTCAGACCACTTCCCAGACCTTTATTTCTGGAGACTGTATGCGGCCAGTAATGTGCCGTCCGTATGTCGACTCGCTCCTGACAGACTGACGGGAATCGCCCCAAACGGTTCAGCGATGCGGCGACTGTGGCGGAAGTCACATTTTGTTGATGTTAATCAATAGTTCGACTTATTGGCTCTGCAAAACTCATGTACTCTATTTAGAGATGGGGCTGCGGCCCTATCTTTTTGAGGCTGCGGCCTCTATCAACAGGAGAAAAAAATGAGCAGAATCAGCCCGAAGCAGTCCGGCTTTACTTTGATTGAACTTGTGGTGGTCATCGTGATCCTCGGCATTCTCGCCGCAGTGGCAGTGCCGCAGTATGTTGATTTGACGACTGATGCCAACAAGGCCAAAGCCAATGGAATCGTTGCAGCGGTTGCTTCGGCGTCGGCAATTCAATATGCAAAGGATAAGGCTGCAGGAACCTCAGCCTACTCCGCGACGACTTATTGCACAGCCGGTACTGGCGTAACCGGCGGTTTGGGTACATGTAGTGGTGCATTCTCCGGCGGTGCCTGCACCGTTACCTGTTCTAGCCAAGCTTCCTCTGCGGTCACACTTCCGTAAGGGACGACTTCCTGACAACGTCCAATCGCTGATCGGGTGATCTGTTGGAAGCTAGGCTCTAGGTTATATTCGGGCAATCGTTCCGACACGATGACAGCAATAAGCTTGGGCCTGCTCGCCTTGATGGTGAGCGGGCCCTTTCTTTTTCCTTTCCATACTGCGCCCATCGGCAGTTTCTGGGCTGAGTGGTGGGCGGGGGCGTTCGGCTTGGGTGCAGTCGCAATCGGGCTTCTTGCTCGGCGCGGCTGGGATATCCCAAGTCCGCTTCCTCTGCCACAACAACTGCTGATCCCCACTGTATTGCTGGTGGTGTTGTTGGTTCACTTCGCTCTCGGCCGCCTGGTTTTTCCGCAGCTCGGGCTGCTGTTTGCGACCTACGTCATTTGGGCAGCACTGCTGATGGTATTAGGGCGGACGCTTGCGGACGCCATTGGACTGGCGCGTCTTGTCGATGTGCTGGCCACAGCAATCACCATTGGTGCCCTGATCAGTGCAGCGATCGCGATGGTGCAATGGCTCGGGTTTGACGATCGCGTACAGTGGGTTTTTCCGTCTGCCAGCAAGTTCGGAAAACCTGGCAATTGGGGCAATCTCACCCAGCAAAATCACCTTGCGCATTACCTTTGGCTGGGCATTGCGTCGGCTCTCTATTTGAGCGGAAGACAACTGCTCTCACGCGGGATGCTTTGGCTGCTGGTTCTGCCATTCGTCTTCGCCAGCATTCTCACCCACTCGCGAAGCACGGTGATATACCCCCTGATACTCGTTGCCGCCTATGCCTGGACGCGTCGACGAGATCCGCACGGACCGTCCGCGAGGCTGCTTGTCGATGTCGCCCTTCTCATTCCTGTACTGGTCGCGCTAACGCTGTTTGGAGTCTGGGCATATGCAAGAGTCCCTGAACTCTGGGCCGAGCTGACAAACACTCCCCCAATCGCCACTCGCGATCTATCAACGCTTGGAGACAGGTTGTATGAGATGACCAATACCGTCAGCGAAAACGAGCGCCACCGAGTGACGTTCATTCGCCTGGCTTGGTCGGCATTCCTTGAACATCCATGGCTCGGGCAGGGCCTGGGGAATTTGCGATGGGCGAGCTTCTTGGCTTTGGCGGGTCGATCCGACAATGCCCTCCCCTACGTTCCCGAGAACATGCACAACATCATCTTTCAGCTGCTTGCGGAATTTGGTGCCCCGGCGGTCATCGCAATACTGCTGTTAGTCGCCCTGTGGGCCAAATGTTATCTTCGCCAATCATGGGGATTGGAGCACTTCTGGTGTGCTTCGGCGCTGGGCTTCTGCGCTGCGCACTCATTGCTTGAGTACCCACTCTGGTACAACTTTTTTCTCGGGCCGACGGCGTTGTTGGTGGGGGCAACCAGCAGAGGAAAAACGATCACGCTCGCGGGTCGACGTGTCACTATTTACCTTCTTGTCGCAGCACTGGCTGGCGCCTTGACCCTCGGCAAGCTGCGCTCCGATTATTCGACACTCGAATCGACATTCGCCACCCCCCTGGGTGCAGATCCTGATCGCGAAAAATCCTGGTGGATATCCATGGACCACCTGCTCATGCTGCACGAAGAGTCCCTGTTGTCGCCCTGGGCCTTGCGTTCCATCATCTCGCTCTCAGAGCCAAGCCGGAAAGCAGCAAAAGAACGTGCCGTACTGTGCGAGCACGGCGTTCGTTTCACGCCGGAACGGTCGTCTATTACTCGTTGCGCTATGTACTTGGCGATCGCCGGACGCGATGACGACGCAAAGAAACTTATGACCAATCTCCTGCGTGCCTTACCGCTGGAGCGAGTCGAAACCGAAAAGGAATTGGCTAAGGAAGTTGCAGCGTTCCCGGAAATCGCGCCACTGTTAGAGCTGAGTCGGCAGCGCTAGAGCCGATTCCACGTCTCCTAACAGCCCGTCGTATCCAGTGTGATCAGCGGCGCCTGGTTCGCCGCCGCAGCCGTATAGGAAATTCTGCACTGCGAGGACGTGGCAGCCCCGACGACATCGTAGGTCCTGACGCCCGCCCCCTGCGTGATGGTGAAGCCTTCAGCCGCACTGACCTGCGAGGCGATGTCGATCCCGCCCAGCGACGCATCGGGATAGCGGTTGACCATGGTCACCAATGCGCCGTCCATGTTCACCTGGCCACCGGCAGAGGTACACACACCGACATAGCCTTGCGCGAGATCCACCTCGCAGCGCGCCTTGGCCAAATAGGCGGAAGCCTTGATAGTGCCGAAAATCGACTGCGCCTTGGAGATGCGCGCATCGCGCTGCAGGTTGACGAAGCGCGGCAGGGCCACGGCGGCAAGGATGCCCACGATGGTGATGACAATGACCAGTTCGATGAGCGTAAAGCCGGCTTGACGCCCGCGGGCGCGTGCCAACAGTGGTCGCTTCATAGTTAACTCTCCTTGTAAGCCTCGTATGCTACCGTTAAAACCATCGATACGGGGTCAGGCTGATGAGTGCCAGCCCTTCCACTTCGTCCTGTGGCCGCAGGCGGATTCCCCGAGTTCTCCAGCGCAGGGTCGGGGCCCCGCCCGCATCCAAGTTGAGATAGGCCGAGTGCCGTGGCACATAGCCCACCTCGTTCATATCCACGTCATAAAACCAGCTGCCTGGCCGCACGTTCCTGATGTCGGTCGTTCGTATGCTCCCTGCATAACCTTCTGGGGGCCGCTCGAGCCACATCACCGGATTCTCATCGAGCAGCTGCGCCATTTCCGAGGTGCGGCCGCGCACCAGGCGATCGGCGATCTGGTAGCGCAGGCCCGAGCGCATGTTCTGTACCGTCAATTGCACCACCGCGGCCTCCGCCAACTCCTCGTAATAGAACAACGCCGTGAGTAACGATCCCCCGAACACCGCGAACATTGCGCACAAGACCGAAAACTCGATCCACGACAGCCCAACCTGCTGTGCGCGACTGCTGCGATACGTCCTGGCACCCATGCAAGTTCCGCGCCGGCCTCAGCGCTTGACCGCCACCCGCCCGAGGTCCCATATCGGCATGAAGATTCCCAGCGCGAGAATCAACACCAATACACCCAGGAACATGATCAGGATCGGCTCGATCTGCTGACCAAGGGTCTTCAGTTCGTATTCCACCTCTTCCTGGTACATGTCAGCGACCTCCTGCATCATGTCATCGAGCGCGCCCGACTCCTCGCCCACCGCGATCATCTGCAGCACCACCGGCGTGAACACGCCGGCCGCAATGGCTGCGTGCAGGATGCTGTCGCCGCGCTCCACCCAGTCGCGCATCTTTTCCACCTTGTCGGCGATGAAGGCATTGTCAACGGTCTGCGCGACGACGGACATGGCCTGCACGATCGGCACCCCGCTCTTCATGGCCAGTGCAAAGCTCTTGGTAAACCGCGCGAGCGTGGCCTTGCGAACGATCTTTCCGGCAATCGGGATGTCCAGTTTGATCTGATCCCACTTGTAGCGCCCCTGTCGGGTGCCTATCCACGAGCGGAATGCCACGATGACCAATCCGACCCCAAGGGCGAGCAAGTACCAGTAGGACACCATGAAATTGGAGAACCCGACGAGCAGTCGGGTCATCAAAGGCAGCTCCGAGCCGAAGCCCTGGAACACTTTCGCGAAAGTCGGAATGACCCAGATGTTCACGATCACGATGGCCGCTGCCATCGCCGAAACCACGAAGGTGGGGTAACGCAGCGCCGCCTTCACCTGGTCGCGCATGTATTTCTCGAACTCCAGGTGCTGGAATAGCGCGAGAAACACTTCTTCGAGACGCCCGGTAAATTCTCCAACGCGAACCATGGCGAGGTAGAACGCACTGAATACGTTCGACTGGCGCGCAAGCGACACCGACAATTCGCGCCCCGACTCCAGACTCGCGCGAACCTCCTGGATGACTGCCTTCATTGCCTTGCTGCTGGTCGACTCCTGCAGACCGGAAAGTCCGCGCAGAATCGGGACCCCGGCCTTGAGCAGCGTGTATAGCTGGCGACTGAACAAGAGAATGTCGATGTGGCGAACTCTTTCCTTGAAGAGTCCTCCGATGGATGGCATCGCCCCCGCTTCCGCGCCACCCGACGCCGCCTTGATTTCAGTCACCACGATACCCTGACCCAGCAGCTGCTCGGCAACAGCCTGCGCACTCGCACCCTCGGCTGCGCCCTTCAATATTTCACCGGACTTTGATCGCCCCTGGTAAGAGAAGTTCGGCACGGGCTCCGCTTCCCCTAGTCGGCAAACTCATTGCTGATACGCATCGCCTCATCCACCGTCGTGCGCCCCTCGCGTACCAGGCGGATGGCATCGCCCTTCAGCGTGTTGGGACCGAGCTGCTGCCGGGCCGCATGAATGAAAACATTCACATCCAGCTGATTGGCTGCCTCCACGACCTCGTTGGTCATTTCCAGCATCTCGTAGAGCCCCGTTCGCCCGTGGTATCCGGTGCCGTTGCAGTGGGTGCAACCGGCGCCCCGAAAGGCCTTGACTGCATCGAACGCATCGCCCAACTCGGTGCGCAGCCACGCCTGCTCATGGGGAGACAGCTCGTGCGGCTGCGTGCAGCTCTCGCAGATCACGCGCACCAGGCGTTGGGCCAGTACAAGCTGTAGCGACAGGGCAACCATGTACCTTGGCACCCCCATATCGAGCAGGCGAATCGGCGTCGATACCGAATCGTTGGTGTGCAGCGTCGACAGGACCATGTGGCCGGTGATCGCCGCGCGCATGCCGATCTCGGCCGTCACCTGGTCTCGCATCTCGCCCACGAGGATGACATCGGGGTCCTGGCGCAGGGCGCTGCGCAGCACCCGGTCGAAGGTCAATTCGATCTTTTCGTGCACCTGCACCTGGTTGATGTTGGGCAACCGGTATTCCACCGGATCCTCAACCGTGATGACTTTTCTCTCGGGAGTGTTGAGTTCCGAGAGCGCAGCGTACAGGGTCGTCGTCTTTCCGCTACCGGTTGGCCCTGTCACCAGCACCATGCCGTTGGGGCGCTGGATCACATGGCGCACGCGCTCGAGAATACGCGGCGACATTCCAAGCTTGTCCATGCCCATCAACCCGGTTGCCTGGATGAGCAAGCGCATCACCGCCGACTCACCGAACTGCGTGGGCATGGTCGACAGACGCACGTCGATGGGTGCGTTGCGGACCTTGATGTTGAAACGCCCGTCCTGGGGCAGCCGTCGCTCCGAAATATCCAGCCCGGACATGAGCTTGAGCCGCAACACCACGGCATTGGCGATCTTGATGTCGGCGTCGGTCTGGATATGCAACACCCCGTCGATGCGGAACCGGATGCGCAGGTAGCCATCCTGCGGCTCGATGTGTATGTCGGAGGCGCGCATCCGGACAGCCTCCTCGAACACGGTCTGCAGCAGTTTGACGACTGGCGCTTCATCCTGACCGAGTGTCAGACCCAGCATTTCGCCGAAATCAACCGGCACATCGCCCAGTTCGGCGGTCAGTTCCTTGGCGAAGCCGGTGATCTCGCCCGTTCTCCGATACACGCGATCGAAGGTCGCGAGCAGTTCACCCTCGGTGACCGCGGCGAGTTCGATCTCGCGCTTGAGAATTCGGGTCAACTCATCGTAGGCAAACAAGTCGGTTGGGTCGGCCATTCCGACGCGAACCTTATTGGCTGACTGCTCCAGCACCAGTGCGCGAAAGCGTCGCGCCTGCGCTTCGGGCAGCAAGCGCGTGACCTCAGGCTTGAGATCAAAAAACTTGAGTTGGATGAAGGGAATGTCCAGCTGCCGCGCCAGCGCCTTTGAGAGGCCATCCTCGCTAACAAAGCCGCTTTCAACCAGCACGCGACCGAGCTTGCGTCCGGATTTCTTTTGCTGCGCGAGCCCGTCATTGAGCTGAGCCTCCGTGATGACCTGCTGCCGCAGCAGCAGCTCACCCAGCCGAATCTTCTCAGGCCGTGCCATGAGCCGATCGCATCATCATATTGAGATGTAACCTCACGAAATCGCTTTAGCTATTTGATTTCAGATATTTATACAACATGCGGGTTTCTACGCGAATTATAGTTGAATCTGCATCCACTGAGCGGTCTTACCTCTCCTGTAGCTCGGCACTCCCCCGCCCGAAAACGATGGTCGAATTTGCTGCGGGCGATGCCGTGCCCATCGCGCACCCCGGGTCGGATAGGGGTTGCAGCAATCGACTCGCGTATTATTGGCCGCCCAACCCCTCACACAGCCCTATGAACTTCTGCTCCCAATGCGGCACCACCGTAATCGTGCGCATCCCGCCCGGCGATGACAAGCCGCGCCACGTGTGCGACAACTGCGGAACCATCCATTACAAGAACCCGCTCATGGTCATCGGTGCCATCCCGGAGTGGGAGGACCGCATCCTCCTGTGTCGCCGCGCCATCGAGCCGCGGCTCGGATTCTGGACGTTACCGGCGGGCTTCATGGAGCTGGGTGAGACCACCGGCGCCGCCGCCATGCGAGAGACGCTGGAGGAGGCCAACGCACGCATTGAACTGGGCAGCCTCTACACCATGCTGTCGGTACCACATGCCAACCAGGTGCACATTTTCTATCGTGCGCAACTGCTGGATCTCGATTTCGGGCCGGGCACCGAGAGCCTCGAAGTCGCACTCTTTCGCGAGGACGAAATTCCCTGGGACGAGATCGCCTTTCGCACCATCACGATCACGCTCGAGCACTTCTTCGCCGACCGCAAGGCCGGGGCTTACCAGACGCGCTCAGGCGACATCCACTTCAAGCCACCCGCCAGCAAGACCTGATCCACCATCGCCGGGATCGCCCCGGCGATGCGCCCATGCGTCCTCAGCGATCGGGCGTCGCCGAAATCTTGTGGATGGCCAGATCGGCACCGTCGAACTCCGCCTCCGCATCCATGCGAATGCCAGTAATTGCCTTGAGCAAACCGTAGACGACGGCGCCACCGATTAAACCTGTCAGTATTCCCATGACGGTACCGGAGAGCTGGGACATGAACGACACCCCCCCCGCCCCGCCGAGCACCTTGAGACCGAAGATCCCCGCAGCAATGCCGCCCCATGCCCCGCACAGCCCATGCAGCGGCCACACACCCAACACGTCATCAACGCGCCAGCGGTTCTGCGTCCAGGTGAACATGTAGACGAAGATCGCGCCGGCGATACCACCCACGACCAACGCGCCCATGGGGTGCATGACATCGGAGCCGGCGCACACGGCGACCAGTCCTGCAAGCGGTCCGTTATGCACGAACCCCGGGTCGTTCTTGCCAGCGACCAGCGCCACCAGCGTGCCACCCACCATGGCCATCAGCGAATTGACTGCCACGAGGCCACTGATCTTGTCCAGCGTCTGTGCCGACATGACGTTGAAGCCGAACCAGCCCACCGACAGCACCCATGCCCCGAGCGCGAGAAAGGGGATGCTCGAGGGCGGATGTGCCGCCATCGGCTTGCCGTCCTTGCCGTAACGGCCGGCGCGCGCGCCCAGCAGCAGCACCGCTGCGAGCCCGATCCAGCCACCCACCGCATGAACCACGACCGATCCGGCAAAGTCATGGAACTCCTCGGCAAAGGTCTGTTTCAGCCAAGCCTGGATGCCGAAGTGATGGTTCCATGCAATGCCCTCGAAGAAGGGATACACCAACGCCACGATAAGGAAGGACGCGGCCAGCTGCGGGCCGAAGCGCGCACGCTCGGCGATGCCGCCCGAGACAATGGCCGGCACCGCCGCAGCGAATGTCAGCAGGAAGAAGAACTTGACCAGTTCGTACCCGTTCTTCTGCATCAGCTCTTCGGCCCCGCTGAAGAAGCTCACGCCATAGGCAATGCTGTAGCCAATGAAGAAGTACGCCAGTGTTGACACGGAGAAATCCGAGAGGATTTTCACCAGGGCATTCACCTGGTTTTTCGATCGCACTGTTCCCAGCTCGAGGAAGGCAAATCCCGAGTGCATCGCCAGCACCAGGATAGCGCCCAGCAGAATAAACAGCGCGTCCGCGCCGGCCTTGAGTCCGTCCATGAGTCGCTCCTTTTGATATCTTTTTTTATGTCTCGTCGCGCAGGGGACCGCAATCCGACCACGGTGGCGCTTCGGCGGCGCTATTATGCAACGTGAAGGCGCTTCCTGCCCGCCAGAATGCGACACGTTAACCGTGATTACGTTACGGCCGCCAGGTCTCTGCAAGGTGCGCCATTCGTTAGAGGAATCCGTCCCGAGTGATCCCCTGGTTGCAAGCCGGAACGCCGTTTCCCGACGCGGAAACCGCACTGCGTTCACCGAACGGACTCCTCGCGGCAGGCGCGGACCTGTCGGCCGCGACCCTCATCGCCGCGTATCAGAAGGGCATCTTCCCGTGGTTTTCGGAAGGTGAGCCCATCCTCTGGTGGATCCCGGACCCTCGCATGGTGCTCCTTCCCGCAGAACTCAAGGTGTCTCGATCGTTAGGCAAGACGCTGCGCAATCGCCACTACGAAATCCGTTTCGACTACGCATTCGAGGAGGTCATGCGGCGCTGCGCTGCCCCGCGGCCCGGGCAGGCGGGCACCTGGATTTCCCCGCACATGATCGCCGCTTATGCGGAACTGCACCGGCTGGGCCGTGCCCACTCCGTCGAAACCTGGATCGACGGCGAACTCGCTGGCGGACTCTATGGCGTTGCGATCGGGCGGGCGTTTTTCGGGGAATCGATGTTCATGCGCGCTCGCGATGCATCGAAAATCGCCTTCGTGCATCTGGTGCGCCACCTCGAGCGCGAGGGCTTCGGGCTGATCGACTGCCAGATGCGCACCCCCCACCTGGCGTCGCTGGGAGCACGGGAGATCCCGCGCCCGCTGTTTTCCGCCCTGCTCCGGGAATTGGTACACTTCGCCGACGCTCCCGGCTCCTGGGTGAGTCTTCCAGCTCAAGCGCTCGAGCACATCGCCCGCCGCCCTTCATGAAAGAACGCGCGCAGCAATGTCAAAGCTGAACGACCTTCCGTACGCCGTACTGCAGTTCTACGTCACGGCGCCCTATCCGTGCAGCTACCTGCCCGAAAAAATGGCGCGCTCGCAGGTCGCCACGCCCAGCCACCTGATCGGCAATGACCTTTACGGCGATCTCGTTCGCCTCGGTTTCAGGCGCTCGGGGATCTTCACTTATCGCCCGTACTGCGACCAATGCCATGCCTGCGTGCCGGTACGCGTCCCGGTAGCCGATTATGTTGCCTCGCGCAGCCAGCGCCGCGCCTGGCGGCGCCACCTGGACCTGGAAGCCGCCCCGGCCAGCCTGCGCTTTCGCGCCGAGCATTACGCGCTCTACCTGCGCTACCAGGCCGCGCGGCATGCTGGCGGCGGCATGGACGAGGACAGCCGCGACCAGTACTCGCACTTCCTCCTGCAAAGCCGCGTCAACACCCGTCTAATGGAATTCCGCGACCAGGGTCGCCTGGTCATGGTCTCCATCGTCGATGAATTGAGCGACGGCCTGTCTTCGGTCTACACATTTTTCGATCCCGACACGGTGGGCGCTAGTTACGGCACCTTCAACATCCTGTGGCAGATCGAGCAATGCCGCCTGCTCGGTCTGCCCTATCTCTACCTCGGCTACTGGATTCGCGAAAGTCGCAAGATGTCGTATAAGGCGGGGTTCAAGCCGGTCGAGGGCTTTACCGAGGGCCGCTGGTTGCCGCTCGACACGCCCGATACCTGACGGCTAATGCCTGACATCCGGCGCCAGAGCCACAGACGCACACAAACTGCTTTCCTGCCGATTCCCGGCCGAGGCCCTGCCCATTGGTAGAATGCTGCAATGCTATACGATGCCGCCCGCCCGCTGCTGTTTCGCCTCGACCCCGAAGACGC
>CANJRC010000028.1 GCA_947476535.1 Betaproteobacteria bacterium
ATGTGAAGCCGGCCTGTAAGCCGGGTTCTGTCGCGGCAGGCCTTTCGGCTCACCGCGCAGCGATCATTCCTCTAGGCCCGCGGTTGCCCGCGGGCTCAAGCCACCTACCCGCGGACTCGACGAGCAGCGTCATCGTCCGCCTATTTGGTGTTGCTCCGGGTGGAGGTTACCGTGCCAGCCGTGTTCCCACGGCCGCGGTGCGCTCTTACCGCACCGTTTCACCCTTACCTGTGCGAATCGGTGCTTGCGCATCGACCCTGGCGCTTGCGCGCCATCCCTGAAATTCAGGGGCCATCGGCGGTTTGTTTTCTGTTGCCCTGTTCATCGCCTTTGCCGGGAGTTGCCCCCCGGCTCCTGCGTCTGGGCGTTACCCAGCACCCTGCTCTTTGGAGCCCGGACTTTCCTCCCTGCCCGTATTCTGGACACGGCGACCGCCCGGCCGACTTCACGAGGTGGAGTGTACTCCGCGGGGCTTGCGACCGGGCCTGAATTGCCAGGTGTCGTCGTAATAGTGCGCCTGGGCGTTGCCTTCATGCCATCCGGGGATGCCGAGCACCGGCAAGGGCGACAAAACGCGCGTCGACGCCAACGACTCAGGGCGGCCAAACCATGCCGCGGCGCGTGCATCCAGCGCGGCCACCTGCTCGCTGTGCGGCCCTTCCAGTTCCTGGGAGCTCAGCGTGAAGACCAGCGCCTTGGCCGTCAACCCGCGAAACGGCGAGCGCAGCTTATCGGCGAGCGCGTGGCCAAACACATGAAAACGCATGCTGCGGGCAACGGCCTCGCGCTGCTCCCAGAACAGTTCCTTCCACTGGAAATTTTTCAGCAACCCGGCGAGCCTGGGGTCTGCGCACGCAACCAGTAGCCCATCCTCATCGAACAGCGTCAGCACATCGCGCGCAACCCCGCGCGCGTTTGCGGCAGCGGACAGGGCGGAATCGGCGTGTTCATGGTGCAGGCGATTGAGCGCACGCTTTGTCTGCGGGTAGGCGAGCCACGCCAGCGCGTTGAAGGCATCGTGCCAGTTGTCCGGGCGCGTGATCACTTCGCCGCTGCGCCAGGTACGTTCCTCATAGCCTTCGCTGGCGTCGCCCGCCGGCTCGTCGTGAACGAAGCGGGTCGACCGGCCCGCGCCGGTGCAATGGGATGCATCGCGCAGCGCATTGAGCGCATCGAGCGAAGGCGGTTTTGCGTCCGGAGTCTGCGGGCGCCGGGGAAAGTCATGCAATGGCGAGGACATGGCACGCAGGGATGGATGCGACACTCAGGGCGCGCTCAACGCGAGATTCCTACCGCGCGCCAGGGCGCACACGACTTCCAGCAACGGCGTCGCCACACCGACCTCGCGCGCCATGGCCAGGGGCTGGCCGAGGATCGCCTCCACCTCGATGGGACGGCCGGCAAGAATGTCCTGCAGCATGGAGGGCTTGGAGCCCAGCGCGACGCCGATGGGTTGTGATGCTTTCACGGGATCGACGCGGTCGCGTATGTCCCACCCGAGGGCGGCGGCGAGGGCAACCACTTCGGCCATCAGCCCCCGCTTCATTTCCCGCAATGCCGGGTCGTTGCCGGCATCGTAGGTCGAGAGACAAGTCAACGCCGACACCGGGCTGTTGCCAATATTGAATGCCAGCTTGCACAACACTTCGCGGCGAATATCCGAGGCCACGATGGCCTTCTGTCCCTCATTGGAGAACAGGCCTTGCGCCCGTTGCAACCGTTCGCTGCTGGAACCATCGGGCTCGCCCAGCGTCCAGTCGTTGGAGCGCTTGTTGAGCACCAGCCCCGGTTCCAGCACGACGTTGCTGGAATCGACGACGCAACCGAGCGCGCGCTCGGGTCGGACCGCCGACCAGAGTTCACCCTGCGGATCGAGCAGCGGCAGGGTCGAGGCCGGCCCGGGAAGGCCCCCCAGTCCGTAACGCCACCACCAGGGAATGCCATTGACCGCGAAGATGGCAAAGGCATCGGGCGCAAGCAGGCTCGCAATGTGCCTGGCGACAGCCGGCGTCGAGTGGGCCTTCAGGGTGACGATCACGCAATCCTGCGGCGGCAGCGTGTCGGGATCATCGGTCGCAACCGCCGGGCGCTCGGTGACATCGCGGCCCTCGGCGCGCAGCGTCAGCCCGCGCTCGCGAATGGCCGCCAGGTGCGCGCCGCGCGTCACCACCGACACATCCGCCTTTCCGGAGCGGATCAGGCGCACCGCCAGGTTGCTGCCAATCGCCCCGGCGCCGAATACGCAGACTTTCATCGCGTCACCACTTGCGCCCTCCCGGTCCGGCCTCGGGAGCGCCGCACGCTCAGGCCAGCTTCCACGCCAGCGATTCGCCCGCACGCAGCGGCACCAGCGTCTCGCTGCCAAAGGTGAATTCGGCTGGCACCTGCCAAGGCATCCGCTGGAGCGTCACCGTCCCGGTGTTGCGCTGCAGGCGGTAGAAATCGGCACCGTGGAAACTGGCGAATGCTTCCAGCTTGTCCAGCGCCCCGGCCGCATCGAACGCCTCGGCGTACAGCTCCAGTGCCGCGTGCGCGGTATAGCAGCCGGCGCATCCGCAGGCATGCTCCTTCAGGTGCCGCGGATGCGGCGCGCTGTCGGTGCCGAGAAAGAACTTGGCGCTCCCGCTGGTCGCCGCCGCGACCAGCGCGCGGCGGTGCTCCTCGCGCTTCAACACCGGCAGGCAGTAGTAGTGCGGCCGCACCCCGCCCTGGAAGATGGCGTTGCGGTTGTAGAGCAGGTGATGCGCGGTGATGGTCGCCGCCACGTTGGCGGGCGCCTCGGTGACGACCTGGGCGGCTTCGCGCGTCGTGATGTGCTCGAACACCACGCGCAGCGCCGGAAAATGCCTGCGCACTTCGGCAAACACGCTGTCGACGAAGACCCGTTCGCGATCGAACACGTCCACGCCCGGCGTCGTCACCTCGCCATGCAACAACAGTGGCAGGCCGTGCTTTTCCATCGCCGCAAGCGCCGGGAAGGCGCGTTCGAGCTGGGTGACGCCCGCATCCGAATTGGTCGTGGCGCCCGCCGGATAGTACTTGAGCGCATGAACGAAACCGCTCGCCTTGGCCGCCGCGACTTCAGCCGCGGAGGTGTTGTCGGTCAGGTACAGCGTCATCAAGGGCTCGAATGTGGCCCCCGCGCCGGCCTTCGGTCGCGCCGCGAGAATGCGCTCGCGGTAGTCGCGCGCCAGCGCCACCGTGGTCACCGGCGACTTGAGGTTGGGCATGACGATGGCGCGCGCGAACTGCGCCGCCGTGTGGCCGACCACGGCAGCCAGGTGCGCGCCGTCGCGAAGATGCAGGTGCCAGTCGTCGGGGTGAACCAGCGTGATCGAGTCGATTGAAGTATTCATGGGCGCCAATCATACCTGCTGCGAGGCACGAGCAATGACGACTGGAATCGCCCCGGCACAGGCCCGAGGCGATGCGCCGTTCAGCCTTTCTTCGCCGGCTGCTTTCCCGCCAGTTCGAGCGCGCGCTCGTAGACCTCGCCGCGACGCAAACCGGTAATGCCGCAGGCGAGTTTCACGCTTTGCGCCAGCGGCAGTTCCGCGAGCAGGGGCTTGAGCACGCGATCGAGTTCCGCCGTCGATGCCCCCTTTCGCGCGCCCGCGCCCGTGACCAACAGCACGAATTCGCCGCGCACATGGTTCGGATCAGCCGCGAGCCACGCCGGCGCATCTGCAAGCGCGCAGCGATGCACCGACTCGAACAGCTTGGTCAACTCGCGCGCGATGACGATGTCGCGCCCGCCCTCCTCGCCGCCCAGCACCGCCGCGAGATCCTCGACGCAAGCCTGCACGCGATGCGGTGACTCGTAGAACACCAGCAGCGCCTGCTCATCGGCCAGGACTGCGATGGCGGTGCGACGCGCCGACCCGCGCTCGGGCAGGAAGCCGGCAAAGTGGAATGCCGTTCCGGTAAGCCCGGCCACCGACAACGCGGCCATGGCAGCGCTCGGACCGGGAATCGGGATCACCGGGTAGCCGGCCTCGCGCACTCGCGCAACCAGGATCGCCCCGGGGTCCGACAGCACGGGGGTCCCGGCATCCGAGATCAATGCCACCTGCTTGCCTTCGGCCAGGAGGCGCAGGATGTCCTCCGCGCGCCTGGCCTCGTTGTGCTCGTGCAAGGACAGCATGCGCGTGCGGATGCCATGGCGGTCCAGGAGCCGCGCCGAATTGCGCGTGTCCTCGGCCGCGATGACATCCACCGACGCCAACAGCTTCAATGCGCGCAGCGTGATGTCCTCGAGATTCCCGATGGGCGTAGCAACCACATATAATCGGGCGCCCGCTACGGGTTCGGCGGCAGATCCGTCGGCGGGTTCGTCTGCAAGGTCGCCGCCGCCCGATGCTAGAACGGTTTTTCCACCCACTGCCCCACCTGGCTCGTCATGTCCCGAATTCATCGACGCTCATCCATGTCATCCGTGCTCCTGCTGGCAGCGGTGCTTGCCGCGAGCCCCGCATTGTGCACTGTGTGCGCGGCGGCGGGTCAGCCCTTGCCGGGAAAGCCGGCTGCCGCACCGCCAGCAAATCCCGCAACGCCGGCTGCGAGCACGCCGCTGATCAGCCTGCTGCTGCCACTGGATGCGCCCGATTTCGCACCGGTCGCCTCCGCCGTGCAAGCCGGCTGCGATGCGGCCCTCTCTCTCCTTCCCGCGCGTCCGCGCCTGGAGATCGCGCGCACCGATGCGAGTGCAGGACGCGTGATCGACGCCTGGGACGCGGCCGCGAAGCGCGGCGCCAATGTGATCATTGGGCCGATCACACGGCTTACGGTATCGGCATTGGCAAAGACATTGTTATCACGCAACCCAACCGCATCGGCACCCGCCCCCTTCACCCTGACGCTCAATGCACCTGATGAAGCCATGGCCCTGCCGCCACGCTTCTACACCTTCGGGCTGTCGATCGAGCAGGAAGCGCGCGCCATCGCCCGCACCGCCTGGGTCGAGGGGAAACGAAGCGCGACCGTGGTTCAGGCCAAGGGCGCACTGGAGCGTCGTGCCAGCCGCGCCTTCGCCGACGACTGGCTCGGTTATGGCGGTCGGATCGTCGATGTGCGCGATTTCGACGACGCCACCAATCTCGAAACGCTGCGCGGCCAGCTCTCGCGATCCGAGGCCGACCTGCTGTTCCTCGCCTCCGATGCGAGCGAAGCGCGCCGGGTGCGGCCCTATCTCAACAACCAGATCCCGGTCTATGCCACCTCTCAGGTCAACGACGGGCGCCTCGACCCGGGGGCCAATGTCGACCTCACCGGCATCCGTTTTGTCGACATGCCCTGGCTGCTCGAGCCCGACCACGCGGCAGTCATGATCTACCCGCGCCAGGAAGCGCTGCCGCCGAGCCTGCAGCGCTTCTACGCCCTGGGCATCGACGTCTGCCGCATCGCCGAACTGATGGTCACCGGCCGCAACCGCATCGAGATTGACGGCGTGACCGGGCGCCTAATCCTGATCCTGCAGGAGACGGCGCCTGCGGCCCTGCGTGCGGTGCTGCGCGAACCAGCGCTCGCCAGTTTTCGCGACACCTCGATGCTGGCACCGCCGGCCGAGCCGGCGAACAAGCCGCCTGCACAGTAGGCCGCGGCTGCCAAGAGAAAGGACATGATGAAAACCACGAACTCAATCAAGCAGGAAGACCTGTCGCGCGGCCAGACGATGCTGATCCTCGGCGGGGCTGCCATCATGCTGAGCCTCGCCATGGGCATCCGCCAGAGCTGGGGGCTGTTCCAGCCGCACCTGATCCGCGACATGGGCATCACGGCGGCGGACTTCTCGCTGGCGATTGCGCTGCAGAATGTCATCTGGGGCACGTCCCAGCCTTTCGTGGGCATGCTCGCCGACCGCCATGGTTCACGCCTCATCGCGCTCGCAGGCACCGTGGCCTATGCCCTGGGATTGCTGATC
Source organism: Betaproteobacteria bacterium (assembly GCA_947476535.1). Lineage (GTDB taxonomy): Bacteria > Pseudomonadota > Gammaproteobacteria > Burkholderiales > SG8-39 > CAIYPG01. The sequence continues at coordinate 5,921 of CANJRC010000028.1, forward strand.
AGCCTGTATGCACAATCGGCGCTCATGTTTACGCTCGGTGCCGGCGTCTGCCTCGGGCTGGCGATGTCATGCACCGGCTCGCAGATCGCCATGAACATCACCGCGCGAACGGCGACCGCGGCAAAGCGCAGCGTCGCCTTGGGGAGCGTTTCAGCGCTCGGTTCGCTCGGCATCACCTTCGTGTCGCCAATGGCGCAATCGCTGATCACCGGCAGCGGGTGGGAAATGGCGTTGGTCGTGTTCATCGGCCTGATCGCGGTCATGCTTCCGGCGGCCTATTTTGCCGGTGGGGCGGATCGCATCGTGGTGGAGACCACCGGTATCGCGCAGTCGGCCGGGGAGGCGGTACGCGAAGCCCTGGGCCATCGCGGCTACATGGTGCTGGCCACCGCGTTTTTCGTCTGCGGTCTGCAGCTCACCTTCCTCACCACCCATCTGCCAACCTACCTCGCCCTGTGCGGGATGGACCCGACAGTGGGTTCGAATGCGCTCGCGCTGATCGGGTTGTTCAACATCATCGGCTCGTACACCTTCGGCTGGCTGGGCGGACGCTATTCAAAGCGCATGCTGCTGGGCGGCATCTATGTCCTGCGTTCGCTCTTCATCACCGCGTACTTCCTGCTGCCACCCTCGCCCACCTCGACCCTGGTGTTCGCCGCGGCCATGGGCACGTTGTGGCTGGGCGTGGTGCCGCTGGTCACGGGCCTGATCGTGCATCTTTTCGGGCTGCGCTACCTCGCCACGCTGTCGGGCATCGCGCTCTTCAGCCACCAGTTGGGATCCTTCGTCGGCGCGTGGGGCGGCGGTCTCATCTACAGCGCATTCGGGTCCTACGACCTGGCGTGGAAGTCGGGGGTTGCAATCGGCATCATCGCCGGCCTGACGCAGATGACCATGTACACGCGGCCCTCTGCCCGCATGGAGCGCGAACGGGCCCCCGGACTGCAGGCCGCAAGCTAGGGTGAAGGGCCGCGCAGCGAGCGTCCCGAATCACACGCCGTAGAGCGCCGCCGCATTGCCCCACAGGATCTTGTCGCGGTCCCCGGCAGGGACATCCTCGAACGAGTGGGAGATGAAGGCGCGACTGTCGGGCCACGGCGAAGTCGTCTGCGGGAAATTGGTGCTCCACAGGATGTTGGCGGCGCCAACATGCCGCAGTGCGTGCTGCAGCGACTGCTTGTCGTACCAGGCCGACACATAACACTGGCGGCGGAACAGCTCCGTCAGCGTGTGATCGTAGCCGCGCGACTTCAGGTTCATGTTGGAGAACTGGTGGTCGCCCATTTCCAGCGCAAAGACGATCCAGCCGAGCGCGCTCTCGGGAAACACCACCTTGAGCTTCGGATGGAAGCGCACCGCGCGCGACATCAGCATGTTGCCGACAATGGTGGAATTTCCCGCCGGGCGCGTGATGGCGCGGTAGGCCTCTCGCAGCTTGGGCGAGAACCCGGACCAGGGCTCCATCTCCAGTTCCGGCGAAGCCCCCGAGTGGAAGCACACCGGCACGCCCAGCTCCTCGCAGGTGCGCCACACCGGCTCGTAGGCCTCGTCATTGATGTGCGGAACATTGTCGCGCAAATGCAGCGGGATGGCGGGAAACACCACGCCCTTGTGGCCCTTGGCCACGGCGCGGCGGATCTCCGCGGCGGCCGCCTCCGGCGCCAGCGGCACGATGCATTGCGGGATGAAGCGCGGGCTCACCGCCGCCCACTCCTCGATTAGCCAGTCGTTGTAGGCCTGCACACAGGCCAGCTCCAGCTTGGGATCGGTGATGCGCCCGAAGGTCTCCCCGGCGACACCAGCCACCATCGGGTAGAGCACCGAGCAATCGACGCCGTCGGTATCCATGCTCTTCAACCGCGCCTTGGCATCCCAGGCCACCACCGGAACGTCCGACCAGCGCGTCGCGCGCTCGGACGGCGCCCCGAGCACCGCGCCGACATCAGCCACCCTCGCCAGGGGCACTGCATGCCCGTCCACCACCCATTTCGCCGCGCCCTTGGCCGGCTCCTTCAGGTGGGGAATACGATCACCCCACTTCGCCTTCGACATGCGCTTCGTCCACACCTGCGGGTGCTCGAGCACATGATCATCCACACTCAGAAAACGCTGCTTCGCCGCCATAAGGTACCGCTCCCCTCGATCAGAGTGCTTTTCATCGGGCGGGGGCAATCCCCCGTCGCACTCCTCAAATTCAGTCTGCCCGACGGTCCAACTGTCGGGCGCTCATTGCTCCTCTTACTCCTCCTTCGTGCGTGCCATTCACGCCGGCGCCGAATCAGAGGCGATAGAGCTTGCGCGCGTTCTCGAACAGCAGCTTCTTGCGAACCGCCTGGGGCACCTCGCCGACCACGTGATCTGCATACTTCCAGGTGCCCGGATAGGTTGACGTGCTGTGCGGAAAATCAGTCTGCCACATCAGGTTATCCACGCTGAACTGGTCGCGCAGCTCGATGCCGGCGCGCTCGAACCAGAACATGGAGTAGATCTGCCGGCTGAACTGCTCGCTCGGCCGCGTGACGATGCCCTCGGTCCACAGGCGGCGGCGCTCCCACTCGTGATCGCAGGACTCCAGCACGTACTGTATCCAGCCCAGGCCGATTTCCGCCCACACCCACTTCAGCTTCGGGTAGCGATCGAGCACCCCCGAGAACAACAGATTGGGCAGGAACTGCGTCGGCAAGCTGAAGGCGCCTGGCAGGAAACTGGTGCTCTCCTCGGCGAAGGTAAAGTCCTTCCACACCGGGCCGCGCAGCATAATGCCGCCGTTGGCGTGCCAGTGCACCGGCATCTCCTCGGCCTCGCAGGCCGCCCACAGCGGATCCCAGTAACGATCACAGAAATGCGGCAGGCCCTTGTGGTTTCCCGCGCCGGCCAGCCCCATCCAGTCATTCTTGCCCTGGATGGCAAGGCTCGGCTCAAGCACCATCAGGATGCCGCCGTGCCCGCTCTTGCGCGCGCGCTTGACCTCCTTGACCGCAGCTTGAACGCCGCTGAGGTACGGGATCAGCGCCAGCGGCACATAGCGGTCGGAGGCCTCGCGCCAGGCCACCAGCGCGTCGTTATGCGCCTTCACGCAAGCGAGTTCCAGCTCGGCATCGCCCTGGAAGAACGTGGCGTTCTGGATCGGCGGATTCGGATACAGCACTTCGCCATCCACGCCATCCTGGTCCAGGATTTTCAATCTCGCGATGGGGTCGTAAGCAGCCTTGGGCACTTCCTCCCAGCGCTGCACACCGCGCTCGCGATTGCCCTCGCCCATCATGGCCGGGCAGTTGACCGGCCAGCGGTTGTCCACCACCTTGCCATTAACCACCCAGCGGTGCACCGGGAAGTCCCAGGGCTTGGACATCAGCTTGGGATCGGTAGTCTCGATGACATGCGGGATGCGGTCGCCGAATTTCTTCTTCGACATGCGGCTGGTGAACGCGTCGCGATCAAGCTGCGCGTGCGAATCGGCGCTGAACAGGCCGTGCTTGAATTCCATGGAAAAACTCCTTATCGCTCTCTATCCGGCACCCCGGAAGCAGGCTTGTTTCTACCACAAAGGGCTCGAGAATGTGCCCCCCGTTTCGCCGGTCCATGGTCACGCAGAGCCCGCATCACCTGTCTTCCGTAACCGCTACTCGCTCGTTATGCCCAGCATGACAACTAGCCATCCCCTGGGCGAGCGCCCCGGAAACAAAAAGTCCGCCGCCCGCACTGTCGCCCCGTCTGGCGCACCGCACCTGGCACGCGGCGAGCGCGCCGAGGCGACCGCCGCCGCTTGGCTGCAAGCGCGGGGACTATCGGTCCTTGAACGCAACTGGCGCTGCCGCTTCGGCGAAATCGACCTCGTGCTGCGCGACGGCAACACCCTGGTCTTCGCCGAAGTGCGGCTGCGCGGTAATCCGCACTTCGGGGGCGCCGCGGCGAGCATCGATGCACGCAAGCGCCGGCGCCTGATCGCATCGGCTCAGTTGTACCTGACCGCCCGGCCCTCGCTACGCAATCACCCCTGTCGGTTCGATGCCGTGCTGATGAACGATGCCGCCGGCGCCGGACTGGAATGGATCCGCAATGCCTTCGATGCCTGAAGCCTGGCGCGCAGCGACGGGAACCAATCCGCCGGGAAAGCGCAGGCGGCGGCTCGCCTGCGCAATCGTGATGGCCTGCGCGCTGACCGGCAGCCTGCCGGTTGCCGCGCAGTCGGTGCGCCTGCTGGTGCAGAGCTCACCCCTGGCCGGGTTCCGCTATCACCAGGCGCCCGATGCCTTTCCCGACATGCGCATCGGCGACCCGCTGGACCTCGTGCGCGAGCCGGACAATCCTCACGATGCCTCCGCCGTGCGCGTGGAATGGCGCGGCCGCCTGCTTGGCTACGTTCCGCGAGCGCGAAACGATGCGGTCGCGTGGGCCATGGACCGCGGCGAGACAATGAGTGCGCGCGTCAGCCGCCTGCAGTTGCATCGCAATCCGCGCCAGCGCATCGAATTCGAGATATTCGTGCAGTAGTGCCGCCCTGCCACGCGAGGAGCGCCCGAACCGGCAACCTGGCGGGCAGTAACGGAATGTAAGTGCTCATGTCAGCTCGGGGACACCCCGGGGCACTGCGGTAGAATGCAGCATGGCCAACTCCTCCGCACCCAAGCAGAAGCGCGCAGCCCAGGCTGCGGGTCCAGAATCCGAGCTGCAGGACCGCGTGGCCGGACATTTCCGCGCCAGCGCCGAAGCCAAGCTCAAGTCGGTCGACGCCCTCTCCGGCCCCATCGCCGACGCCATCGAAGCCATGGTCAAGTGCCTCGTCGACGGCGGCAAGATCCTCGCCTGCGGCAACGGCGGCTCAGCGGCCGACGCGCAGCATTTTTCCGGTGAACTGCTGAACCGCTTCGAGCGCGAGCGTCCGGCGCTTGCCGCCATTGCGCTCACCACCGATACCTCCACGCTCACCGCCATCGCCAACGATTACAGCTACGAGCTGGTGTTCTCCAAGCAGGTGACCGCGTTGGGGCATCCGGGCGACGTGCTGTTTGCCATCTCGAGCAGCGGCAACTCGGCCAACGTGCTGCGCGCCATGGCGGCGGCCCACGAACGCGACATGCGCGTGGTGGCGCTGACTGGCAAGGGCGGCGGTGAAATGGCCAAAGCGCTCGGACCGGGCGACGTCCATATCTGCGTTCCGCACACGCAGACCGGGCGCATCCAGGAAGTGCACCTGCTGACACTCCATTGCCTTTGCGATGGCATCGATTACATGCTTCTAGGAGCCGAATGATGACCTGCACACATGCCGCTCGACCGCTGCACCTTGCCGCGCTCTCCCTCGCGCTCACGCTCACGCCATTGCTCCAGGGGTGTTTCCCCATCGTCGCCGCCGGCGTCGGTTCGGCCGCCATGGTCGCCATCGACCGCCGCCAGCCCGAAATCATGATCGGGGACGAACGCATCGAACTGACCGCCAGCCAGCGCATATCGGTGCAGGTCAAGGACCAGGCCCACGTCAACGTCACGGCGTTCAACCAGACGGTGCTGCTCACCGGCGAGGCAATCTCGGCCAAGATCAAGGCGGACGTCGAGAAAGTGGTGGCCGAGATCCCGCAGGTAAAGAGCGTGGTGAACGAGTTGCAGGTGACGGGACCGAGCTCCTTTTCGGCGCGCTCGAACGACACCTATCTCACCGGACGGGTGAAGGCGTCCTTCCTCACCACCAACAAGTTTGCCGCCAACGACGTGAAGGTGGTGTGCGAGGACAGCGTGATCTACCTGCTCGGCCTGGTCACCCGCAAGGAAGCCGATGACGCCACCGAAATTGCACGCGCCATCAGCGGCGTGAAAAAAGTCGTGCGCGTATTCGAGTACATCGCTGCCGCGCCCAACGCGCCGGTGTCGGAACCGGCCAAGAAATAAGCCCGTTTGGGCGGCCTCCCCGCCCAAACGGACTCCCGGATGCTGCAGATCACGCCATCCGTCGCCATTGCCGACGATGAAATCCAGTTCAGCGCGATTCGCGCGCAGGGTGCCGGCGGCCAGAACGTCAACAAGGTCTCATCGGCCATTCACCTGCGCTTCGACGTACGCGCCTCGTCGCTGCCCGAAGACTGGAAGGCGCGCATCCTCGCCACCAGCGACCAGCGCATCACCCGCGACGGCGTCATCGTCATCAAGGCGCAGGAAACGCGCAGCCAGGACAAGAACAAGGCCGATGCCCTGGCGCGGCTGCAGGAACTGATCCGCGCCGCCATCGTGGTGCCGAAGAAACGCCGCCCCACCAAGCCGACCCGCTCGTCGCAGAAGAAACGGGTGGAGGGGAAGGTGTTGCGGGGGAGGATCAAGGCGCTGCGGCGGAGTAGTGTGGAGTAGGTGCGTTAATCTGCACAACCGGGCGAGTTACTTGGCGGTCGAGGTTTCGCCTGACGGCGAACTACTTTATCCAAAAAGCGGTTTCGCCTGACGGCGAACTACTTTCTTTTGCTTGTGCAAAAGAAAGTAGTCAAAGAAAAGCACACCCCCGATGCATCGGTCGCCTGGGGCGACTGCCCTGTGCTGCTCGCCAGCGCCGGCGGCTGCGCAACTCGCAGGCCGCTGCGCGGCCCGCTCAAACAGTGCTCGCCGACTACCCCGTCGCTGCCTGCGCTGCTCGGCGATGTAAAGGGGGCCCCGAAGAGCCGCCATGGAATGGAGATCTGTGTCAGTTATTCTGTCGTTATGGTACTAATTATGTGCATTTAACAGGAAAATTGGCAGTATTTATCTACAGAGGATGGGTTCGGGGTGGGGCCCCGTTGGGGACGCCGAGAAGCGCAGGCAGCGCTGGGGTTTCGGCGAGGACTGTCTGAGGGAGCGCAGCGACCGAGTTCCGCAGCCGCCAGCGCTGACGAGCATCGCAGGGCAGTTTCAGTGCGCAGCACTGAAACCGTCACCTCCGGGGTCGCCTTTTCTTGGTTACTTCTTTTGGCGAAGCAAAAGAAGTAACTCGCCGCGAGGCGAAATTTCCCTAACTACGAGCAAGAAAAGTAACTCGCCGTCAGGCGAGTCCAGACTCAACTCAACCCCACCACCGGCACCGCCGCCCCATGCACCGCCCGCGCCGCATCCGACGCAAGGAACATGATCACATCAGCCAGCGCCGCCGGTGCAACCCATTTCTTCGGGTCGGCGGAAGGCATGTCGGCGCGGTTCTGCGGGGTGTCGATGATGCTGGGCATCACGCAGTTGACATTGATGCCCTTGTCGCGCAGCTCGCCCGCCATGCTTTCGGTGAGGCGTATGACCGCAGCCTTGGACGCCCCGTAGGCGCCCATGTCGGGCTTGCCGCCCAGTCCCGCGGTCGCCGCGATGCTGACGATCTTGCCGCCGCCGTTGGCGATCATGTTGGGCACCACCGCGCGCGCCATGTTCATGACGGTGCCGGCATTGAGCTCGATCATCAGGCGCCAGGTGTCCACTGGCGTCGCGTGCACGGGGTCGCCCATGCGAAAGCCGCCCGCGATGTTGGCAAGGACATCGATATGCCCGACCTTTTTCAGCGCGGCATCGACCGCGGTCGCCACCGACGCAGGGTCGAGCAGGTTCACCGGCACCAGGAGGTGGCCGCCCGCGGGATAGGCGCCGCGCAAGGTCTTGTCATCGATATCGAACAACACCAGCGATGCACCTTCCTGCTCGAACGCCGCTGCCACCGCCTTGCCGAGGTTGCCTGCCGCGCCCGTCACCAGAACGTTCTTGCCCTTGAATTTCATGTCGTGCCTCCTGTGATTGCCTGACTGTGGTTGCCTGACCGCGGCTAGTTTACTGGATGCCGCTTGGCGCGCATGAACCAACCCGCGATAACCACCGGGGCAGACAGCGCCGCGAGAATCAGAAAGGTCTGGTCGAATGCCCGCGTGCGCTGCGCGATATCAACGCTGAGGTCGATCAGCCCCGCCCCGTTGGCGCCCAAGCGCCATTCCAGCACCACGCCCACCAGGCTCACGCCCATTGCGCCGCCCAATTGGCGGGAAAAACCGTTGACGCTCATCGCATCGGGTATCTCGTCGCGGGACAGCCCGCGCGCCGCACCGATGCTCAGCGCCGGCGACATGAAGCCCAGCGCCGCGCGTCCCAGGGTGATCCAGGCCGCGATAACCAGGAACGAGGTGGCCAGGCCCACCGTCGCCATGGCGGCAATCGACAGCACCAGCACCGCCGAGCCAAGGGTGATCATGCGATGGGGCGGAAAACGATCCACCAGTCGCCCGGCGATCGGCATGGCCAGCGCAATGGCGACATAGCCCGGGAACTGCATCAGGCCCGACTGTGATGGCGTGTAGCTCAGCGCCATTTGCAGGAACACCGGCAACAGGTAACCCACGCCGAATATGCCGAAGCCGTAAATGAATGCAACCAACGCCCCCATGGCCACCTGCCGGTGAAGGAGGATGCGTATGTGCAGCAGGGGCTCCTTCTTGCGCAATTGGTAGGGTACGAACGTGGCGAGGCCCACCAGGCCGAGTCCGAGCTGCAGCAATGCGTCGGTCATCGCATCATCGAGATCAGTGAGCCCGTTGAGAATGGCCACCGTCGATGCGGCGATCCACACGAAGCCCACCCAGTCGAGTGGCTTGTCGTCCTTGATGATGCTCGGGTCAGCACCCACATAGCGCTGCACCAGCGCGATGGTGAGCAGGCAGAACGGCACCACCACGAGAAAGATGGAGCGCCAGCCCAGATGCTCGATCAGGAACCCGCCGGCCACCGGGCCCATGGCCGGCGCCATGACAACGCCCAGCCCGAAAATGCCCATGGCACGCCCCTGCTTTTCCGGAGGAAACGCGCGCATGATCACGATGCCCGGAATGGGTTGCAACACGCCCGATGCCGCTCCCTCCAGCACGCGCATGGCGATCAACATCGGAAAGCCATTGGCAAACGCGCAACCGATGCCGCCCGCCATGAGGCCGATGACGGACGCCAGAAAGGTGATGCGCAGGCCGTAACGGATCAGGAGCCACGGCGTGAGCAGCATGGCCAGCGTCAGCGCAATCATGAATGCCGAGGACACCCACTGCACGCGCTCCTGGCCGACGCTGAACTGATGGCTCAACTCGGGCACGGCGACGAACACCACGGTAGAGGACAGCGTCGCCGCCATCATGCCCACCATGGCCGTGCCAAGCACCACCCATTTCAGGCGCGGGCCGTAGCGCTCGCGAAGCTCGATGACGGAACGGGTGCGCAGGAACTTCATCCGGACATGATACCGGCTGGCACAGCCGGATTCTCCCTGCCCCCCCAAGGGGCCCGGGAAATCGAGCTGGCGCCCCCCCTAATCTACTTTCGCACCGCTCTCGCGCACCAGCTTGGACCACTTCGCCACTTCGGCGCCGAGAAAGGTCGTGAAGTCTGCGCTGCTCAGGTAGTAAGGCTCGACGCCGCCCTTTTGCTGCAATTCGACGAACTCCTTGGACTGCGCGATACGCCCCACCTCGGTCGAGATGCGCGCCACCACATCGTCGGGCGTGCGCGCCGGTGCCAGCAGGCCGCTCCACGCCGACACTTCGAAATCAGCAACGCCCGACTCCATCACCGTGGGCACATTGGGCAAAACCGACGAGCGTTTCGCGCTCGTCACCGCCAGCGGCTTCAACTTGCCGGCGGCGATGAGCGGCATTGCCAGCGCCACTGCGGGCGACGCCAGCGGCACTTGCCCGGCCAGGAGGTCGGTGAGCATCTGCGCGACGCCCTTGTAGGGCACGTGGGTGATGTCGATGCCGGCCTTCGACTTCAACAGCTCGAAGGTGAGCTGCAGCGAACTGCCGCTCCCGGCCGATCCGTAGAAAAGTTCCTTCGGCCGCGCCCTCGCCATGGCGATCAGTTCAACCAGGGTGTTGGCCGCAACTCCTGGATGGGCCACGAAGATCAGCGGCGCCGATGCCACGCGCGCCACCGGCCGGAAATCGCCCTGCGCATCGAAGGGAATGTCCTTGTACAGACTCGGATTGATGGCATGGTTGATCGCCACCATGGCCAGGGTGTACCCATCCGGTGCCGACTTGGCGACGATGGCGGTGCCGGGAATGCCGCTGGCGCTCACCTGGTTCTCGATCACCACCGGCTGGCCCCACACCGGCGCGAGGCGCTGGCCAACCTGCCTGGCAATGGTGTCGACCGACGAGCCGGTGGAATAAGGCACAATGATCTTCACCGGGCGCGAGGGGTAGGCCTGCGCCAGCGCGACGCCGGGCAGTGCCATGATGACCGCGGCCGTCCAAGCCAGCACGCGGAATTTGCCGATGGTTTTCATGAATGAGCCCCCCAAAAAAATCTGCGAATTGACACCCGATCAAGCCTGCCGGCGCGCGCGGTTGATGGCCTCGCGCGTCTCGCGCGCCACGCGGCGCGCTGCTTCGGCATAATCATCACCCGCCGAGGCGTACAGGATGGCGCGCGATGAATTGATGGCCATGCCCGTGCCGTCCATGGTGCGACCGGCCTTGACGCTGGCGTCGATGTCCCCACCCTGCGCGCCGATGCCCGGCACGAGGATGGGCAGGTCATCGCCAACGATGCGACGCACGTCGGCGAGTTCTTCCGGGAATGTTGCGCCCACCACCAGCGCACACTGACCCGAGGTGTTCCACGGCCCGGCGACCAGGCGCGCCACGCGCTGGTAGAGCTTCTCGTGCATCTGGCCGCCCTCCATCCCCGCCAAGGCCAGCGCCTGCAGGTCCGAGCCACCGGCGTTCGATGTCCGGCACAGCACGATCACGCCGCGATCGCGCCAGGCAAGATAAGGTTCGATGGAATCCATGCCCATGTAGGGGTTCACGGTCAGCGCATCGGCCTGGTAACGCTCGAAGGCTTCGCGGGCATACTGCTCGGCCGTGGCGCCAATATCGCCGCGCTTGGCATCCAGGATCACCGGAAGCCCCGGATGGCGCTCACGAATGTGGGCGATCAATGCTTCGAGCTGGTCCTCGGCGCGCTGCGAGGCAAAGTAGGCTATCTGCGGCTTGAAGGCACAGGCTTCCGCCGCGGTGGCGTCAACGATGTCCCGGCAAAATTCGAAGATGCGATCGGCGCGGCCGCGCATCGCCCCGGGAAAGCGCGCCGGATCGGGGTCGAGCCCCACGCACAGGAGAGAGTCGTTGCGTGCCCAGGCGTCGGCCAGGCGCGCGCGAAAACCGCCCGGAACAGTTGATGTTCCCAAAACCTTGCTCACGAAGCATCCTTCATCAGACATCCTTCTGCGTGCGCACCAGCCACCAGGAGACAGCGCCCATCACCACGGCCACGCTGCCAAGAAACGCCCAGAACCATGCGAAGCCCTTGGCATCGGATAGCACCACGGGATCGCTGATGTCACCGAGCGAGGTGAAACCGGTGATCGCAACGCCAAAGCACACCGCCGCGAAGACTGCAGCCACCACGACGGTCATCAGTGCGGACAATTTCATGCGGACTCCTCAACGACACCCGTTGCGGATTGCGCTCGCGAGGGCATTGCAGCGCTTCACCCTTTGCGCTTGACCATGCGCAACGGCGTGTACTCGAGGATCTTGGTGCCGTTCTGGGTGAACACGGAATTGCGCGTGCGCACCAGGCCCCGGTCGGGCTTGCTGGTGGCGCGCGACTCGATCACTTCCACTTCCACGTGGATGGTGTCGCCCGCAAAAGTCGGCCCGAGCACTTTCATCTCCATGTCGAGGAATGCAAGGCCGGTCTTTTGCAGCACCGTCTGCATGAGCTGGCCTTCGGCGAACCCGAGCACCAGGATCGCCGGGACCAGGCGCCCCTTGATCACCGACTCGTTCTTCAGGTATTCGGTGTTGGTGAACAGCACCTCCAGCATGCCGGTGCAATTGATCACATTGATGATGTCGGACTCGGTGACGGTGCGGCCGATGGTCCTGAACTTGAGGCCGAGCGGCAGGTCCTCGAAATACTTTCCAATGCCTACCGTTTCCATTGCGCGCACTCCCTTGATGTGGGTTTCGATGACCGATTCTACAGTCCCGGCAGGACAATCCGGGTCACGGCACGCGGGCGTACCCGGCGAGTGCTATCCTGCGCGCGCCGCCGCATCGACGGCACCGTCGCTAGCGATTTTCACGCCCCCCTCCCACGCGCCCCCGAGGTATTCATGAAAGCCATCCGCTGCTCGCAACTGGGCCTGCCCGACTCGCTCGCGCTCGAGAACATCGATGCTCCTGTTGCCGGCGCGGGCGAGGTTCTCATCACGGTCAGGGCTGCTGGCGTCAACTTTCCCGATGTGCTGATCATCCAGGGCAAGTACCAGATCAAGCCTGCACTGCCCTTCACGCCGGGTTATGAAGTGGCGGGCATCGTCACCGCTGTGGGCGATGACGTCACGCACCTCAAGGTGGGCGACCATGCGGTGGCACAGACGGCGCTAGGCGGATTCGCCGAAGTGGTGAAAGTCCCGGCACAACTGTGCTTTGCCATGCCGAGCTCGATTCCCTTTGTCGATGCGGCGGCCTTCCCCATCGCCTATGGCACAAGCTACTACGCGCTGAAGGACCGCGGCCGCCTGCAACCGGGCGAGACGCTGCTAGTTCTCGGCGCCTCGGGTGGCGTGGGGCTGGCCGCGGTGCAACTGGGAAAGATCATGGGAGCACGGGTCATTGCCTGCGCCTCTTCCGACGAGAAACTGGCTGCTTGCAAAGCACACGGCGCCGATGAAGGGGTCAACTACGCCCGCGAGGATCTGCGCGAAGCGATCAAGCGCCTCTGCGCAGGCAAGGGTGTCGACGTGGTGCTCGACCCCGTTGGCGGGACCTACGCCGAGCCTTGCGTGCGCGGCATGGCGTGGAAGGGGCGCTACCTCGTGGTGGGATTTGCGGCGGGCGAAATCCCGAGGATCCCCCTGAATCTTGCGCTCTTGAAAGGCTGCGACATTGTCGGCGTAGCCTGCATCGAACCAGCCGGCAGCCCGGACAATTTCCGTCAACTGATCGCCTGGGTGGCCGACGGCACGCTCAAGCCCGTGATCAGCGCGACTTATCCGCTCGCGCGCACTGCAGACGCACTCAAGGACATGATGAACCGCAAGGTGCAGGGCAAGGCTGTTATCGTTCCTTAGCCAGCGCGGGGCGCGCGCGTTGCTGCGGGCAGCAGCATCACACCAGGCCAGCCAGCCCGATGGCAGCACCGGCGCCGATCACCCATAGCGGATGGATGCGCGTGGCGAGCAGCAAGACGAGACTGATCAAGGTCAGCAGCGCGGCGTTCCAATCCTGGTCCACGGTATTGGCCAGCACCCAGCTCGAGGAGAGCATCAGCGCGGCCGACACCGGTGCCAGGCCGTTTTTCAGCAGGCGCTGGATCCACCCGTCACCGCCGACGACCCCTGTGCGCACAAGGACATAGGTCAACAGGCAGGACGGCACGACCACGGCAGCGGAAACAGCCATCGCGCCCCACAATCCCGCAACTTGCCGGCCAATCAGCGTGACATAAAGAAAATTCGGACCCGGCGAGGCCTGCCCGATGGTGTAGAACGCGACGAACTGCTCGTCGCTCAGCCAGTGGTGCTGCTCCACCACGAAGCGGTGGACCTCCGGCAGCACGGCTCCCAGGCCGCTTCCGATGGCCACCATGGAAAGCATGCCCAGGTGGCTCGCCAGTTGCCACAGCGACGAATCGAAGAACGCGTCCATCACCGCGCCCTCCAGATCAGCCACACCGATACCGGCGCGGCGAGAACGAATACCCCGAGAAACGGCAGGCGCAGCAGCCCGATTGCGATGAACACACAGGCTGCGATTGCAAAGTGCATCCAGCGGCGCGGCAGGTTGCGCAGCATCTTGATTCCCGTTGCCATCGACAGGCCCACAGCTGCCGCAGACATGCCGGTCAGTGCGCGGCGCACGGGCGCAAGATCGCCGACGGTCGCGTAGGCTGTGCCCACGGCGAGCAGCAAAAGCACCGGCCACATGATCAGTCCCAGCACCGCGGCGATCGCGCCCCGCGCACCAGCGTAGCGATAACCCACCATCGTAGCGACATTGCTGATCACCGAGCCCGGCAACATCTGCCCGAAGGCCCATGTGGCGGCGAAATCGGTGGGGTTGAGCCAGCGCGTGCGCTCCACCAGCGTGCGATAGACCATCGGGAACACGCCGCCGAAGCCGCCCAGCGACATGCGCAAGAACACCACGTAGATTTGCCAAGGGCTGACGCGCGCCTCCTCGGCGGGCGTCGCGACCGGCGCCGCGACGTCGTCCCTGGCAACCTCGCGTGGAGCACTCACAGCAGCCCCAGCCCGCCCAGCAGCGCACCCAGTCCGATCAACCACAGCGGGTGCACGCGGGTCCTGAGCAGGACGACAACGAACACCATCGTCATCAGCGCCGCCCGCCAGGTGTCATCAACGGTAGTGGCCAGCACCCAGCCGCTGGCGAGCAGCAAGCCAGCCGACAGCGGCACGAGGCTGCGGCGAAAAGCCTTCTGCAGGACACCGACCTCTCGCCCCGACCCCAGGCGGATGACCGCGTAGCAGACCAGCGCCGGGGGCAGTGCCACCGCAATGCTCCCGGCCAGGGTTCCCTTCCATCCCGCCACCTGCCAGCCGATGAGCGCGATATACAGGAAATTCGGCCCCGGGGAGGCCTGGGCCATGGCGAACGCCGAGGTGAACTGCTCGCTGCTGACCCAGTGATTGGTCTCGACGACAAAGCGGTGCACGTCGGGCATGACGGCAATCATGCCGCCGCCAATGGCCGTGCCCGAGAGCAGCGCGATATGCGCGCTGAACTGCCACAAGGCAGAGCCGGTGAGCGCGTCGATCCAGGCGACGTCCATCAATGGGATTCCTTCCAGGCAAACCAGAAGGACAGCGGCAGCAGCAACGCCATGACGATGAAAAAGGACACGTGCGCCAATCCGAGCAGGACGAAGGCCAGCACCACCACCAGCCACGGCCGCACGCGCCGCGGGACGGCAATGGCCAGCTTGATGCCCATGACGATGATCAGCGCCACCGCCGCGGCGGACATGCCGGCGAGCGCATTGCGGAAGGCGGCAATATCGCCCAGCTGATGGTAGGCGAGGCCCATCACCATCATCAGCAGGGTCGGCAGGGTCATGATGCCGAGCACCGCTGCCGCACCACCTCGCCACCCCGAGTCACGGTGGCCCACGATCTGCGCGATATGCAGAATCGGCGGCCCCGGCATCATCTGGGCGATAGCGAAGAGCTCGGCGAATTCCGTCTTGTCGAGCCATTGCCGCTTCTCAACCAACATGCGATAGGCGAATGGCAACACGCCGCCGAACCCGGAGATGGTGAGCAATGAAAACGAGATGAAAAGTTGCAGCGGACCAATGGTCGGCTTGCCATCGGTCGGCTTGCGAGCGCCTGGTCCACCGGCGGGCGCCGGGGCTTGGTTGGCGACTGCTGTCTCGTGGGTTGCGTCCCCGGCCACGCCGGCATTCGAATCTGGCATGTGCCGATTTTAAAAGATCATTACACCCAGCGGGAACAATCGCCGCAAAGTCCCCGCGCCGTATCGGCCCGATGCGCTCGGTTACAATGACCTGGTCAAGAGTGTCCGATGGTCCTGAGCGCGCGGCGCTCGAGATCCCGGTCGCGCAACCGTTACAGCAGCTATCCGCACATTGTCATGACCACCTACGCGCCACCTGCGTTCGAAGCCAAGCGATGCACGCCAGCCCATCTCGCGCGCCGCGTCTCCATGCTCGCCAAGCCACTGGTGTTCACCAACGGCGTATTCGACATCCTGCACCGCGGCCACGTGACCTACCTCGCACAGGCCCGCGCACTGGGTGCATCGCTGGTGCTGACGCTCAACAGCGACGCCTCAGCTCGGCGCCTGGGAAAAGGCGACGACCGGCCCATCAACATCCTCGAGGATCGCATGGCGGTGGTAGCTGCGCTCGAATCGGTGGACCTCGTCACATGGTTCGAGGAAGACACGCCGCTCGAAACCATCCTGCGCTGCCACCCCAATGTGCTGGTCAAGGGCGGCGACTGGAAGCCGGAAGACATCATCGGGTCGGCCGAGGTGCAGGGCTGGGGCGGCAGCGTGCATTCGATCCCGTTCGAGCACCAGCGCTCGACCACGGCGTTGGTGTCGCGCATCCGCAACTCCTAGGTTGCCTGACAATGCGCGGGGACACATCCCCTCGCCCCTCCCTGAATCGGGGCGCGTTCCGTCAGGCGAACCGGGAAAGCAATGTATTCCCAGCGCCCTTGAAGTCGACAGGTGGCCTCCCCTACAGGTCCAGGCCCATGTAGACAGCCCCGGGCAGGGGATTGTCATAGTAGGGCGCGATATCGCGAAACCCGAGCGAGCGGTACAAGGCCATGGCCGCACCCATCGTGGCCAGGGTGTCCAGCACCAATTTCGCGTAGCCCGCCTCACGCCCCTCGGCAACGATGCGGGCCCCGAGCACCCGCCCGAGGCCGCTCGCACGAAACGCCGGGCGCACCCACAACCGCTTGACCTCGCCCGTGTGCGCATCAAGCCTGCGCAGCGCAATGCACCCGGATGCCTGCCCATCGAGCATTGCCAACAACAGCCGCCCGTCGGGTCCTGCGTAAGCGCCGGGAAGCCCGGCCAGCTCCGCATCGAACCCCTGAAAGCCGAGGTCCACATTCAGCCATGCAACATACTCGAGGAACAACTCGCGCACGCGCGCAAGTTCGAGTGAATTGACCGAGGGCCGCGAGAGATCGTGAATGACATCTCGCGGCGTCATTTTCTCCGACGCCGGCACGCGGGCCATCACTTGGCGTCCACCGGCGCCGCCGGCTTTGCGCATTCCTTCAGCTCGACGCTCGCGAATTCCGCCTTGATCTCGGCGAGTTTCGCACTAGTGACATCGTCAACAGCGCGAATTTCGTACACCATGCGCTGCACCGGAGTGGCCCGCCGCCCGACCTGCATGGTGCGAACGCCGCGCGCCCGCAGTTCTTCCAATCGGTTGCGCGCGGCCTCCTCAGACCGGAACACCCCCAGCGAAATGGCGAACAGGAACTTGGGATCATCCACCAGAATGAAATATTCCTGGACCCCGAGGCGCGTCAACTCGGCGACCTTCTTTTGCGCGCCCTCGCGCCCGGCCTGCGGCGGCATGAACACCCACCAGTTGGCGCTCTCGTCGATGCGGTGCTGGTAGAGGCGGCCGCCCAATCCGAGCGGCGCCAGGAGTTCGTCCACCTTGGACGCGTCAGTCAGATTGAAACTGCCCAGCTCCATGCAGGCCACGGTCTTGGGTGGCTCGCGCCTTGCCACATCCACTTGGCTCGGCGACAACACGCGAATGGCCTCGCGATTGATCTGCTGGTCGACGAGATGCGTCTCCGTCGCCGCCTGCAAGGTGCTGTACTGCGTCCAGGCAAGAAAAACCAGGTTGGCCAGGAGCAGCAGGAGCAGCAGCACCCTCATGCCGCCTGCTCCTGGGCCATGCATACAAGGCCATCGAGGACGAGATGCTCTACGCGACGATGGGCAATGCGCAACTGTTCGGCAATGCGCGCCGCGGCTCCGCCGCAGATCATACAGGCGGCGCCTTGCGAGCTGGCCGCGGAGCCGCCCGACCACGCGCTCGCCAGCGCATGCATGCGCTCGATGGCGCCTGCCTGCGCATGCAGCGCACCCGACTCGATGGCATCTTCGGTGCTTCGCGGCTCATCGGCGTAGACGCCATCCGCGAGCGGCAGGCGCGCCGTATGCTCGGCCAGCGAGCGCTTCATCAGGTCGAGCCCGGGCAGGATGACACCGCCGCGAAACTCACCCGACGCAGACAACAGGTCGATGGTCGTCGCCGTGCCAGCTCCGACGACGACACAGGCGCCGGACTGCACATGCCGCGCGCCGATCAACGCGGCCCACCGGTCCACGCCCAGGGTGGCGGGTGCGCCGTAGCAATTGATCACGCCGCATTGCCGCTCCAGCGAGCGCGCCCATGTAACAGGCGCATCGATGCGTGCAAGCGCCCGCTCGATTGCAGCACGCACGCCGTCCCCGGCAACATTGGCGATGACAACGCGCGCAGGCCGCGGCAGGCTGGCGAATGTCGGCGCGACGCCCGTGCGCGCATCCTCCAGCTCGTCGTGTGTCATGGCGCCCACGCGAAGCCAGGCCGCGCCATTCCACAGCCCCCATTTGATCCGGGTATTACCGCAATCGATGGCAAGGATGTTCATCTGAGGGGCCATTTCACGATTGAGGGGATACTCCCCTCGGGCGCCCCGACATCAGGGGCCGTTTCGGCAATACTGAAAGGGTCTCTAAGGGACACCTCGCCGCTGTGCACGCGCTCGATGCCGCGCGCCGAGCGCAGCAGCAGCGCCCCGTCATCGGCCACGCCGAGCGCCTCCCCCTCGTGCAGCGTGCGCTCCCCCTGCACGATGCTCACCTGCCGGCCAGCGTGCGCATGACGCGCAAGCCAGCCCTCGCGGAATGCCGCGAATCCCTCGCGCTCGTAGCGTGGCAATGCCTCTGCGAGGTGCTCCAGGATGGCAGCGAGCAAAGCGGTCCGCGACAACGTCGCCCTTCCCGCAGCTTCGTTGCCGGGCAAATCGGCAGACATCGCGGTGAGATCGGTCACCGGACGCTCGATGCCGTCCGCCAGCACGGCAGGCAGACGCACGTTGAGACCAACACCGATGACCGCAGCGCTTGCACCCTGGGGATCGCCGCTGACTTCGATCAGGATGCCGCCGAACTTGCGCCCGTCATGCAGCAGGTCGTTGGGCCACTTGAGCCCGATGCCGGCAATGCCGCACGACTCCAGGGCCGCGGCCACGACGACTGCCACGGCAAGCGACAGGCCCGACAGCGCCGCCGTGCCGCAGGAAAACCGCCACGCCAGCGAAAACGTGACGCTGGTTCCGAGGCCCGAAGCCCAGCGATTGCCGCGGCGCCCGCGACCAGCGCTCTGGAGTTCGCATGTCACCACGCGGCCCGAGGGCACAACGCCGACGCGCTGCATCAGGTAGGTATTAGTGGATTCGCATTCATCCAGAACTTCCACGGATAACGCAGGCGCATGCGCCGCAAGACGCCTGGCAAGATCCTTGGCATCCAGCAAGTCGAGCGGTTCGGCGAGACGATAGCCGCGGCCGCGCACCTTGAACACACGCAGGCCCAGTGCCTCCAGCCCGCGAATGCGATACCACACCGCACCGCGCGTGCACCCGAAGTGTGCCGCGAGAACTTCTCCGGAATGGAAATATCCATCCGCAACAAGTCTCAGCAGGGGAAAGGGAATACGTGCGGCACTCACATTGGGCTCAGTCGACTCGGGTTTGCATTGCGGCAGGGTTGCAGGCCGTCCACGCGAAAGCTCGCGAGGCGCGTGCATCGGGTCCTCGATCTCAACGATGCAACCCTCCGCATGCCGCCCGAAGGCTAGCATGGACGCGCCAGCGGCACGGGACTGCGGGAGCCCCGCAATAGCCCGAGCGCCCGGCAATTTCCCCTGAGTCAGCAGTCGCAAGCGGTCCGTAAGGTCATTTCGTTGTGCCCAGCCATCCTTTTCATTGAGCGCCATTGTCACGTACAAGGCGCCCGCAGTCCCTGAAGATTGATATACCCAAAAAAATTAGGGGAATTATAATGAAGCAGATTCAAGGATTTGTAGATTCCCCTCGATGCATGTCAGCCAGTCTGCGGCATGTAGCGATCCGCAGGTCGAATCAAACGACGAGTGGCAATGAGAATTAATCGTATTTATGAGGTCGCGCGCCTGCTCTGCCTTGCCGTCTCGCTGACGGCGTGCATGGCTTTCGCACGAGGCCCGAACTCCGGAGCACCTGCGCCCGACCTGCGCGGCGAAGAGCAATCCATCCTGCATCTGCTCGACTATGTCGGTGTCGACTATGGCGGGGCCGTCGAGGATGGCAAGATCAAGAGCGCCGAAGAATTCAAGGAAATGGTCGAGTTCAGCGAGCGTGCTGCGTCGCAGATCAAAGCCCTGCCGGACAACGCCAAACGTGGCGCCTTGGTTGCCAATGCCGAAAAGCTGGCCAGAAAAGTGGCCGACAAGGCACCGCCAAAGGACGTCGCACAAGCGGCAACGGCGCTGCGCTGGGCGCTGATCGAGGCCTACCGCATACAAGTGGCGCCGCGCAAGTCACCGGACCTGGTCCGCGGCGCATTCCTCTACTCCGCCCAATGCGCGTCCTGCCACGGCGCCCAAGGCCGCGGCGACGGGCTCGCGGGCGCAGCGCTCCGGCCCGCCCCGGCGAACTTTCACAATGAATCGCGCATGAACCAGCGCAGCGCCTTTAGCCTATACAACACCATATCGCTCGGCGTGACCGGCACCTCGATGGCTGCGTTTGCAAGCCTTCCGGAAGACGATCGTTGGGCGCTCGCATTCTATGTAGCCAACTTGGGAGCGTCCGAGGCCGATATCAAGCAAGGCGAATCGCTCTGGAAATCGGCGCGTCCGGCGGACCCAATGCGCATCGCCTTTCCCGACCTGGGCAGGATAGCCACCCTCTCCGCCGACGAAATCAACGAGCGCTATAGCGTCGAGGCGACACGCGTGCAGGCCTACCTGCGCGCGCATCCGGAGGCGCTGTCCGCGGACAAGCCCGCTCCCATCGCGTTTGCGCGCCAGCGCATCGCAGAGGCGCTGGCGGCCTGGGAAAAGGGCGACCGATCGGAAGCGCAGCGCTTGGGGGTGCGCGCCTATCTCGAAGGATTCGAACTGGCGGAATCGAGCCTGGACAACGTCGATGGTGAATTGCGCCTCAAGATCGAACACGCCATGCTGGACTTGCGAACGGCGCTGGGCGCCGCCGGGGAGGCGGCGGCCATGCGCGACAACGTGCGGCGAGTGGATGCCCTGTTGTCCGAGGCCAACGACAAGCTCACCGGCGGCGGATTGTCGGCGTCTGCCGCGTTCGTCAGTTCCCTCGTGATTCTTCTGCGCGAAGGGCTGGAAGCCATCCTGCTCCTGTCAGCCATCATCGCATTCGTTACCCGCACGGGACGACGCGATGCGCTCCCGTGGGTTCACGCGGGGTGGATCATTGCCTTCGTCCTGGGCGCGCTGACCTGGGTGGTGGCGACTTACTTCATCGGCATCTCCGGAGCCAATCGGGAGATGACCGAAGGCATCACCGCGTTGATTGCAGCGGCCATGCTGCTCTACGTTGGATACTGGCTGCACGGTCGTTCACACGCACAGGCCTGGAGCCGCTTCCTGAAAGACCAGGTGAATTCTGCACTGGAGAAAAAGACCCTGTGGGCCATGGCCTCGGTGTCGTTTCTCGCCGTGTATCGGGAGCTTTTCGAAGTCGTGCTCTTCTATGAGGCGCTCTGGGTGCAGGCCGGGGACGATGGCCATGCGGCGGTCGGCGGCGGCATCGCCCTCGCCATCACCCTGCTCGCGCTTGCCGGATGGGGCATCTTCAAATACAGCGTGCGCCTGCCCCTGGGGCCGTTCTTCAGCGTGATGTCGGCACTGCTTGCACTGATGGCAGTGGTGTTCGCCGGCCAGGGCGTGGCGGCGTTGCAGGAGGCCGGCATCATCGGCGTCTCGCGCGTGAGCTTCGTCACCATCTCCATTCTCGGTGTTCATCCCTCGCTGCAATCGCTCGGAGCGCAGCTGATGACCGTGGCACTGGTGGGCGTGAGCTACTGGTTCAGCACCGGGACTCGCGCCAAGAAACCGTAGTGGGAACGCATCGCAGGCACCTGATTGTGCGGAATATCACATCCACGTGTGATTCCTGTTGCACAGCTCTCCTTTGCATCGTTATGCTTTCGTCATATTGTCGCAGTTCCCCGCCGTGCCAATGATCTCCGGGTAAGCGCCAGTTGCCTTGACGCTTACGACCAGTTTCCGTCGGTCCAGCAAACGACGGTGAACGGGGGGAACCCTCCCTCCCCCCGTTCTTTTTTCTAACTGTGCGACGGGGCCAACCGGCCCCCGCCTTGCCCGTCAAGCGTCCAGCGACGCGGCGTCGCTATAATCTGCCTGCCGTCGACGAACGACTCCCGGCCACGACCTTCGCATGGCCAGGGAAATCACCAGAAAAGCGCCCGCCCATGCCAGCCTTCGCGCGTGCATTCCACACTGTCGCCCTCGTCATGGCGCTGGCGGCGTCACCCGGCTCACGAGCAGCCACGGAAATCCAGTTCTGGCATGCAATGGATGGCGCGCATGTTGTTGTGCTCTCGCGCCTGGTCGATCGATTCAATGCATCGCAATCCGAAGTCAAGGTCGTTGCCACCCATCACGGCAGCTACCCGGAAACGCTGAGTGCCGGCCTGGCGACCGCGAAAGCGCGCAAGCCGCCGCACATCCTTCAGGCCGATGAGTTGGGTGGTGCAGATCTCGCGGCCAACGCGCTCCTGTTCAAACCGCTCTGGCAGCTTGCTGCGGAAAACGGCGTGCGCTTCGAGCGCGACGAATATTTCACCCCGGCCGCCTCGCCTTACGCGGATGCCGGGGGACGACTGCTGGCCCTTCCCTTCAACAGTTCGACCCCGGTGCTGTTCCTCAATCGCGAGCTGTTTCAAAAGGCGGGCCTGGACCCGGACAAGCCGCCGAAAACATGGCCGGACATGCAGGCCATGCTCCTCGAACTGCAAAAGAGCGGCGTGGACTGCCCCTACACGACGGCGGCGCAGGCCTGGATCCACCTGGAGAACATGAGCGCCTGGCACAACCAGCCGGTGGCCAGCCTCAACAACGGTCTGTCCGGTGACAGGCCGGAGCTGCTGTTCAACAATCGCCTGATGATCCGGCATGTGTCTATTCTGTCCGCCTGGGTCAAGTCCGATCTCTTCCGCCATGCCGGGCAGGCGGACACGGCTGTCGCGCACTTCGCCAATGGCGAATGCGCTCTGCTCACCGCATCGTCGGCGGCTTACGGGGAGCTCCATGCCACGGGGAAATTCAGCCTCGGCATCGCTGCGCTGCCGCACTACGACGACCTCCCGAATGCGCCCTACAACACGCTGATCGGTGGCGGCGCACTATGGGTAATGGCGGGCAACCCGCTGCGCGACTACAAGGCGGTGGCGCGCTTCATGGCGTACATGGGGTCGGCATCCGTCGCCGCCGAATGGCACCAGGCCACGGGCTACGTGCCGATGTCGCGCGCGGCCTACCTTGCATCCAAGCGCAGTGGATTCTATGAGCGCAACCCCGCGCAGGAGATCGGCGCGTTGCAATTGCGCGGCGCGCATGCGGGAAACTTCGCCAGGGGCGTGCGCCTGCGGAATTTTGCGCAGATCCGCGCCATTACCGAGGAGGAACTCAACGCCGTGTGGCTGAACGGCAAGGCGCCCAAGGACGCGATGGACGACGCGGTCGAACGCGGTAATGCGTTGCTGCGACGCCCCCAACCGCCCGTGAAACCCTGAACATGCGGCGCATGGCGATTCGCACATGAGCAATCCGGCCAACCGGCGTTGGCCCTGGCCGCGCGTGATCGCGCATCGCGGCGGCGGAAAATTCGCGCCGGAGAACACCCTGGCCGCATTGCGCAAGGGCCATGAACTGGGATTTCGCGGCGTCGAGTTCGACGTCATGCTGGCCGCCGATGCGGTACCGGTATTGATCCACGACGAAACCCTCGAGCGCACCACGAGCGGGCGCGGCCATGTCGCCGCAACGCCAGCTGCAGTGCTCGCCACGTTGGATGCCGGCAGCTGGTTCGATGCCCGTTATCGCGATGAGACTGTTCCACTGTTCGCCGAGGCTGCGCGGCTGTGCGTGTCCCTGGGCCTGTGGGCAAATATCGAGATCAAGCCGGCCGCAGGGCAAGAAATGGCGACCGGTCGCATCGCGGCCACGATGGCGGCACAGCTCTGGGCGCAGGCCCCGCCGGCCTTGATGCCGCTGCTGTCCTCATTCAGCGAAACCGCGCTGGCCGCTGCGCGCAGCGCGGCACCGCAGCTGCCACGCGGGCTGTTGCTGGACGCGGTGCCCAACGACTGGCATGCACGCATGACTAAACTCGATTGCGTCAGCCTCCACTGCAACCAGGCCACGCTCGATGAGCGCACCGCGCAAGACATCATGGAAGCCGGGTATGGGCTGGCCACGTGGACAGTCAACGACCCTGATGCGGCGCGACGGCTGTTCGCGTGGGGCGTGGATGCCGTGTTCACCGACCGCCTCGATTTGATCAGACCGGATTTCCGCTAGTGGCTGCCCACAGCGCATTGGCTCAATGCATGACCAATGCCACGGATTCACGCCCCTTCGTACTGAGGGGCGCAGTGGCGTAACTGCGCCCGCAATGGGAAGAACATCCAAGATGTCTCGTCCCGTGAAAAAGCCCGGCAATGCCGGGCTTTTCATTTTCGCCCCCCACGCGACATCGGGTCAGAACGGCAATTCGGCTTCCGGCTTCACCGCGAGCAGGACGCGCCGGAACTCGGCCTGGATCTGCTCGAGCCCCGCGGCATCATCCGCCTCGAAACGCAGCACGATCACCGGCGTCGTGTTGGAGGCGCGCGCCAGGCCGAATCCATGCGGATACTCGACGCGCAGGCCATCGAGCTTGATCACTTCATCCGCCCCCGGAAAATCCGCCGAGCGCTGCAGCTCGGCAATCAGCCGATGCGGCTCGCCTTCGGCCAGGGCCAGGTGCAACTCGGGCGTGGAGAGCGCATCGGGCAGTGCCTCGAGCACGCCAGACGGGTCGGCTTCACGCGACAGGATTTCCAAGAGGCGCGCCCCGGCATACTGCCCGTCGTCGAAGCCGTACCAGCGCTCGCCGAAGAACATGTGCCCGCTCATCTCGCCTGCGAGCGGCGCATGACGCTCCTTCATGCGGCCCTTGATCAGCGAATGCCCGGTCTTCCACATGCTCGGGATACCGCCATGCTGCCGGACCCACGGCGCGAGCTTGCGCGTGCACTTGACGTCGTAAATTATTTCCGCACCCGGCACGCGCGACAGCACGTCCTTGGCAAACAACATCAACTGACGATCAGGGTAGATGATCTTGCCGCTGCGGGTCACCACACCGAGGCGATCACCGTCGCCGTCGAATGCCAGGCCCAGTTCCAGGTTGCCCTTCTTCACCGCATTCACGAGGTCGACCAGGTTTTCCGGTTGCGACGGGTCCGGATGATGGTTGGGAAATTTGCCATCGACTTCGCAAAAGAGTTCGGTCACTTCACAGCCCATGCGCCGGTAGAGCGCCCCCGCCGTCGCGCCCGCCACGCCATTGCCGCAATCCACGCCGATGCGCATGGGCCGGGCGAGCTTCACGTCGGCGAGGATGCGATCGAGATAACTCTCGCGCACATCGGCTCGCTCTAGCCGGCCGGCGCCCGAGGCAAAGTCGCCCGCCTCGATGCGCGTGCGCAGGCGCTGGATGTCTTCGCCCGAAAGGGTCGTGCCGCCGAGCACCATCTTCAGCCCGTTGTAGTCGGGCGGATTGTGGCTCCCGGTCACCGATACCGCGCTGTGGCATCCCAATTGGTGCGCAGCGAAGTAGGTCATCGGTGTGGCCACCATGCCGATGTCGATCACATCGATGCCGCCCGCGCGCAGGCCCTCGGCCAGCGCCGCAGCCAGGGACGGCCCGGAAAGGCGCCCGTCGCGCCCCACTGCAATGGCCTTCTGGCCACGCAGCCTCGCCTCTGTCGCCAGCGAGCGGCCGATGAGCCGCACGCCGTCTTCGGTCAGCGTGCGCCCGACGATGCCGCGGATGTCGTAAGCCTTGAATATTTCTGCAGGGAGATTTTTCATCGATGGCAATCCGTGTTGAGGCCGCATCCGCGGGCGTTCCAGGGACGCCGGATTCTAGCAGGCGCGTGCGGCCTTGAGATGGTCGCCGTATGTATTAGAAGCGGTTGCAAAATCGATTTTGCAACCGTCCAATGTCGGCGCGCATGCGGGGATGTAGCCCCTCATATTGGACCCGACGATCAGAGTCGACTGATGCCGGTGAAGTGCTCGAACACGCGCACTGGCAACCAGTCGAGAGAACCCGGGAATCGTCCCGACACGAAGGCCCCGTGCCCGCCCGATGGCGGGAACTCCGCCGTCACGCAGGCGGGCAGGCGTGAGCAATCGGGCAGCGCCGCGGGCGGCACGAACGGATCGTCCAGCGCGTTGAGGATGAGCGTCGGAACGGCGATGCCGGCGAGCACCGGCAGGGCGCTTGCGCGCGTCCAGTAGTCGTCGGTGTCGCGAAAACCGTGCAGGGGCGCAGTCACCGCATTGTCGAAATCACGCAGCGTGCGCGAACGGCGCATGGCCACCGCGTCGAATGTTCCCGGATGGCGAGCAATCTTCGCGGCGCCCTTCTTCTTCAGCGTGGCAAGGAACATGTACGTATAGAGCCTGTTGAAGCCGCGTCCCAGCGCGTCGCCCGAAATCATCAGGTCGAGCGGGGCCGATACCGCAGCCGCGGCATCCACCACAGCCAGTGACGCAGGGCCGGCCAGTCCGAGCCACTTGAGCAGGGCATTGCCGCCCAGGGAGATGCCCACGGTGTAGAGTGCGCCGCTTACGGCGTGCTCGCGTCGCATTCGCCCCAGCACCCAGGCGATCTCGTCGCTGTCGCCGGAGTGATAGGCGCGCGGCAGCCGGTTGATCTCCCCGGAGCAGCCGCGAAAGTGCGGCAACGCCAGGCGCCACCCGCACGAGCGCGCGATGCGCGCAAACGACTTGGCGTAGTGGCTGCCGGAGCCGCCTTCCAGCCCATGGAACAACACCACCATCGGCGCGTCCCGAGGGCCGTCCATGAAATCCACGTCGATGAAGTCCCCATCGGGGGTTTCCCAGCGCTCGCGTCGCAGGGTCGGTGCGGCGATCAGCCGGCCGCGAAGGGCGGCGTAGATCGTGTGCAGGTGCCGGTTGCGCAACCACCACGGCGCGCGAAACCCGTGACTTGATCGGGACGTCACAAGAACAAATTCGCGGCGGCCTGCCGCCGCGGACTGATCCCACTCAATGCAACACCTTAGGCGCTTCCGGCTCGACTGTGCGCTGCTGCGCCGGGCCCTGGGGCGCTGGTGACGCATGATGCAGGATCATGCGCCAGCCCTGACCGGTGCGCATGTAGGCGTTGGTCGCGGCCACCGCGACCGCCGGCCGCTGATCGCCCTTGACGGCAATGCTCTCACGCAAAGCGTGCACCACCAGCATCATGCCGCTGAGCACCACCAGATTCGATACCTGCACCTGCAACCGGCTGCTGCCGGAAAACAATTCGGCCCAGCTCGCGCGCACGTCGGCATAGCCGCAATGGCGCGGACCGCCCGGATGAATGCACACCACGTCCTCATCGTCGGACCACACCTCCATCATGGCATCCACATCACCCGCCTCGAGGGCTTCATAGAAGGCGGCCTCGACGTCCTGTGCAGTGGGGAAATTGGTCTTTTTCATGGGGGGAATGAGGGCGCTCGGGTCATGGCGCTGCCGGTGTAAAGCGCGCACCGATGATAGAACAAACAAGCCACCGCCGCCAATGTCAGACCGGAATGGCAATGCAGACTACCTGTCCGGATTGACCAGGCACGGCGGCACCTCGCCGGCCCGCAGCCGCCCTAACTTGACGGAGCCGCCGCTGCCGGCGTGGATACCGCCGGCGCCGGTGCCGGCCTGTGCCGCGGGTGGGGCTGCCAGCCGAGGGTCGCCATCAGCACCGAAAATCCGACCACGTAGGCCAGTATCACATGCCAACCGCCGCGCACCCAGGCGCCCACCGATTTTGCCTGCGGGTACATGTTCGACAGCGCGACACCGGCCGACGAACCGAACCAGATCATCGAACCGCCGAAGCCCACGGCATAGGCGAGCATGCCCCAGTCGTAGCCGCCCTGCTTGAGTGCGAGCGCGGTGAGCGGGATGTTGTCGAATACCGCAGAAATGAAACCCAAGCCCAGCGCCGCGCGCCACGACGCCACCGGCAGTTCCTCCACCGGCATCATCGAGGCGATGGTCACCAGTGACAGCAGGAAGATCGAACCCTTCAATGCCTCGGGCAGCAGGTTCCATTGCGGTTTGCGCACCGGCACGCTGACGAGGATCGCAATCCATACCGCCGCACCCAGAAACGGAAAGCTGTCCGCATGCTCGGCAAAGCGGGTGTTGACAACCACGTTGGCCACGATGGCGACGATGAGGATGAAAGCCACCACGCCGACGCGTCCCCAATCGACACGCGTGCCGGCCGGCGCGTCCTTCATGATGGGCGAGTAGCGCTGCTGCTGGATGGCCGCGGGAATGCCGCACACCACCACCGCCACGCCCGCCGCCACGTAGGCATGCAACACGTCGAGCGGATCCACACCGTCGATCCACATCATCGTGGTGGTGGTATCACCCACCACGCTGCCCGAGCCGCCGGCGTTGGAGGCCGCCACGATGCCGGCGAGGTAGCCGATGTGAACCTTGCCGCGAAACACCGTGTGCGCCATGGCGCCGCCGATCAGTGCCGCAGCGATGTTATCGAGGAAGGAAGACAGCACGAACACCATCAGCAGCAGCACAAACCCGCCCTTCCAATCGTCGGGCAGGTATTTCGGCAACACGCGCGGCACTTCACTGTCCTCGAAGTGCCGGCTCAACAGCGCAAACCCGAGCAACAGGCCGAGCAGGTTGGTCAGGACCACCCATTCATGACCGAGGTGGCCGATCAATCCGCCAACTCCCGCGCCTTCGCGAAAACCGGGACCGCTGATCTTGTACAGGGTCACCACCACAAGGCCGGTTAGCGCCACGCGCAGCGTATGGTGGTGGAACAGCGCCACGCCGAGCAGGGTCAGCGCAAACAAAATGAAGTCCACCGGGATTCCGAATAGGGTCGGCATGGCCTACTCCTGGTTACTGCGCAAGTCCTGCCGGTTCAGTCGCGAACCACCATGATGCGCGCGGCACGACCCGTGCGCGCCGATCACGATGGCCTGCTCGATATCGCCGGCACCCGAGGGCCCTGAGATGAAGTTGACAACTCGATTCAGTCAGTGAGGGAAACCCTGATTCAGCTTAGCGGATTTTTTATCCAGTCAGCAATCACTTTCACCGTTTCTTTTTCGTAGTTGATGAATCCGTGCCAATGCTTGCCTGCGCATGGGGCACCCTCTGGATCTGAACCACCTGGCAATAGAATCAGGGTTGCCACAGCTTGAGGGTTGGACATCACGTCAGCGGGGAGACGCGCTTCTCCACGACCAATGGACTGCCTTCGTCAACAACCCAATGAAAAGAGCCGACTCGCGTCGGCTCCTTGGGTACTTCGATACAACGTTTCTAAACGGGCGTTGTTACTGCGCCGGTGCTGCCGCGCAATTATTGGTCGCGCGGCATTTAGGGTCGCCCGCAACCATCCACACATCCGCCAGTTGTGCGGCGAGGATGCTGACAGACCCCCCCCCCCCCGTGCCCATGGCACCGCCCGTTTGCGCATAAACATAACCGGGATTAGGTTTGTTTCCGGGTTGGTAGACAGACGCACATACAGCAGCAAAAGTTGTGTTGGTGGTGTTGGTGGGATACCCAGCCGATATACCGACGGGGCAGCTTGGTGGCGACGTCTGGGAACCGCCCTGCCATGCAGAGGCACACATCCCGTTGGCGTTAATAGACGTGGTGACCGCCAGCCCCTTGGTCTGGGTCGCGGCAGGGGGCGTACAAGTAGGGACCATTGGGTGTCCATCGGCGCCTACTGACGGAAGCATCGTTGTCGCCGTCGTCGTTTTTTGCACTGCAGAGGTGCTGGAAAGCGCCGTCCCTATCAAGGCGCTACCGCCCGGAAATGTACTGCTGAAAGCCTGTTTTCCTGCGAAGGTAACAGCTTTGAAGCATTGCCATAGGTTCACCGTCTGAAGGTTTCCTGACGAGTACCGCGTGGTTTCATAGCCCACTTTCTGACCAACCGGACACTGACCAGCTGGCCACACCACTGGAGTTGCCGCCTGGGTGGAAAGTGAGATAAACAATCCGGACGCAACCATTGCAGCTTTGTAGATAGACGACATTTTGTCTCTTTCAGTTGTGGAGATTTGTCTGGGAATGGCTCTTGAATACGTACAGGCCCGCGCTAGAAATGCGCGTCGTCAGTTGACCTGTATTCCGACGCATCTCATAAAAAATCTATTGGAACCCGCTGTGGAAACCCTCACCCGGCTGATTGAACGCGCTCGCCGTCTTCATTTGATTCTTAACGACGAATAGCCTTATTCATTGTTTAACCCTTTCTTGGCGAAATGAGACCAATAGGCGCCCAGTTGGCACACCTATGTTCGGGACGCGAAGCCCGGACCCCTCCACCTAAAGAGAGGGAACCCGTAACCCCAACAACACATAAATAATAACAGTTGTACAAACTGTTTTCATTGTAAGACTTATCCAAAAATGCGTAATTCATTTTCCTAGGGCGGTTTCAATGACCAAGTGCAAAAAGCGCAGCATGATGCTGCTTGAAATCAAAAGCGTCCGGAGTGAACAATTCAGCCGGACAGCGGAAGCCCATCGACTTACGTGGCCTAGTGTTCAGCTCCCAGGCTATGGCATCGAGCTGGGCC
>CANJRC010000029.1 GCA_947476535.1 Betaproteobacteria bacterium
CAGCCGTTCGTGATCGACAACAAGCCCGGCGCGTCGGGCGCCATCGGTGCAGAGCAGGTGGCCAAGAGCGCACCCGACGGCTATACCCTCCTGGTCACCACCAACACGACGCAGGCGGCCAATCCCAGCCTGTTCAAGAAGCTGCCCTACGATCCAGTAAAGGATTTCGCGCCCATCGTGCGCCTGGGCACGACCTCGTTCATGCTGATGGCCAGGCCCGACTATCTGGCGAAGAACCTGAAGGATTTCCTCACCCATGCGCGCGCCAACTCCGGCAAGCTGTCGGGCGGCTACGGTTCCGCGGGCTCGCAGGTGTCGCTGGCAATGATGGCGTCCATGGGTAAGTTCGAGGTCACCATGGTCCCCTACAAGGGCATCCCGCAATCCATCACTGACGTACTGGGCGGCACGCTGAACTTCACCTTCGTCGACCTCGCCAATGCACTGGCGCAACTCAAGGGCGGCAAGCTGCAGGGCATCGCAGTCACCTCGGAAAAACGCACCCCGCTCGCGCCAGACGTCCCGGCCGTGGCCGAGGCACTGCCTGGCTACGAACTGATCGCCTGGATGGCCCTGATGGCGCCCGCCGGCACGCCCCGCGATGTCATCGCGAAGGTTCACGACACCGCCGCGCGCAGCCTGGCCAAACCCTCGTTCGGCGAGGCGTTCTCACGCATCGGCATGGACGTGGGGCCCATGAATCCCGAGCAGCTGGCCCGCTTCATCCAGGTTGAAATTGCAAAATGGGCAAAGCTCGCCAAGGAAGCCGGCATCCAGCCAGAATAAATACCCGGACCGACTGACGCGTGCAGGTAACGCGATTGCTTGTACCGTTCATCCAATTTGACCCCAGACACCATCTCGGGTAAGTTTCCCACCTGCGCCGATTTGATCAACAGCTTGCGGGCGCTGGATCCAGCGAGATTTTCGCGGAATCCTAAATCCGGCTAAAGCGAGGGAAACCCGTTTAGCCACATCTATGATGCGCGGCTGCACGGGTTTTTGCATTCTGGACATCATGAATACTGCGGCAAAGCAAGGCTCGGTCGGAGCGGTAACAGCGCGGAAACTGCATTTCGATGCGCCGCTCGCATTTCGCGGCGGCGGCGTGCTCGACCAGTACGAACTGGCCTATGAAACCTACGGCACCCTGAACGCGGCGAAATCCAATGCGGTCCTGGTGTGCCATGCGCTCAATGCCTCCCACCACGTCGCGGGCTGGTATGAAGACCAGCCCGACAATATCGGCTGGTGGGACAACATGATCGGCCCGGGAAAACCCCTGGACACGAGCCGCTTTTTTGTCGTCGGCGTGAACAACCTGGGCGGGTGCTTCGGTTCAACCGGCCCGGCGAGCATCAACCCCGCGACCGGCAAAGCCTACGGCGCGAGCTTTCCCGTAGTGACCGTCGAGGATTGGGTCGTCGCACAGGCTCGCCTCGCCGACGAGCTCGGCATCGCGCGCTTTGCCGCCGTCATGGGCGGCAGCCTCGGTGCCATGCAGGCACTGCAATGGACGCTGAGCTACCCCGAACGTCTCGCCAACGCCGTCGTGATCGCGGTCGCGCCGAAGCTCTCCGCACAGAACATCGCGTTTAATGAGGTCGCGCGCCAGGCCATCACCACCGACCCGGATTTCCACGGAGGCGACTTCTACAAGCATGGTGTCCTGCCCAAGCGCGGGTTGCGGCTGGCGCGCATGATCGGACACATCACCTATCTCTCCGATGACGCGATGATGGAAAAGTTCGGCCGAACGCTGAAGTCAGGCGCCATCCAGTATCACTTCGGCGTCGACTTCGAGGTCGAATCCTATCTGCGCTACCAGGGCGACAAATTTGCCGAGTATTTCGACGCCAATACCTACCTCCTCATCACGCGCGCGCTCGATTATTTCGACCCAGCACTGGCCATGGGGGGCGACCTGTCTCGGGCAATGGCCGTGGCACGCGCAAAGTTCTTCGTCGCGTCGTTCACTTCGGATTGGCGATTCGCGCCGGAACGCGCACGCGAAATTGTCAAGGCGCTGCTCGACAACCGCGCCGACGTGAGCTACGCCGAGATCGATGCGCCGCACGGTCACGACGCCTTCCTGCTCGACGATGCGCGCTATCACGCCCTCGTGCGCGCCTGGTTCGACAACATCTATACGTCGCTTAACGCCCCATGAACGCAACCGCAAACGCAACTGAGCGCTCCAGGCGCTCCGACTTCGAGGCCATCGCCGCCCGCATCGAGCCAGGCGCTTCGGTGCTCGACCTTGGCTGCGGAGACGGACTGCTGCTCGACTACCTCAAGCAGCAGCGCCAGGTGCGCGGCTACGGCGTGGAGATTGACGATGCCAACGTGCTCGACTGCGTCAAGAACGGCATCAACGTCATCCAGAGCGACCTGGAGCGAGGGCTGGCCGGCTTCGATGCCGGGTCATTCGACTACGTCATCCTGTCGCAAACCCTGCAGGCCATGCGCCACACGGAGGCGATCGTGATGGAGATGCTGCGTGTCGGGCGCCAGGGTATCGTCACCTTCCCCAATTTCGGCTACTGGGAAGCTCGACTGCAGATCATGGCCGGGCGCATGCCGGTATCGAAGGCCCTGCCCTACCAGTGGTACGACACGCCCAACGTGCACCTGTGCACCATCCACGACTTCGAGGCGTTTTGTTCGTCACATGGCATCCGCATCCTCGAGCGGGTGGTGTTGACGGACGGACGGCCGGTAAGGCTCCTGCCCAATCTGTTCGGGTCTTTGGCGGTGTTTCGGTTCGAGAAACTGAAGTAGGCAGAATTGTTTCGCCTGACGCTGGTTACTCTCTTTTGCTCGTATGTACGGACCAGAGAGCTGCCTCTCCTCACGGTGAAACACGCCCCCCAGAAGCAGAAGGGCGTAACTCGCCGCACAGCGAATCACGACCCTTACCTCAATGCCCCCATCGCCCTCTCCGGCCCCGCGTTAGGTCGCAACGCCACCATCGCCCACTCCGGCGCGTCCGCCGACAGGATCACCAGACGGCTCGCCTGCGCCGAACCGGTCGAACGCCGCAGGTTCCACGGATCACGGTCCTCGGCACCCACCCGGATTCCAGCGCACAAGGACATCTCCGGCATGTAAAGCGTTTCATTCGTTTGCATTTGCGTCTCCCCGTTGTTTGTCGAACTGCGCCGTCATGATTGCTGTGGCGGGCAACGGGGTACAGCACGACCTGCAAAGTCTCGCCGGCTGTGTCCGGCGGTATCGCGGGGTGATACTTTCTATCCTCAGGGGGTATCTGCGGGGAGGAAGCCTTGGCTCGGGGCGCTGCACTGGCGGAAGCGTGACCAGCCGCCCACCCCCGATCGCTCAGGCATTGACCAGTTTCACTGCATAACCTTTGCCTGTGGCAACGACCTCGAAGAGGCGATCGACATTGGGATGCTTGCCGGGATAGGCACGCGCATCGGCGGTGTGCTCGGCGAACAGTTCGATGCCCTCCTTCGCCGCTGCTACGTTGATGGTGCCGTGTTTCGACGCGAGCGCGGCAAACAGGGCAAGAGAGCCCGCCTTGCCGGGCTTGTTCTCGATAGTGGCCACCACAGCACCCGAGGCGTCGAGCAGTTGCAGTTCGGCCAGGTGGCTGATCGAGGGGAGTTGCTTGAGGTTGTCGGCGAAAGCCATGGTTTGATCCCGAAAAATGGTTGTACGCTGGGCCACAGTGGGCGGGGGAGATTTTGCCGCAGAACGGCGAACCATGGGACATCCCATTGCACTGCGCCATGCCACGCCGCACGAATCGCAGTAGGATGTGGACCGCACGTCGTTCCCACAAAAGGAGAGAGAAATGAGGAGACTCAAGCATTGGCTGGGAGCGATCACGCTCGCCGGCATGGTCGCGACAGCGCCGGCCCAGGCGCAGGAGGTCAAGGTCGGGGTGGTGATGGCCAATACGGGCACCTATGCCTTTGTCGGCACCGCCGTCATCAACGCCGTGCGTCTTGCCTTCGACGAGCTGAACGCGAAGAATTATTTCGGCGGCTTGAAGGTGTCGCTGATGGTGGAGGACAACCGCTCCAACACCCAGGAGGCGCTGTCGCTGGTCACCCGCATGGCCACGCGTGATAACGCCATCATGATCATCGGTCCAGTAGCCACCGGCGAGGCCATGGCGGCCGCACCGGTGGCCAACGACCTCAAGATCCCGCTATTCACCACGGCCACCTCGCCCGCGGTGCTCAAGGCGGGCCCGTGGATGTTCAAGGTCACCGAAACCGCCGAGCAGTACATGACGGTGCTCGGCGAGCACATCGCACAGAAGCGAAAGCCCAAGTCCTGCTACGTGGTTAGCATCCGCGACAACGAAGGCTACATCCTCCAGGGAAACGTCTTTCGCGACGTGGTCAGGAAAGGCGGCGTCGCCATCGCAGCCGACGACTCCATCCTCGCCGCCGACACCGACTTCACGGCGCTCGGCACCAAGATCGCATTGAGCAAGGCCGATTGCCTCTTCATCAATACGCCTCCCGAGCAGGGCGCCAACATCGTGTTGCAGGCACGCCAGTCGGGCATGCCTGCAAACACGCTGCTGGTGGGCAACACCGGCATGGGCTCGGTGAACTACCTCAAGGCTGGTGGCAAGGCCATCGAGGGCACGATCTTTTCTGCCGAGTCGGTATCCACGGGTGTCAATGACCTCGCCAAGGCCTTCATCCAGTCGTACACCAAGCGCTTCAACGTGGCTCCCGATTCTTGGGCTATGGTGGGCTACACCATGGCGCTGGTCTCGGCCAACGCCATCAAGAATGCCGGCCCCAACCCGACGCGCGAATCCGTGCGCCAGGCGATGCTACGGACCAGGAATCTGCCGGTAGTCGTGGGCCGCGGCGCATGGTCCATCGATCCGGAGACGCGCATCCCGAGCTTCGGCTACGCGGTGATGAAGATCCAGAACGGCAACTTCGTCGTCGATCCGTGACCTGAAGCGCGAAAGTGGCGCCGCCCCGCGCGGTGGCGCCACGTCGTTGCCTGGCTCGCGAGGCGCACCGGGACGCAAGGCCAAACCCTTTTTGTTGAACGACGGATCGGCACACCATGACGACGGCACAATCCATCGACCAGATGGTCGACCTGCAGCGCGGCACCATCGCGCGCACCATCTTCAGCGACGAGGTCATCTATCGCGAGGAGCAGGAGAAGCTCTTCACCCGCGCCTGGCTGATGGTCGGGCACGAGAGCCTGATCCCCAAGCCGGGCGATTACTTCCTTACGCGCATGGGCGCCGAGTCGGCCATCCTCTGCCGCGACAAGCAGGGCGTGATCCACGTCTTCCTCAACTCCTGCCGCCACAAGGGCATGCGTGTGCTGCGCTACGAGCAGGGCAATACGCCGGCCTTCACCTGCCCCTATCACCGCTGGACCTTCGGCACCGACGGGCGCCTGCAGACGGTGCCACAGTTCAAGGAGCTCTACGAGGGCCACATGAACCCGGACGAGTGGTCGCTCGTCGAAGTCGCCAAGCTCGTCAACTACAAGGGCAGCATCTGGGCGACCTGGGACAAGGAAGCCCCCGGCTTCATCGATTACCTCGGCAGCGCCAAGGCGCACCTCGACGAGGCCCTAAACCATCGCGACGGTCGCGAAGGAGGCTCGGAGTGCATCGGCGTGCACAAGTGGATCTTCGGCGCGAACTGGAAGTTCCCCTCCGAGAACTTTGCCGGCGACATGTACCACGCGGTCAGCCACCAGTCGGTCGAAATGGTCGGCATTGGCCCGAGCGCCCAGGCCGGTGTGAAGGAGCGCCGCGACGACGAACTGCTCAATGCACGCTTGCTGCACGTGAGCTCCACGGAGGGACACGGCGTGATCAGCGGCCTCCTGCCCGAGAACAGCCCGCATAAACCCACCTTCCAGGGCAACCCCGAAATCCAGGCCTACGCCGAGAAGTGCTACCACGAAAGAAAACAGCGCCTCGGCGACAAGGCGCGCCTCGTCGGCCTAACCGGCACCATCTTCCCGAATACCTCGTATCACGCGCGCCAGCCGCGCAGCCTCGTGGTGTGGCACCCGCACAGCCCGACGCAGACCGAGGCCTGGCGCTTCTTCCTCGTCGATGCCGATTCGCCGCCCGCAGTGAAAGACATGCTGCGCCGCTACTACATGCGCTATTCCGGCCCGGCTGGCATGACCGAGCAGGACGACATGGAGAACTGGTACTACGCCACCGAAGCAACCAAGGGCGCAATCGCCAGCCGCTACCCGTTCAACTACCAGCTGTCGCTGGGCGTCTATCGCAGCGACGACGTGATGCCTGGCAACATCAGTCCGCAAACCACCGAGGAAATGGCGCGCGGATTCTACCGGGCCTGGTCGAGCTACATGAAGGATGAGGACTGGAGCCATCTCCTCGGGCACCATCTGCCAAAGAAAATGCTCAACGACAATCCATAGAGGCCCTTCCAGAAGGACCGCAATAGCCCCTGATGCAGGCGAGCATGAGGGAACGACGTGATGTCACTGCGCCCTCATTCCAAAATGAACTCATAGGATCCGACATGCTGGACATGAACAGGCACCTGCAGATCCGCCGCACTCCCGGCTACTTTGCCCTGAAGCAGGACGTCGAGGATTTCCTGTACCGCGAGACGGAACTGCTCGACGAGCGCCGCTTCGAGGAATGGCTGGAGCTCTTTGCCGAAGACCTCGTGTACTTCATGCCGATGCGCCGCAACGTCCGCCACGGCTACCACGAGGACGATGAAAACACGAAGGAAGGCCAGGGCATCAGTTGGCTGGAAGAAGACAAATGGACGCTCACCAAGCGCGTCGAGCAGATCCGCACCGGCATCCACTGGGCCGAGGAGCCGCTGTCGCGCATCTGCCACATCGTCACCGGCGTGCTGCTCATGGATGCGAAGCCGGACGTCGTGAACGCGAATGAAGTGGTCGTGCGCAGCCGATTCCTCATATACCAGAACCGCGGCGAGACGGAGAACTACACCCTGATCGGAAAGCGCACCGACACGCTGCGCGGCGTCGAGACCGGCCACGGCCCGGACTGGCGCATCGCACGGCGCGAGATCATCCTCGACCAGAACGTGTTGCTCGCCAAGAATCTCACGGCGTTCTTCTAGTCATGGAAGCCGCAACGCCCGGCGTCGACCGGGTGATCGTCATCACGGGCGCGAGCCGCGGCATCGGCGCGCGCACGGCGTCGATTGCCGCACAACGCGGGTATCGCGTCTGCATCAACTACCAATCGAACCGCACAAAGGCCGATGAGGTCGTGCGCAGCATCGAGGCCGCGGGAGGCCACGCCGTTGCCGTGCAGGCCGACGTGGGTGACGCCGCCGCAGTGGCGCGGATGTTCGAGACGGTCGACCGTGAACTCGGCACCGTCACCGCGCTCGTCAACAACGCCGGTGTGAACGACATCGCACAGGGCCGCGTGGATGAAGTCACCGCCGATGACCTGCGGCGCCTGTTCAACACCAACGTGGTGAGCCTTTTCCTCTGTTCGCGCGAGGCCATCCGGCGAATGTCGACCAAGCACGGCGGCCGAGGCGGCACCATCGTGAACCTCTCATCGACCCTCGCCCACACGGCGGCTGCAGGACGCTTCATCGCCTACGGTGCCACCAAGGGTGCGATCGAAGCCTTCTCCTACAGCCTTGCTCAGGAAGTCGCCGCCGAAGGCATCCGCGTCAATTGCTGCCGCCCCGGTCCCAGCGACACCGACATGATCCCGCCGGGCCGCATCGCGCAGATCGGCGCGCAATTGCCCATGGGCCGCATCAGCACGCCCGACGAAGTCGCGAACGCAATCCTGTGGCTGCTCTCCGATGAAGCATCGTACGTGTCGGGAACCATTCTCGGCGTGACCGGCGCGCGCTAGGGATTCGCTCGTTCACCTCGCGCGCAGTTCGAGTGCCGTCCTACATTGCTCACAATTGCTCGTGCAGGCTCACGAAATGTTTGCGCTGCAGTTCCATAGACGAAATATATATGTCAGTTTTAATGGTATTAATGTACGTTTTGTAAATACTTATCAAGTAACTTGGCAGTATTAATTCATCGGGTATAGGTGATGGTCTGCGTTGGGACGCCGAGGAGCGCCGGTCACCTCCTTTGACCGGCGCTATCGCCCGGTGATACTTTTTGTCGGACGAGGAGAATCCAGGGGGAGGAAGAAATGGCTCAGAGCGCTGCACTGGTAGATGCATTGAAACGTGCGTTGAAGGCGCGCGGCGTGACCTACGCCATGGCGGCAAGGGCACTCGGCTTGAGCGAGCCCAGCGTGAAGCGAATGTTTTCCTCGCAGGACTTCACCCTGAAGCGCCTCGACCAATTGTGCGAGCTCGCACAGGTCGACTTCCCGGAACTGGCGCGTTCGCTCGAGCAGAAGGAGCACCTGCTCGCGCGGCTCACGGCGCAGCAGGAACAGGACATCGTCGGCGACCGCACCCTGATGCTGGTTGCCTTGCGCGTCATGAATGGCTGGACTGCCGAACAGATCGTCTCGACGTACACGCTGAGCGACACCGACTGCACGCGCCTGCTCGTCAAGCTCGACCGCATTGGCATCATTCGACTGCTGCCCGGCAACCGCATCCGCCTGCTGCTGTCGCGCGCTTTCAGCTGGCTGCCTGACGGCCCCATGCAGACCTATTTCCGGGCACAGGCCCAGGACGAATACCTGCGCGAGCGATTTGACCGCTCCGACGAAATGATGCTCTTCCTGAGCGGCCACCTGTCGCGAAAATCGACGGCCACGCTCATCGCCCGACTGAAGCGGGTCGCGCATGAACTGGGCGACCTGCACCGCGATGACGCCCGTCTGGGATTCGCTGAGAAGAAGGGTGTCAGCATGCTGCTGGCCTTGCGGCCCTGGGAGTTCACCGCGTTCAGTGAACTGCGCCGCGATGCCGGCGCGCAGCCATCAGCGAAGACCGCTACGAAGTCGCAGGCGCGCCAGCCGATGCCGGCACCGCGGCTCGTTCGACCTCGCTGATCCGCTCGCGCATCAGCCACACGAGCGCCAAGCCGGGCAATGCGGCGACAAAGGTCAGCACGAAAAATCCGTCCCAGCCCAGCGACTCCACCATCTGCCCTGCCATCGGGCCAAACAGGATGCGGCCCAGAGACGCGATGGCCGAGAGCAGCGCGTACTGCGTGGCACTGAAGGAGTGGTTGCAAAGCGCCATGGCAAAAGCGACGAAGGCCGCCGTGCCCATCCCGCTGGCGAGGTTCTCGAAGCCGACTGCGAACACAAGCAAAGGGTAGCTCTTGCCCGCCCACGCCAGCCACGCGAACGACAGGTTCGATACCGCCTGCAGCACACCGAACAGTAGCAACGCCCGGTAAAGGTTCATGCGCGATAGCAGCATGCCCCCCGCCAGCGCCCCGAGCAACAGGGAGGCCAGTCCAAGGCCCTTGTTCACCAACCCCACGTCAGTCGCCGTGAAGCCGACCCCGCGGATGAGGAACGCCGTGGTCAGCGTCCCGGCAAGGGCATCGCCGAACTTGTAGAGCAGCACCAGCGCGAGCAAGCTCAAAGCACCCGGCCGCGTGAAAAGGTCCGCCAACGGCTTGGTAATCGCCTCGCCGAGGCTTCTTGGCACCTCGGGCGGCACCGCGGGTTCGGGGGCAAGCCAGGCGGTGGCCGTGCCCACCAGCATCAGCGCCGCCATGATGAAGTAGGTGGTCTGCCAGCCAATCTGGTCGCCGAGCACTAGTGCCAGCGCGCCCGAGGCCAGCATCGCCATGCGATAACCGAACACGCCTACCGCCGCGCCGGCACCCCGTTCAG
Source organism: Betaproteobacteria bacterium (assembly GCA_947476535.1). GTDB lineage: Bacteria > Pseudomonadota > Gammaproteobacteria > Burkholderiales > SG8-39 > CAIYPG01. Next base: position 9,779 of record CANJRC010000029.1, read on the forward strand.
AGGCGTTGAGCACATCGGTGCGGTAGGCGTCGATCACCACATCCTGCGATGCCGACATGAAAGCTACCCAAAGCGCGGCCAGTCCGAGCACCCAGAGCGCCTCGCCCGGCGGCGAAATCGCCATGGCGGCGATGCCGGCAATCAGTCCAAGCTGCGTAAGCAGCATCCAGCCGCGCCGGCGGCCGAGAATCGGCGGCACATACCGGTCCATCAGCGGCGACCAGAGGAATTTCAGGGCATAGGGCATGCCGATCCAGGAAAACCAGGCTATGGTCTTGATGTCGATGGCGGACACAGCCAGCCAAGCCTGCAGGGTGCTGCCCGTCAGTGCCAGCGGAAGTCCGGAGGAAAAGCCCAGCACCAGTACCGCGGCAATGCGCGGGCTGCGGAACACGTTCAGATAAGGCGAAGCCATGGCGGAATTCTAACGGGGGAAAGCCTCTGCAAGAATGCGTTGTGTCGCGAGTCAGCGCAGCTGGACGAGAGAGGGAACGCCGAACCGAGGATCCCGGCGATCAAAGCCTCGGGAATTTCCTCCCGCTTTTGGTTTGCTGAATATCGCGCGTTCACTTGCGCTTCTCGGTTGATTTGGCTGGAAAAAGCCTATAGTCTTTGACAAACAGACGGGCCAAACCCGCTAGGCTGAAGGACAGGATTCCGGCGCATTTTCAATCCCCCTCGGTCATAGCTATTTTTTTCGCTCATTTCCTTTTGAATCATTTTTTTCGACTCAATAATTTGCGAGGTTTGACATGAATACCGAAGTGACCAAAGACAAACTGGCCGCCGATCTCAAGGTCGTCATCGCCGATGCGGAAGAACTCCTCAAAGCCACGGCGTCCCAAGCCGGCGAAAAAGTTGCCGCCGCGCGCGTCAAGATCCAGGAAAGCCTCGATGTTGCCAAAGGCAAGCTGGCGCGCCTCAGCGAGGCCGGCGTGGACAAGGCCAAGGAAGCCGCCCGAGCGACCGACGACTTCGTTCACGAACACCCCTGGAAGGCCGTCGGCATCGGTGCCGCGGTGGGCGTGATCGTCGGCATGCTGATCAGCCGGCGTTGAACCGGAGCACCTGATGAGCTCGCAGGCGGGTCGCAACAGCGGCCTGCTCGACTCAGTTCGCAGGGTCGGCGCAACACTCGTCGAAATCGTCCACACGCGCCTCGAATTGCTCGTCACCGAGCTCGAGGAAGAGCGTATGCACATTGCCCGCGCCCTGTGGCTGGCCGCCATCGGCGGTTTTTTCCTGGCCGTGAGCACGCTGTTGGTGGTCGTCTTTGTCGTGGCGCTGTTCTGGGACAGCTACCGCCTGCTTGCAGTGGGCGTCCTCGCCTGCAGTTTTGGCGCGGCAGGCTTCCTGTTGCTGATCGCGCTGCGAAATCTGATCGCCGAGCGGAAGCGCCTGTTTGCCCAGTCGCTGGCGGAACTGCGCTCGGATCGCGAACACCTGTCGAGGTGACGTCCGGGATGACACACCGCGACGACCTATTGATGCGCAAGGCCCGGCTCGCAGAAAGAATTGCGGGACAGCGGGCAAGGCTTTCCGAGCAGATGGATTCGGTGCAGCCGCTGATCCGACTGGCGGACAAGGGATTGTCGGCGTTGCGTACTGCGCAGGCGCACCCGGGCTGGGTGGCCGCCGGGGTGGGCGTGCTCATCGCACTGCGTCCGAAGCGGGCCATCACGGCCTTGCGTCGCGGGTTCTTCATCTGGCGGACCTATCGCTGGACGCGACAGGCGTTGGCCGGTGCGCTCGCTCAGGGATTAAACCGCTACTGAAAGCGCTGTTTTGCGCGTGTCATGACGGGAAAGTAAAATTCGCGTCATACGCTTCGAACGAAGCTGAAAAGGGACTGAGTAGGACGACATGCTGAAGGTCAAGGGTTTCATCATGCTGATCGACCGGGAAAAGAAGTACCTGGTCACCGAACTAAGTCAGGTCAAGGGCCTAATGCCGCTTCTGATGAAGCCGCGTAACAAGCAACGCTGGTCTGCCGAGGACCGACTCGAATTAGCGCAACACATGCGCCGCCTGCGCGATGTCAGCCCCTATATCGTCGTGTTTGCCATGCCCGGGGGGCTGGCCATGCTGCCCGTTCTCGCCTGGTGGCTCGACCGCCGCCGGGGTCGCCACAGAGCGGTCGCCTAACCCACGACGACCCTCGGCTGCATTTGCCGCCGGTGCCTCCCTCAGACCAGGAGTTTGGTCACATCGATCAGTTCTGCTGCCTCGGAATTCCTGGTCAAGTGAAATCCCAGCGCCTTTGACAGGTCCAGCATGCCCCGATTGCCCGCGAGCACGCTGCCGGTCATGTGCCGATATCCGGCACCCCTCGCAGCATCGACCAATCGCGACATCAGCAGGAAGCCCACTCCCCGGCCCTGCCAGGCATCGGCTACGGTAACCGCAAATTCGCAGGACTCGCCATCCGGGTTCGGCGTGTAGCGCGCGACGCCGATCATCGGCGAGTCGCCGTCGCGCGGCAAGGCGATCAGCGCGAGCTCCCGCTCGTAATCGACCTGCGTGAAACGCGCCAGCATGGCTTCAGATAGCTCGCGCGCCTGGCTGAAAAAGCGCATGTGTCGAGAACGGTCCGACAAATCCTGCACGAACGCCGCCTCCAGCGCCGCATCCTCGGGACGAATGGGACGAACACGCAAGTCCAGGGCTTCCGCGCCCGCCCCCAAGCGCGCATCCGCCTCCAGCTCAACCGGATAAGGACGAATAGCGAGATGGCTGTGACGCGCATCGGAATGCATGCAGCCAGGGTCGATGACCACGCGCGCATCCAGCGCCGTGCACCCCGATTCGTCGGCGAGCAGCGGGTTAATGTCCATCTCCGCAAGCCAGGGCAAGGCACACGCCATCTCCGACACCCTGAGCAATACGTCGACGATGGCTTGCATTTGCGCTGCAGGAATGTGCCGGTACGCTCCGAGCAGTTTGGCGGTGCGCGTGCGTGCCACCAGTTCAGAGGCGAGCAGCTGGTTCAGCGGGGGAAGGCCGATGGCCGTGTCACGCAACAGCTCAACGGCAACGCCGCCGGCTCCAAAGCTGATCACGCGGCCGAACACCGGGTCGGTGGAAATGCCGACCAGCAATTCGCGGCCAAAGCGCTTTTCGATCATGGGTTGCAGTGCCACGCCGTCGATGCGCGCATCCGGGCGCAGTGCGCGCACATTGGCGAGCAGGGCGGTGAATTCGCGCGCCAGTTCCTCGGTGTCGCGAATGCTGAGCTTCACGCCGCCGACATCGGACTTGTGCGCGATGTCCGGCGACAGGATTTTCATCGCCAGCGGAAAACCCAGCGTTTGTGTGGCGGCAAGCGCTTCTTTCTGTGTAGCGGCAATGACGGTCTGCGGCACCGGGATGCCGAAGCAGGCCAGCAAGCGTTTGGATTCAGGCTCGGTCAGCAGGGTTCGGCCTGAGGCCACGGCGGCGGCGGCGATGGCCTGCGCGACGGCCAGATCGGGTTGTCCCGCGGAAGCGCGTGGCGCCGGGACTTCCAGCATCAGGCGCTGGGCTGTCTGGTACTCGGCCAAGGCACCGAATGCCGCGACCGCTCCCTCCGGGGATTGAAAAACCGGCAGATGCGCCGCCGCTGCCAACTCGCGACCTGCGCGCACCTCGGCCTCGCCCAGCCACGCCGTCAGCAGCGGTTTCGCATGGCCCAGCGCTGCTGCGGATCGGACTGCTGCAACGATGGCGCGCGCTGCGTCCACGGCAGGAAGCACTTGCTGCGGGCAGAACAATGCCAACACCGCGTCAACTTCCTTGTCTGCCAGCACCGCGGCGAGCGCCTTCTCGAGCCGGAGCGCATCGGCGTCACCCAGCACGTCGACAGGATTGGCGCGCGACCAGTGCGCCGGAAGCACCGCGTCCAGTGCCGCCAGCGTGACATCAGAAAGATGCGCCAAGGCCACGCCCGTGTCCACCGCTGCGTCGGCGGCCAGAACGCCCGGTCCGCCGCCGTTGGTGACGATGGCCAGCCGGCTACCCCGCCTTGCCCCATAGGTTGGCGAACCGCTACCGATCAGTTCGGCCGCAGAGAACAGTTCCGAGTAAGTCTTGACACGCACCACGCCGCAGCGGCGCAGCACCGCATCGAACACGGCGTCGTTTCCCGCCAGGGAACCGGTATGGCTCATCGCTGCCTTGGATCCCGACAGGTGGCGCCCCACCTTCAGCACCACGATGGGCTTGGCGCGCCCGGCGGCACGCAGGCCCGAGATGAAGCGCCGGGCCTCGCGCACGCCCTCGACATACAGAAGGATGCTGCGCGTCTCGCTGTCACAGTAAAGGAAATCCAGGATTTCACCAAAATCCAGATCGACTCCCGCACCCATAGAGATCACGCTGGAGAAGCCGATGCCTGCGACGGCGGCCCAGTCCACCAGCGCAGTTGCCACCGCGCCCGATTGAGTCACCAGCGCGATGTGCCCTGGCCGGGCTGCACCACGGGCAAAACTGGCGTTGAGCCGGATCGAAGGTCGCAGGATACCCAGGCAGTTTGGTCCGATCATGCGCACGCCATTGCGGCGCGCGGCCTCGCGGACCGTCTGCTCGAGCGCCTTGCCTTGCACTCCGGTCTCACCGAACCCCGCCGACAACACGACAGCATTGCGAACGCTGGCCCGACCGGCGTCGTCAAGGAGCCCCGGAACGCTTTTCGCCGGTGTAACAATCAGCGCCAGATCGACCGCATGACCCATGGCCGCCAATGAGGGGAAGCAGGGCCGCGCGGCCACGCTTGTGTACTTGGGGTTGATCGCGACCAGCTCGCCGGCATACCCGCCGGCAATCAGGTTGTCGAACGCATAGCGTCCCAACGATCCCGCACGCTCACTGGCACCCACCACGGCAATACTTCTTGGGATGAATAGATTCTGCAGGTAGTGCCCCGCCATATGGACCCTATTCTCCTATTGTGATCACATTAGAATGATCGCCGACATATTCCATCGCGTAAGCGAGCTCACCCGGCGCATCCGAATGGACGGTGTAGAGCGGTTGCCCCCGCTCGACGAGCGTGCCAAGCGGCGTATGCAGCTCGACCCCGGCCGTGGGATCGCTGGGCGCCCCCGCCAGTTTGGCGATGCGGGACAACAAGCGGTTGTCGATAGCGGCGACGTGCCCGGCGTGAGTCGCCGTGATGGGTCGATGGTTGCGCGCGACTTCCGGCGTGCGCAACCCACCCTGAGCCTCGCAGATTTCATGGAACTTGGCCCAGGCACGTCCGCTATCCAGCACTTCTGCGGCCATCGCATACCCTCCCCCCGTCGGAGCCTTGTTCGCCATCTCGAGTATTTCTCCGGCCAGTCTCAGCGAACGGTCACGCAGGTCCTGTGGCGCGCCGTGATCACGTCGCAGCACGGACAAGACATCGCGGGCCTCAAGCGATGGTCCGATGCCACGGCCCACGGGTTGCGTGCCATCGGACAGGATGCAGCGCGTGTGAATGCCCATCGCCTCACCAACGATGGTCAGGCGCGCGATCAATTTCTCCGCCGCCGCGGCGCTGCGTACCTTGGCCGTGGGCCCCACAGGCAGGTCGATCACGACATGTGTCGAGCCGGCCGCCGCCTTCTTCGACATCACCGAGGCTACCAGCTGCCCTTCACTGTCGAGATCGAGCGGGCGCTCGACGCGGATCAGCACGTCATCGGCGGGGCTCAGGCGCACCGCGCCGCCCCAGACGATGCAACCGCCGGTGCGCTCGACGACCTTGCGGATCGCCGGTATGCCCAGATTGACCGGCGCTAGCGTTTCCATGGTGTCCGCCGTTCCAGCGGGTGAAGTGATTGCGCGCGATGACGTCTTCGGTATGGTCAATCCGCAAGCCGCCACGATCGGGACGAGGATGAGTGTGGTGCGGTTGCCCGGCAGGCCGCCGACGCAATGCTTGTCCACCACGATGGGCGATGGCCAGTGCAGCCGGTCACCGACGGCTACCATGGCGCGCGTGAGCGCGATGGTTTCGTCGGCGTCCAGCCGATCATCGGCGCCAGCGGTAATGAATGCCGACAAATGCAGGTCCGAATAGCGACCGGCAACGATGTCGCCGACAATGGCGTCCATGCCAACCTGGTCGAGCCTGCGTCCGTACACCTTGGCACGGATGTAACCGAGGGACTCCAGCGGCGCAGCATGGGCAAGCTCGATCACATCGCCTTCTCGCGCGCCGAGCGATCGCCATGCCGACTCAGACAAGCTCGCCTCGCCCTCGCCGAGCAGGGCCTGCGTTACCGCATTCAGGGTCGCGGTAATGGAACGTCCTTTGAGCCGCACTTCGATGCGCGACTGCGACTCAAACCCCTCCGACCGGCACACGTCGCAGTCGCTGGGCATGTAAATGACGGCTTCCTGGTAAGTGTCGATGCCGAGCCGGCGCAGGGTGGCAGTCAGTTTCGCCGCTGGGGGGCGACCAACCGGAAGTTCGTTGGAGTAAGACGATTCACTCATGGGATGTCGCGATCATGGCTCATTGTTTCAGCAAAGGATGTCAAACATATTTCACGCAGCGCTGACGGCACGGGGACCGGGCCCAATACCTCCCGCTTCGGCCCGGACTCACGCGGTTGGCATGGTCATGTCAATTTCACCTTCTCCAGGTAATCGGGCACCGAACAGCTCCAACCCAGCGCCTCTTCGATCTTGTGCCGCAGCGCATCGGCCGCGGCCGGCTCACCATGGGTGATGAATGTGCGCTTGGGCGGGCTTCGGAATCCGCGCAGCCATGCCAGGATCTCGCCGGCATCGGCATGCCCGGAAAGATTGTCCACCATCGCGACTTCGGCACGCACCGGCACATATTCGCCGTGGATCTTGACCGAGTCCGCGCCGGCGACAATGGCAGCACCGCGCGTGCCACTGGCCTGGAAGCCGGTGAACAGCAAGGTGTTCTTCTCATCGGGCGCGAGGGCCTTGATGTGGTGCACCACGCGCCCCCCGGTCGCCATGCCGCTGCCGGCGATGACGATCATGGGGTCCTTGCGCTGGTTGAGGGACTCCGACTCCTCGACGCTGCTCACGATGCGGGCGGTGTCTGCCAGGTCCTGACACTGGCGCTTGTCGAGGCGATGCTCGCCTGAGTGCTTGCCGAAAATCTTCATCGCTTCGGCTGCCATCGGGCTGTTGAGGAACACCGGGATGTCGGCGATGCTCCCCGCGGTTTTCAACAGGTGGAGGTAGTAAAGCAGGGCTTGGGCGCGGCCGACCGCAAACGAAGGAATGATGATTGACCCGCCGCGCGCCACGGTGCGATTGATGACGGTGGCCAGTTGAAGCATCGGATCATCGACCGGATGCTGGCGATCGCCGTAGGTCGATTCGAGCACCAGGTAGTCCGCTTCTTCGATGGCGGCCGGCGCGTTCATCAACAGATCGTGCGGTCGCCCCAAGTCGCCGCTGAACAGCAAGGTGCCGTGCGCATTTCGTAGCAGCACCATGGTCGCGCCGAGTAAGTGGCCTGCCGGCTGCAGTTCGACATCGATGCCGGCGCCCAGATCGAGCCGGCGGCCCGGATCGAGCGGCTCGAACTGGCGCAAACACGCAGCGGCGTCCTTCTCGGTATACAGCGGCAGCGCGGGCTTGTGCTTCGAGAAACCGCGCCGATTCGCATACTCTGCCTCCTCTTCTTGCAGGCGTGCGCTGTCCGGCAGGAGCACGCCACACAGGTCGCGTGTCGAGCGGGTGCACAGGATACGGCCGCGAAAGCCGTTGCGAACCAGCAAGGGAAGATAGCCGCTGTGATCGATATGGGCATGCGTGAGCACAACCGCATCCAGCGTCTTCGGCGCGACCGGCAGCGCAGTCCAGTTGCGAAGCCGCAATTGCTTGTACCCCTGGAACAACCCGCAGTCGACCAGCACCTGCCGGCCATCGAATTGCAGCAGGTACTTCGACCCGGACACCGTTCCGGTGGCGCCGAGAAATTGCAGGCGTGTCGGCAACCCCGGCGCCGTTCTCGCCGTTGGCTGCTGGCGCGGGCGGCCCACGCGCTACTTGATCACGATGACGGGGATGTCGGCCAGATGCAGCACTTTGGTTGCGACCGATCCCATCACCAGATTGGCGGCCGCCGTCATCCCTCGTGTTCCCAGGCAAATCATGTCGCACTTGTTGCGCTTGGCATATTCGACAATCGTGTTGGCAATCTGCCCAACCTGTATGCCCGACTTGACTTCGTAGCCCGCCTTGGCAAGCAGGCGCTCGACCGGCGCCAGGGCAGCCTCCCCTTCCTTCCTGTAGTAATCGCGCAGGGTCGACGCGCCTACGACCGTGGCAATGCCGCCAACCCGGGGCACGGGCAGGTGCACGAACAGGGGAACGATGTCAGGGCGCTCCAGAAACTGGAGTGTAATGTCGATCAGCTTGCGCGTCGCCCGCAACGCATGTTTGGAGCCATCGACCGGCAGGAGGATTTTGGTCATGTGATTTCCATCGGAAAAATTACGGTCAATCGGAACTGCCTGTTCACTTCACCCCTTGGCATCACGCCCCGATGCAAAGGATGCCCTCGCGAATTTGTTGCACCAGTCCGGGAACCCGCGCCATCCCGATAATACCGAATGCCGCGATGGCCAGTCCGGCAACAAGCCGGGCACCCGGGCTTCGCACCCGCTTGCCGACGCACCGCATGATCCAGCCGGCCGCCAGCAGGTTCGGCAGGGTTCCCAGCCCGAAGGCCAGCATCACCGTCGCGCCGCGCAACGGGCTTCCGCTGACCAACGCCAGCCCCAGCACGCTGTAGACCAACCCGCAGGGCGTCCAGCCCCAAGCCGCCCCGGCGGCGAATCGCGAGCCGGTCGTGCGCGTTTCCGGGATGCGCAGCGCAAGGGAGCGGATCAGCGGCCAGGCGCGACCGCCCAAGCGCTCCAACTGCAGCACCGCGCTGCCCATGCCGGCCAGATACAGCCCGAGCAGGATGACTAGCCCGTTGGCCACCACGAACATCATGGTCTGCACGGGCAACAGGCTCGCGGCCGCGAACCCCGCGCCGCCAACCCCTCCCGCAAGCGCGCCTGCGGCGACGTAACTTGTCATGCGACCGGTATTGAAGGAAAGCTGCAATCCCAGTGCCGGTGCGACACCAACCTGCTTCATGGTGAACGCGCCGACGATCCCGCCGCACATGGCGATGCAATGCACGCCCCCCAACACACCCACGGTGAATGCAGTGGCCACCATTGCGTCCATTACACCACCCGGGAATACTGTGCGCGCTGCTCGGAAGAACGCAGGTAACGGTCGAACACCATGCACACCCGCCGTACCAGGAGGCGGCCGCGCGGCGTCACATGGATCCAGTCGCGGTCGATTTCGACCAGCCCGTCCTCGGCCAGAGTCTCGAGCGCCTCCAGCTCCTGCGCGAAATAGCTGTCGAAGTCGAGCAGATAGGCGATGGATATGGACTCCTTGGACACGATGAAACGGCATGCCAATGCCTGGATCACCGCCCGCCGAGCCAGGTCGTCGTTGCTGAGCTCGATCCCCCGCAGCGTAGGCAAAGCGCCCTGATCGAGCGCCGCGTAGTAGGTATCCAGGGTCTTCATATTCTGCACGTAGGTCGGACCAATCCGACCAATGGCAGACACACCGAGGCCGACCACATCGCAATCGCCACCTGCCGAGTAACCCTGGAAGTCGCGCGACAGGCGCCCGAAGCGCTGGGCCACCACCAGTTCATCATGCGGTTTGGCAAAATGATCCATGCCGACATAAACGTACCCAGCAGCCTCAAGGCGCTCGATGGCCATTGTCAGCAGGCCCAATTTGACTTCCGGGTCTGGCAATTCGACCACGGCGATGCGTCGCTGTTGCTTGAACATCCCGGGCAGGTGGGCATAGGAATACAAGGCGAGACGATCCGGATCGCAGGTGATCACGGTGTCGAGCGTGCGCTCGAACCCCTTGATGCTCTGCCTGGGAAGCCCGTAGATCAGGTCGATATTGACCGATCGAAACCCGCTCGCGCGCGCTGCGTCGATGACAAGCCGCGTTTCATCCACCCCCTGGATGCGATTGACCGCCTTCTGCACATCGGGGTTGAAATCCTGAACACCGATGCTGATGCGATTGAAACCCAGCCCACCCAAATGCGCGATCCGATCCGCGCCCACTTTGCGCGGATCGACTTCGACGGCATATTCTCCCTGAGGATCCAGCTTGAATGCTTCGCGCAGTGATGCCATCAGCGCGGACAGTTCCTCGTCGCTGAAAAACGTCGGCGTGCCCCCGCCCCAGTGCATGCGCGACACCGCGCGTTCGCCCGCGATGTTTCCTGCGACGAGCGCGATTTCCCTCCGCAGATATTCCAGGTACCTCGCTGAGTGACTGTGGTCGCGCGTCACGATCTTGTTGCACCCGCAGTAATAGCAAATCGTGTCGCAGAAGGGCAGGTGAACGTATAATGAGAGCGGTCTTGCAAATCCCCCGATATTCCGGTGTTTTAGCCAATGGCAGTAGGCCAACGCATCGTAGGCCTCCACAAAGCGGTCGGCGGTCGGATACGAGGTGTAGCGCGGCCCGCTTCCGCCGAACTTGCGGATCAGGCCCGGATCGATGACAAGCTGAGCGGACATCTTCCCGAGAATTTCAACATTGCGTGGCGCGCATCCCATGGTGTCCTACTGTGCCCTGCTGCAACCTGCAGGCTTTGACTTGGGTCAAGCGACTTCCGGAATCCGGACCCTATCGCGTGCCCATGCTTCGGCTGGGGGCGGTCAGGGATTGGGACCTGCATGAATGCACATTCGCAGAGTGAGCACAGCGCCCCGAACGGTCGCCTATTCATCATCTTTGGCCCGCTACTGGTGCTGGGGGCGCTGACCGCGTTCATCGCCGTCGGCGCAGGACTCTTCGGCTGGTACCAGGGCGAAATGCTCACCATCGCCACCGCAATGTGCGGCATCCTCCTCGCCGTATCCGTCATTTTGCTGTATCGCGGCATGTCGCAGCGCAATGTCGCCCGGCAGATGCTGCAAAGCGCGGAGGCTCGGGTGGGTGGCATCGTCGAATCGGCGATGGACGCCATCATCGCCGTAGACGAAAACCAGAAGATCGTGCTGTTCAACGCCGCTGCCGAAAAAGTCTTCGGCCACCGGCGCGATGACGCGCAGGGGCAATCGCTCGACATGCTGCTGCCGGCACGCTTTCGCGCATCCCATCGCGGACACATCGAGAATTTCGGACGCGCCGGAACGACGTCGCGCCGCATGGGCGAGCAGCTGATATTGTGGGGAAAGCGCCAGAACGGCGAGGAATTCCCGATCGAAGCATCCATTTCGCTACACCGCGAAGGTGAGCACAGGATTCACACCGTGATTCTGCGCGACATCACCTCGCGCATTCGCGCCGACGAAGCGTTGCGATGCTCGCGGGAAGAATTGCGCGAGCTTGCCGCCGCGGCGCACTCGGTGCGCGAGCAGGAGAAAAGCCGTATCGCCCGCGAGTTGCACGACGAGCTCGCGCAGGCGCTGACGGCGCTCAAGATCGACGTCAACTGGGTGCGCGAGAAATTACCCGATGCAGATCCCCTGGTTGCGGGCAAGCTCGCCTCCATGCAGGGCCTGCTCGACGGAACGGTTGCCGCGACACGGCGCATTTCCGCCGATCTGCGCCCACTGATGCTCGACGACCTTGGGTTGGTGCCGGCCGCCGAATGGCTGGCGCAGAATTTTTCTCAGCGCACGGGAATCGCCTGCGAACTGGCAGTGGGCAGCGATGATCTCCAATTGCAGGACCCCTACGCCACGGCCGTATTTCGCATCCTCCAGGAATCCCTTACCAACGTGGCAAAGCATGCGCAGGCAACGCAGGTCCAAATCACCATCGACAAGGACAACGACACGATCACCTTGACCGTGGAGGATAACGGTCGCGGTTTCTCCCCATCCGATCCGCGCAAACCCGGCTCCTACGGACTGCTGGGCCTGCGCGAACGCGCCTACCTGCTTGGGGGCGCGTTCGACATCGAGAGCAAGCCCGGAGGAGGCACCCGTATCGAGGTGCGGATACCGATTCAACAGGAGCAATTGCAGTCATGATTCGCATCGTCGTCGCTGATGACCACACCATCGTGCGAGAGGGGCTCAAACAACTTCTCAGCGCAGCCGGCGATCTCGCGGTAGTCGGCGAGGCGCAGGACGGGCATGAGGTCATGAAGTGCGTGCGTGAACTCGAGTTCGATCTGCTGCTCCTGGACATGTCCATGCCCGGCAAGAGCGGCATGGAGCTGATCAAACAGGTTCGCAGCGAGAAGCCGCGGCTTCGCATCCTGGTGTTGAGCATGCACGAGGAGCAGCAGTACGCCGTGCGTGCAATCAAGGCGGGGGCTGCCGGCTACCTCACCAAGGAAAGTGCTTCCTCTCAATTGGTCTCCGCCATCCGCAAGATCGCTGCGGGCGGGGCGTTCATCAGCGCAGCTGTAGCAGAACTACTTGCACTGGGCGCCATGCCGCAGGCAGACGGCCCGCTGCACAGCACCCTTTCCGATCGGGAATTCCAGGTATTCCGCATGCTCGCGGAGGGAAGAAGCGTTTCCGACGTCGCCGAGCAGCTCAGCCTGTCAGTCAAGACCATCAGCACTCATAAGGCGCGCCTGATGCAGAAGATGAACCTTGGCAGCAACACGGATCTGGTGCGCTACGCGCTCAATCACCGCCTGATCGACGCCGAGGGCGGCGCTCAGGAATAGGTCCCGGTGTAGGAATCCGCCTACCCTGGAATTAAGACGGCCCCTACAGCCAGGATCAGCACGCGCCGATAGGCACCGGACCCGACGCCGCACACACTTGCGGCATGGAAAAAGCACACATTCAGGCAGCGATACGCGAACCAGGGTTGGCCGCCGCCGCGTGCAACAGCGTCTACATCGTGGAGGATTCCGACTCCATCCGCGCCCGATTGATCGACATGCTGCGCGAAGTCGTGGGGGTCAATGTCGTCGGGGAGGCTGCATCGGCCGACATCGCCGTGGCGGGCATTCTGCGCACCAAACCGGACGCGGTGGTGCTGGACATCCAATTGGCGGGCAGCAGCGGTCTGGACGTCCTTCGCCAGGTGCACCGGCTTTCTCCCGGGATCATGTTCATCGTCCTGACCAATTACCCGAACCCCCAGTACCGGCGCACCTGCATGCAGGAAGGAGCGAGTTATTTCCTGGACAAGACTTCAGAATTCAGCAAGGTTGCCATCCTGCTATCGCCAGCAGGTGCCGCTTGCACGAACTCCCCCCCCGATACTCCGATTTACGCGAACCAAACCAGCCACTGAAACACAGGAGCATGTCATGACGACCGCAGCCCTCATCCGCCAGATCACGCCCATCCGCAACCCGACAACCGCGCTCGCCAACATCGGCGCCAGGGATATAGCGCGCTGCCCGACGCATTGCTCGAATTGCAACCTTCGCGAGCTGTGCCTGCCCTGCGGCCTCACGGGAAATGATGTGGCACGCATCGACGAGTTGGTTTATACGCGCAGGCGCGTCAAACGCGGCGAGAGTCTGTATCGGGTTGGGGACAAATTCAGCTCGATCTACGCGGTGCGCAGCGGGTTTTTCAAGAGCTGCGTCATTCTCGAAGACGGCCGCGACCAGGTGACCGGGTTCTGCATGCCCGGGGAGATTCTGGGCATGGACGGCATTGGCACCGAGGAACACAACCTGAACGCCATTGCGCTCGAGGACAGCGAAGTTTGCGTCATCCCGTTTGCCCGACTTGAGGAAGTCTCGACACTCGTGCCGGGGCTGCAGCGCCAGGTCCACAAGGTCATGAGCCGCGAGATCGTTCGTGACCAGGGCGTCATGATGCTGCTTGGCAGCATGCGCGCGGAGGAACGCGTGGCCGTTTTCCTGCTGAACCTCTCGCAGCGCTTCGTCGCCCGCGGCTATTCGCCCTCGGAGTTTCACCTCCGGATGACGCGGGAGGAAATTGGAAGTTACCTGGGCCTCAAGCTGGAGACCGTGAGCCGGATCTTTTCGCGCTTCCAGGAAGAAGACCTGGTTGCCGTCCAGCAAAAACATATCCGGATCCTCGACGTCGCCGGGCTGAAGAAGCTGATGGGGCAGAAACTGAACTAGAAGTAACTGGCAATGCGAGGGCCCTCATTGGCAACTGAGCCCCTCGTGCCCTCTAGCGGTAGACCAGCACCGGCACCTTCGAATGCGTCAATACCTGCTGGGTCACACTGCCCAGCAGCAGGTTGGCAAGGCCGCGCCGGCCGTGCGACGACATGAAAATGGCGTCACACTTATTCTTTTTCGCCTGCGCGATGATGCCCTCGTACGGAGTTGGCGCCTTCGCGACCACGCCTTTGAATGGAACGCCCTCGGCCGCGGCAACTTTGGCCATCGCCGCGATATAGGATTCGCCGACCTGCTTGGCGCGCTTTTCCAGGTCGCTGAACACACTGGCATCCAGGATATAACCCTCGCCGTAGACCTGCGGCTGGATCGACTCGAGCGAGTAATAACCGGTAACGCTTGCGCCAAGCTCGCGGGCGAACTTCATGCCCGCCTTGACCGCCTTGTTGCCGGTTGTCGAGCCGTCGGTGGGAATCAGGATTTGCTTGAACATGGTGTAAGCCTCCAGTGGTTGTTGCAAGAATATATGGATCGACGGCGGGTCACGATCATGAGTCCGGTGTACCGTCGATTCCGCGATTGATTTCAGGTGGCGTACGCTGCAGCAGGCAGGTCATTGCGCTGCAGCCGGCACCGAAGGCCCAGATCAGCAGGAAGCCCAGCGTGTAGACACCCATGTGGCTGATTTCCACCGGCGACCCGAAAAAATGCAGGTCCTCGGGATCGAACAGCGAAAATACCACCCCGACTGCGGGAATGGCCATGAAGAACCCCGGCCAGATGATCCACATGAGTTGTCGCGCCATTTTCCTCCCCCTTCGCTGCGCGGTTTTGCCGCCAATCCCGCCCCCGCCATGCATCGCGATGCCGTTTAGTTGGTCGCGCGTCCCAATGTGACACCGTCTGCGGAAGACTTCCAGAGGCCGGTCAGTCGCCAAACGCCCTTGTCATCCTCCAACTGCAAATGCCAGGTATCGCCAATTACCGCGGACATGTGCCCCTCGAACAGTCCGCCCGCCACCGGCTCGAGCTTGACAACTTGGTCGAACCCGGCACGCGTCGGGTGCACCAGCCTCAGCCGCAATGATGTTTCCTCCAACTGCGCGCCAGCAAGCGTGACCCGCACGCGCGTCCGGTCCGTGCCAAAACTGACCGCAGCCGACAGCCCCATCCGCGCCGCGGCGGAGTCGCGCTTGAGCTCCTGGTTGATCCCCAGTCCCTGCTTGTAGTAATCATCGGTCACCAGGGGGTCGTCGGTCCGCCAGGCAATCACGGCAGTCATGACGCCGGCCACCACGACGATGGCAGGGCCCGACATCAGGATCCAGGGCCAGGGCTCACGGTACCAGGGTCTCGCAATCAGGGTGTTCATGCTTGGACTCCTTGCGTCGACTTGCTAGCGGCCATGGCCGGGAATGAAAAAGACGGATTTTTCAGTGACGGATAGCGTTTCGCGGAGCATGTGTTTTTCATCATCAGCGGCCTTCACCGTGAAAAAGATCCGCTCGGAACCACTCCGATCATGTTCCGGCTCCGCCCTCACTCGCACCATGATGCTTCGCGCCGACACCGGTCCGATTTCAATCGGCTGGGACTCACTGATGATTTTCAGGTGCTTCAGGTCATCGGAGCCGCTGACGCTGATGTTGAACCGATGGGCGATCTCTTCAGTATTCACGACCTGAAGCCGATAGAGGTTTTCAATCTGCCCATCGTCCACCTCTCGCGCCAGGCTCGCGCGATCCCTGATGACATCCACCTTGAGCGGAACGCGCACCAATAAAGCTGCGCCCGCCGCCAGTATGACGACCGCCAAGATCACCGTGTAGATGAGCACGCGCGGCCGCAGCATGCGCCGCACCATTTGCGCGAAGTTCCAGCCCTTGGCGACGGCATTCTCGGTGGAGTAACGGATCAGCCCCGGCGCATAGCCCATTTTTTTCATCACCTGGTTACAGCCATCGACGCAGGCGGCGCAACCAATGCATTCGTACTGCAGACCCTTGCGAATGTCGATGCCGGTGGGGCATACCTGCACGCAGATGCCGCAGTCTACGCAATCGCCCAGGCCGAGCGCGCGCGCATCCGCGTGGCGGCCACGGCCGCCACGCGGCTCCCCCCGTTGCCGGTCATAGGTGATGACCATGGTGTCCGGATCGAACATCGCGCTCTGGAAACGTGCATACGGACACATGTACTTGCACACCTGCTCGCGCATCCAGCCGGCATTTCCATACGTGGCAAAGCCGTAGAACAGCACCCAGAAGCTTTCCCACGGCCCCAACGAGAATGTCGCCGCCTCGCCGGCCAGCTGGCGAATGGGCGTGAAATAACCGACGAAGGTGAATCCGGTCCATAGCGCAAGCGCGATCCACAATCCGTGCTTGGCCGCCTTGAGGCCCAGCTTGCGGACACTGAGCAACTCACCATCCAGGCGCATGCGGCGCACGCGATCGCCCTCCACGACGCGCTCGATCCACATGAATATCTCGGTGTACACCGTCTGCGGGCACGCGTAGCCACACCACAGTCTTCCAGCGACCGCCGTGAACAGAAATAGAGACAGCGCCGAAATCACCAGCAATGCCGTCAGGTAAATGAAATCCTGCGGCCACAGCACCAGGCCGAAAATATAGAACTTGCGCGACACCAGGTCGAACAGCAGCGCCTGCCGCCCGTTCCATTCCAGCCACGCAGTGCCGTAGAAAGCCAACTGGGTCGCTACGACCAGCGTCAGGCGCCAACCCGCAAACCAGCCGCTGACGGCTCGCGGGTAGATTTTTTTCCGAATCTCGTAGAGCGGCTGCTCGTCCCCCGGCCCCTTGGGATGAAAATGAATCGGTTGGACCGTGTCGACCATACGGCTACTTTCTAGGTGCCTGCTTCAGCTCCGGATGAGACAGTCCATAGACATAGGCTGCCAGGATGTGCACGCGCGCTTCGCCCAGAAAATCCCTGTGGGCCGGCATCACGTTGTTGCGCCCCTTGACGATGGTCTCCACGATCACCGGCTCGGTAGAGCCGTACAGCCAGATCTTGTCGGTCAGGTTGGGGGCGCCCAGCGCCGGATTGCCTTTGCCTTCCGCCCCATGGCATGCCACGCAGTTCTGGGTGAACAATGCCTTGCCGCGCGACGCGCGAATGCTGTCGCTGGTTAGGCCAGACAGCGAACGGACATAGTTCGCCGTGTCCTTCGCACCGTCGCCCCCCAGCGCCGGGCCAAACGGCGGCATGACGCCGTTGCGCCCGTTGAGGATGGACGTCTTGATGATCTCGGGCTCACCGCCGTACAACCAATCGCCGTCGGTGAGGTTGGGAAAGCCGCGACTGCCTGCCGCATCGGAGGCATGGCATTGGGCACAGTTGTTGACAAACAGTTTCTGGCCGATCGCCCGCGCTTCGGGGTCTGCCGCCACCTGCACCAGGTCCTGCGCGGCGTATTTCTGATAGAGGGGGCCATAGGTGTCTTCGGCCGCCTTCATCTCCTCCTGGTATTGCCCGGTCGATGTCCAGTTCCAGGCGCCCGCATAACTGCCTAGCCCCGGGTAAAACCACAAATAGACAAGGGAAAACACGATGGTGATGTAGAACAGCCAGATCCACCAGCGCGGCAGGGGATTATTGTATTCGGCCAGGTCCTCGTCCCAAACGTGACCGGTCTTTTCCGGGTCGTTCGCGACTTTTCCCCGGCTCATGGACTTCAGCAGCACGCCGCAGGCAATGATGCCAGCCACCGTGATGATGCCGATGTAGTAGCTCCAGAAACTGTTGTTGAAATCGCTCATCGTGCCTCTCCATCACGCTTGTCGTTGTTGAACGCGTCATCATTGAACGGCAACAGGGCTGCCTCGTCGAAGCGCGACTTGTTACGCGCGCTCCAGGCCCACCACACGATGCCAATGAAGACCACAAAACTCACGGCAGTGATGCCGGAACGCAGCGTATTCATGTCCATGGCCCGGCTCCTAGCGCGTCTTGACTGCGGTGCCGAGCACCTGCAGATAGGCGATTAGCGCGTCCTGCTCGCTCTTGCCCGCGAGTTGCGCCTTGGCTCCGACAATATCCTCATCCGTGTACGGGTGACCCAGCGTGCGCAACACCTTCAACTTGGTTTCGATATCCGACGCATCGGCAGGCGATTTCGCCAGCCACGCATAGGCCGGCATGTTCGATTCGGGCACGAGGTCGCGCGGATTGTTGAGATGGATGCGGTGCCAGTCGTCGCTGTAGCGGCCACCCACGCGCGCGAGGTCCGGCCCGGTGCGCTTGCTACCCCACTGGAAGGGCCGGTCGTAGACGAACTCGCCAGCCACCGAATAATGGCCATAGCGCTCGGTCTCGGCGCGGAAAGGACGGATCATCTGCGAATGACAGTTGTAGCAGCCTTCGCGCACGTAAATGTCGCGCCCGGCCAATTGCACCGGCGTGTAGGGCTTGAGGCCGGCCACCGGCTCGGTGGTGGACTTCTGGAAATACAAGGGCACGATTTCCACCAGGCCGCCCACGCTCACAACCAGAATCACCAGGAGGATGAGCAGCGCGCTGTTTTTTTCGATCAGGTCATGGCTGAATTTCATTTTCGTTCTCGCTCAGTTGGCAGATGCGTTTGCCGCGGCATGCGCAATGGCCGGCATCGGAATCGGCGCATCGGCAGCCTTGCCGACTGCCGCCGTCTTGAAGACATTCCACGCCATGATCAGCATCCCGACGAAATACAACAGCCCGCCTAGCAGGCGAATCGCATAGAACGGATAGGTAGCCTTGACGCTTTCGACAAAGCTGTAGGTCAGCGTGCCGTCGGCGCTCACGGCGCGCCACATCAGGCCTTGCATCACGCCGGCGATCCACATGGCAGCGATGTAAAGGACGATGCCCACGGTCGCCACCCAGAAATGCAGGGTAATGAGTCTCACGCTCCACATCTCGACCCTTCCGAACAGGCGCGGGATCAGGTAGTACATCGTCCCCATGCTCACCAGGCCTACCCAGCCCAGCGCGCCTGAATGCACATGGCCGATGGTCCAGTCGGTGTAGTGCGACAGCGCATTCACCGTTTTGATCGACATCATCGGTCCCTCGAAGGTCGACATGCCGTAGAACGACAGCGACACCACGAGAAATTTCAGGATGGGGTCGGTGCGCAGCTTGTGCCAGGCACCCGACAGGGTCATGATGCCGTTGATCATGCCGCCCCAGGAGGGAGCCAGCAGCACCAGCGAGAACAGCATGCCCAGCGACTGCGCCCAGTCGGGCAGCGCGGTGTAGTGCAGGTGATGCGGGCCTGCCCACATGTAGGTGAAAATCAGCGCCCAGAAGTGCACCACCGACAGGCGGTAGGAATACACCGGCCGGCCGGCCTGCTTGGGAATGAAGTAGTACATCATGCCGAGGAACCCGGCGGTCAGGAAGAAGCCGACGGCATTGTGACCATACCACCACTGCACCATCGCGTCCTGCACACCGGCGTAGGCCGAGTAGGACTTCCAGAAGCTCACCGGCAATGCCGCGCTGTTGACGATATGCAGGATCGCAACAGTCAGGATGAACGCGCCGAAAAACCAGTTGGCGACGTACAGGTGAGGCGTCTTGCGCTTGAACACGGTGCCAAAGAACACGATGGCATAGGACACCCACACGACGGCAATGAGGATGTCGATCGGCCACTCCAGCTCCGCGTACTCCTTGCCCGAGGTGATGCCCAGCGGCAATGTTATGGCCGCCAGCACAATCACCGCCTGCCAGCCCCAGAACGTCACCGCCGCCAGGCCGTCCGAGAACAGCCGCACGTGGCAGGTGCGCTGCACGACGTAGTAGGAGCTGGCGAACAGGGCTGAACCGCCGAACGCGAAAATCACCGCATTGGTATGCAGGGGCCGCAGTCGACCGTAACTCAGCCAAGGACCGAAATTGAGCTCGGGCCAGAGCAACTGGGCCGCGATGATCACGCCGACCAGCATGCCGACGACGCCCCACACAATGGTCATGATGGAGAACTGCCGGACTACCGTGTAGTTGTAAGCTGTTTGAGCGCTCATGCGTCCCCGTCCCAATTGGTATTCGTCGATTGCGGGCGCCTGTCTATTGCCGGCACTGCTCGCAGCTGCAGGACCGGCACGCTTCGCCAACCCTAGCACTCGCCATGCTAGGCGAGCCGCATATGACACGATTGACGCAGATCAAACCACAGGGTCTTACGGGCCGCGGTACGCGACATGCCCCACCTGAGGCCCCGAGCATTGGACGCGTCAGCGCCCCGGCGGCGGCTTGTCGTCATCGACGATGATGGCCAGGCCCGGCCCTTCGAGATCTTCCAGTTGGCCGCTCCGGAGCGCATACCAGAACACCACTCCGACCATGAGCACGAGGACGACGCTGAGCGGGATGAGCAGGTAGAGGATGTCCACGGGCCCGCCGCTAGCGTACGCGCGATGCGCGAAGGCGAAGCGCGTTGAGAACCACCAACAGCGAACTGCCGGACATCCCGATCCCCGCGATCCAGGGCGTGACCCAGCCGGCAAACGCCAGCGGCAGGACGACGAGGTTGTAGCCCAGCGCCCAGGCCAGGTTCTGGCGCACAACGGCCCGCGTGCGGCGCGCCAGTTGCACCGCACGCGCCAGATCCATCGGCGAATCAGACAGCAGGACCGCATCGGCACGCACCTGCGCGAGATCCGTTCCCCCTCGCAAGGCAACCGACACGTCGGCCTGCGCCAGGACGGGCGCGTCATTGACGCCATCGCCAATCATTGCCACCCGCGCCCCTGCATGCTGCAAGGCCTTGACGTATGTCAGTTTCTCCGCCGGCGTCGCGCCGCCGCTGACGGCCGAAATGCCCAGTTGCATCGCCAAGCGCGCCACGACGGTCGGATCGTCCCCCGACAGCAAGTGAATGCGCCTGCCCATCGCACGCAGGCGCGAGATCGCCTCACCCGCACCCGGCCGCACGCGATCGCCCAGACGAAATGCCGCGATCCATCCGTGGTCGTCACCCAGCCACACGGTGGTATCTCCGGTTTGCAACCACGCCATGGGGGCGGCCTGGCCATGCAATGCCGCAACGAACCGCGCGCGACCAAGTCGATAGCGGCGCCCCAAAATTGTTGCCTCCATGCCCATGCCGGCCTCACTGTGGACGTTGCCGGGCGCGTCCAGAGTTGCGATGTTGTTTTCTGCGGCAGCCTCGAACAACGCACGGGCAACAGGGTGCTCGGAAGCACGCCCGATCGCCGCTGCCAGCGCAAGGCTGTCCGCGGCATCGCGCTTGGAGAAGCCCAGGGTTTCGAGAAGTGCCATATGGCCCAAGGTGAGCGTTCCGGTCTTGTCGAAGACGATGTCGGTCGCGGCCGCCAGGGACTCGATGGTGTCGCCCCGGGTGACGATCAGTCCGCCTCGCGCCAATTCGCCAGTGGCCACTGTCAGCGCCACCGGCATGGCAAGCGACAGGGCGCAGGGGCAGGTCACGATCAGCACCGAGACAGCGATCCACAGGGCGCGAGAGGAATCAATCCAGGTCCATGCCAGACCCGACACCAGCGCGCAGAGCAGGATCACAACCACGAACCACCCGGCGGCACGCTGCGACAGGTCCAGCCAGCGCGGCCGCTCGCTCATGGCACGCTCCATGAGCCGCACGATGGCCGACAGCGCCGTATCCCCACCCGCGCGCTCAATCCGCATGGTGAAGGGGCTGCCTGCATTTACCCCGCCACCAATCAATGCGGCGCCCGATCGCCTGTGCAGGGGCTTGGACTCTCCTGTCAACAGCGCTTCGCTGACCGTGGCATGCGCGGACTCCAGCACACCATCGGCGGGAATCGTTTCGCCAGGACGCACTTCAACGCGCTCGCCACGCTTGAGCAATGCGACAGGAATGGTCTCGCTGCTTACCCCACCCGCCAAGCGGTGCGCGGTCTCGGGCACCAACCGCGCCAGGTGCTGCAGGGCGCGCGCCGCACGCTGGCGTGCCAGCAGCTCGAGGAAGCGCCCAGCAAGCAGCAAGAACACGAACATCGTTACCGAATCAAAATAGACCGTGCCATGACCGCGCACTGTGGACCAGACGCTTGCGGAAAACGACACCGCAATGCCCAGCGCCACCGGCACGTCCATGCCCAGGTTGCGGCTTTGCAGGTCACGCCATGCCCCGCGAAAAAAGGGCGCCGCGGAATAGAGCATGACAGGCACCGTCAATATGAGTCCGGCCCAGCGCATCAATTGTTCGATGTCCGCGCTCATGCTGCCGGCATCGGCGATGTAAACGGGCAGCGCGTACATCATCACCTGCATCATGCCGAATCCTGCGACAAACAGCCGCCACAGGGCCGCAGCCCGTTCGCTCCTGTCGATCAGCGCCGCGCGCGATTCCTCGAACGGCCAAGCGCGATAGCCCACCGCGCGCACCGCCGCCAGAACACGGCTGAACGGCGACAGCGCAGCATCCCAGCGCACGCGCGCCCGGCGATTCGCGTAATTGACATCCACGCGCACCACCCCCGGAACACGGGACAACGTCTGCTCAACCAGCCACACGCAAGCCGTACAGCGTATTCCTTCGAGCAGCAACTCGGCTTCCCGCAGGAACAGCCCAGGACTGCGGGTGCTCGGCACGCCATCAGGCTCGACCTCGTGCACGAAGCGCGACTGCAAAACCGGGGAGTCGTACACGCTCAAGTCGTCGGGAAGCGCATCGGCAGGCGCCGCCACCCCAGCGGCGCCTGATACGGCATCCCGAAGTCGGTAGTAATCAGAGAGGCCTCGTCCGGCGATAGCCTGTGCGACAGCTTCGCAGCCCGGGCAGCACATGGCCCGCCATTCCCCGTCGATACGCACGCCAAACGACGTTCCAGCCAACACCGGCAAGTCACAATGAAAACATGTGGCGCGTGGCGTCACCGCTTCCACCGCCCGCGAGACAGTCGGCGTCACTTCGATGTGCAAGGCGTCTTTCCCGACAATGTACTTTGGGTTGTCATGTCCTGTGCGCCACGCGCCGGTGGCCGCCCGTGTGTTAATGCCAACGGCCCGAAACACCTCCCATATGCGGTGCCGACCATTCGCCGCATGAATCCTACGGGCCGACTCTGGCCAGCGCGTTGATATGGATCAAGGCCCGCCCGGCGCATCGATGCGCTTTGCCGCCCACGACCGACTTCGGGCGGTCGCTACATTCCTGCCGGAACCCCGACATCGGCGAAGCGCATGCCGTTGAGGTCGCCGGTGATAATGCGTAACATCCGCTCATGCTCAAGACCACAACCGTCACAGCCGCCGATCAGCACGGGAACTTCAGGCGGGAGTTCATCGCCTTCTGCATAGCGCAGGGCGTATTGAAATTCGGCCGGTTTACCACCAAATCCGGACGCGAAACGCCGTACTTTTTCAATGCCGGGTTGTTCAATACCGGCGCGGCTCTCGACAAGCTCGCGCAGTTCTACGCAAGAGCCATCGTCGCCTCCGGCCTGTCGTTCGACATGCTGTTCGGTCCGGCCTACAAGGGGATCGTCCTTGCGTCGGCTACGGCCATGGCCCTGTCCCGCACCGGAGAAGGCCTTCCCGGTCGCAATGTCCCGTTCTCCTACAACCGCAAGGAAGCGAAGGATCACGGCGAGGGTGGTACGGTTGTGGGCGCCCCCCTGGCCGGCCGGGTGCTGATCGTCGATGACGTAATGACCGCCGGTACCGCCGTGCGCGAATCGGTGTCCATCATCCGGGCGGCCGGGGCAACACCGGCCGCCGTGGCGATATCGCTCGATCGCATGGAGCGCGGGACCGGTGAGTTGTCTGCCGTCCAGGAAGTACAGAAGCTCTTTGGGATGCCCGTCGTCGCCATCGCACGGCTGGACGATTTGCTCTCCTACCTGCAGGAAACGCCGGAATTCCGGCAGAATATCGACGCCATTCTGAAATACCGCGAGCTTTACGGCATATCTACAGGATAAATCCGATGCCCAGACCACACATGTGCAAGGCACCTCCGATGAGCATCCCCGGGGTTGTAATCAGGATTTCAATACTTGTCGGCTTGGCATGCTGCGTCGCCAGCGGACCGGCCAGTGCCCAAAGCCGCATGTACAAATGCGTTGACGCCAAGGGCAAGACCTACTACACGCAAACCCCGCCGGCGGAATGCCTTGGCCGGGACACGCAGATCATCAACAGCAAGAGCGGCTCCGTGGTCAACAAAATCGAAGGCCAGCTGACCCCGGAGCAGCAGGCGCAGCGCGAGGAAGAAAAAAAGAAGAAGGCCGAACAGGAAGCGCAGGCCCGCGAAGAACGGCGCAAGAACACCGCACTGCTCAATACCTATTCGAGCGAGAAGGATATCAACGATGCGCGGGCGCGAGCGCTCAAGGAAAACGAGGCCGGGATCAACGAGACGGAGAAGCGCATTGCCGCCGCCCTCAAGCGCCAGAAGGAGCTGGACAGCGAGAAGGAGTTCTATGTCAAGACGGCCCCGCCACCAAAGCTCGCGCAGGACCTTCGGAACAACGAAGTCGACATGAAGAACCAGCGGGAGCTACTGGAGGTCCAGAAGAAGCAGGTCAGCACGATCAACACCAAGTACGGCGAGGACAAACGACGCTTCCTCGAACTGACCAAGGGCGGCTCCAAGCGCTGAGCGCAAAGCGCGTCGAAGCGGCGCTGCGACGGGGTGCAGCCCCACCCCGGGCCGACGCCCGGAATCAGATCTGCTTTTCGCGGCCCGCCCAATATGGGTCGCGCAAGGCGCGCTTGTTCACCTTGTCGTGCGTGACGCGGGGAAACTCCTTGCGATACTCCACCCGGGCGACGCGCTGGAATTTTCCGAGCCGCGCATTTCCCCACTCCGCTAGTTCCGCTTCGCCCACCTTGGCACCTTCACGCATGATGGCAAACAGCAGCGGCGTTTCGCCCCACTTTTCGTGGGGAATGCCGATCGCCGTCGCCTCCATCACTTCAGGATGACGCATGAACACTTCCTCGATGTCGGCCGCGAATATGTTGATGCCACCTGACTTGATCATGTCCTTGAGGCGTCCCGAGATGTAAAGGTAGCCATCTTCGTCCATGCGGCCGATGTCACCGCTGCGCAGGTAGGTACGACCGTTGGGGCCTTTCCAAATGATGTCCTCGGTGCGCTTTTCGTCGCGGTAATAGCCCTTCATCAGGCCGGGGCTCCAGCCGCAGATCTCGCCCGTCTTGCCGCGCGCCAGCTGCTTGCCCTTTTCGTTGATGATGCAGATGTCGCCGCCGAATACCGGCAGACCGACGCTTCCCACCTTGCCATGCGTCATGTCCTCGGGGGTACACAAAGTGATGTAGCCCTCGGTCATGCCGTACATTTCCCATAGCCCGGCGCTGGGAATCTGCTTGCGAATACCCTCGGCCGTCTTGGTCGGCAGTGCCTGCCCGCCCGACACCAGCATCCTGAGCGAACTGTGGTCGTACTGGTGCAGGGCTGGCGACTCAAGCAGCACGATGAACTGGGTGGGCACCATGAAGACATGTGTGCATTTTTCGCGCTCGACCGTCTGGAAAAAATTCTCCCCGCTGAACTTCTTCAGCAACACGGTCGTCCCGCCGGAAAAGACGGTGGGCAGCATATTGATCCAGGTGCCGTTGGTATAGAGCGGCGTGGCGCACAGCGACACTGTCCAGCGGTCGATGAGGTGCACCGGGCCCACGCCGAACGAATACATGTGCCGCGCGAAATGGCTGTGCTCGATGCCCTTGGGAACGCCGGTAGTGCCAGAGCTGTAGATGATGTTCATGGAGTCGGACATTTTCAGCTTGACCTTGGGGTCCTTAGGGGACCCGCCATCCACCAGCGCTTCGGCCGCCCTCCACATGCCGCCAAGCCCGCCGATGGCGTAGAAACCATCGGCCAGTACGTTGGTCAGCTGCCCCTTGATCGGCTCGATTTGCGGCGCCGTCACCGGATCGGCGAACACCCATTTCGCCTCGGAATTGTTGATCATGATGCCCAGGGAATCCTGCGCCAGCATGACGTTGATCGGCACGGTGACGCCGCCCGCCTTGATGGTGCCCCAGATGAGCTCGAACATCGCCAC
>CANJRC010000030.1 GCA_947476535.1 Betaproteobacteria bacterium
CGTGATTTTTTCGAGGCCGCCTACACGACGGCACTCAAGCCCGGCGAAATGATCTCCTCGGTGATTTTCCCGCATTGGCCCGAGGGCACCGTGATGGCGGTCGACGAGATCGCGCGCCGCCCCGGTGACTTTGCGCTGACCGGCATCATTGTCGCGCTCGCCATCGACAACGGCGGCAAGATCACGCGCGCGGGCATCGCCTGGTTCGGCATGGCGCAGACGCCGTGTGCCGCCGTGCAGGCGGAGAAAGCGCTGCTCGGCCAAGCCGCCGCCAAGCTCGACATCCCGGCCATCGCAGCACTGGCGGTTGCCGACACCGAGCCCTGGGACGACATCCACGCCAGCGGCGCCTACCGGCGCATCGTCGGCGGCCGCCTTGCGGCCCGCGTGATCAAGAAAGCACTTGCCATGAAAGGAATCGCATGAGCGACCACACCATCCAGACCAAGATCAACGGCAACGTCGTCAAAAAGACGGTCGCCGCCCGCAAGACACTGGCCGACTTCCTGCGCGTCGACTGCAGCCTCACCGGCACGCATATCGGCTGCGAACACGGCGTCTGCGGCGCCTGCACCGTGATGGTGGATGGCTTAGCGGTGCGCTCCTGCCTGATGCTGGCAGTACAAGCCGACGGCGCGGAAATTCGCACCGTCGAGGGCGTGGCCAAGGAAGACGGCACGCTGCACCGCGTGCAGCAGGCACTTCAAGAAGAACACGGCCTGCAATGCGGCTTCTGCACGCCCGGATTCGTCATGACCCTGGTGTCGCTGGTGGAGCGCAAGGAACCCATCGACGAGGAAGAAATGAAGGCCGCGCTGTCCGGCCACATCTGCCGCTGCACCGGCTACCAGGGCATTCTGCGCGCGGTCAAGAAACTCACCGCAACTCCCGCCAAGGCCTGAGAATGGCGAACACTGCCGACAGCCCCGCAGTCAGCCCGACGGCCGCACGCTACGTCGGCCAGCATATCGCACGCAAGGAAGACCCGCGCCTCTTGACCGGCCGCGGCCGCTACCTGGACGACCACACCTATCCGGGCATGCTGCACGCGGCATTCATCCGCAGCCCCTACGCGCGCGCCAGGATAAAGGGCATCGACACTACCGCCGCGCGCGCAGTTCCCGGCGTGCATGCGGTCTACACCGGCGCAGATATCAACGGTGTCGTTGCCAACCCCATGCGCAGCATGTTCTACCCTCCCACGGTGAAATTCCCGCGCTTCATGCCGCTCTCGGACATCGATGTCCGCTTTGCCGGAGATGCGGTGGCCATCGTACTCGCGGACGACCGTTACATCGCCGAAGACTCCGCGGAACTCGTGGTGGTCGACTACGAGCCCGAGGACCCGGTCCTCGACTACATGACCGCGGCGGACAAGCCGCTGGTGCACCCGGAGATCGGCACCAATCTCGTGCTCGAAGTGGCGTCTCCGGCTGAGACGAAGGCCGACGTGGAAGCCATTTTCGCCAAGGCAGCGCACGTCGTGGAGGAAACCATCCACCAGCAGCGCCACCTGGCGATGCCCATGGAAACGCGCGGCCTGATCGCCATGTTCTCCGCGCTCAACGACATGACGGTACACCTGTCCTCACAGGGCCCGCATATGGCAGCCAAATACTTCGCCCAGGTGTTCGGCCTGGCCGCGCACCAGGTGCGCGTGCTGGCGTTCGATGTCGGCGGCGGATTCGGCCTGAAGGTCCATCCGAACCGCGACGAGATCGCCATCATCTGCGCCGCGAAAAAGTGCGGCCGCCCGGTGAAGTGGGTCGAAGACCGCATGGAACACCTGATCGCATCCAACAGTGCACGCGAAGAGTCAGCCAAGGTCCGCTTTGCATTCGACAAGGATGGCGTCATCCAGGCCGCCTCGTTCGATTACATGGGCGATGCCGGATCCTATGCCTGGCACCCGGGTCCCGGCCCAAAGGCCGCAGAAGTGTTCCCCGGCCCTTATCGCATTTCCAAATATGCCTTTCGCGCCCGCACCTACTACACCAACACCGTGGGCCTTGGCGCCTATCGCGGCCCCTGGATGTTCGAGACCGTGGCGCGCGAGTGCGTGATGGACGTCGCGGCGAAGCAGCTCGGAATCGATGCGGTGGAACTACGCCGCCGCAACCTCATCACCAAGGCCGACCAGCCCTACCGCACCGCCACCGGCAACAGTTACGATCGTATCTCCCCGGACAAGTGCATGGAGCAGGTCACCGGCATGCTGGATGTCGCGGCCTTTCGCAGGCAGCAGGCCGAGGCGCGCAAGCTGGGCCGCTATCTGGGCATGGGCCTGAGCGTGTACATGGAGCCCACCGCCAACCCGATGGGCATGATGGCCACCAGCGTCGCCGAGATCCGCATCGAGCCATCGGGACACATCGTTGTTCTTTCGAACACGCACTCGCAGGGCCAGAGCACCGAGACCACGCTGGCGCAGATCGTCGCCGACGAACTCGGCGTCGACATTGCCGACGTGCGCGTGCTCCAGGGTGACACCGCGCAAGTCGGCTTCGGCATGGGTTCGGGCGGCAGCCGCCAGGCCGTGATCGGCGGCGGCGCGGCGACGCTCGCCGCGCGCGAACTGCGCCACAAGGTGCTCACCATTGCAGCGCACCTGATGGAAGCCGCCAAGGAAGACCTCACCATTGAAAATGGCCAAGTGTTCGTCAAGGGTGTGCCGCAGGTGTCAATGACGGTCAGGCAGGTAGCAGAGACCGCCTACAATGCGGTCACCACGCTGCCGGCCGGCATGGAGCCAGGGCTGGAGGCACGCCATCGCTACGCGCCAACGGGCATCACCTGGACCAATGCCTCGCACATCTGCATCGTCGATGTCGACATCGAGACCGGCATGGTCAAGGTGCTGCGCTGGCTGGTGAGCGAGGACTGCGGCGTCATGATCCATCCGGGCGTGGTCGAAGGCCAGGTATCGGGCGGAGTGATCCAGGGCATCGGCGGCATGTTGTACGAACATGCCTGCTACGACGATCGCGGCAACCCGCTGGCCGCCACCATGAAGGACTACCTGATGCCGCTGGCCACCGACGTGCCGGTGATCGAGTTCGGCCATGTGGTAACGCCATCCAACACCCCCGGCGGCTTCAAGGGCGCAGGCGAAGGCGGCGCGATCATCGCGCCCTCGACGATCCGCAACGCCATTGCCGACGCCTTGTCACCCTTCAACATCGCCTGCAACCGCTTCCCGCTGTCGCCTGACTATATCGTCATGGCGCTGGAGGCGGCGAAGAAAAAAGCCGCCTGAAGCAGGGCTGCAAGGCATTGACCCCAGCGTAAGAATCGGCGTAACAACCGGCAGCCCCCTCGTTCAGGGGGCTGCGCATTTCCAGCACCGCAAAGGAGGCACGGGATGTCCCAGGCAAGCGCAGGAGCAGCGGCACGTTACGTAGGCCAGCATGTGGTGCGCAAGGAAGACCCGCGCATGCTCACCGGCCAGGGCCGCTATGTGGATGACAACGTCGTCCCGGGCATGCTGCACGCGGCCTTCGTGCGCAGCCCGCATGCCAAGGCGCGCATCGTGCACATCGACTTCGCGGCCGCACGCGCGTTGCCCGGCGTGCATGGCATATACACGGGCGCCGACATCGCCGCCATGGTGAAGCCCGCACGCAGCCTGCACTGGCCGCCGAATGTCCCTTACCCGGTCACCATGCCGCTGGCGCACACCGACGTTCGCTATGTCGGCGACCCCGTGGTGCTGATCGTGGCGGACGATCGCTACATCGCCGAGGATGCGGCCGAACTCGTGGAGGTCGAGTACGACCCGCAGGACGCCCTGGTCGACTACATGACAGCCAACAACGGCCCCAAGGTGCACCCGGACCTCGACTCCAACCTGCTCTGGGAAATGGCCTCGCCCGCAGACCCCGAGCTCGACGCCATCTTCGCCTCAGCGGCCCATGTGGTAGAAAAAACCATCACGCAGCAGCGCTATATCAACTCTCCAATGGAAACGCGCGGCATCATTGCCTCGCACTCGGCCGCTGAAAACCTCACCACCATCTGGAGCGCCTCCCAAGGCGTGCACCAGACCGCCTACTACCTTGCCAATGCGCTGGCCTGCGACATCGCCGACCTGCGCGTCATCGCCGGCGACGTCGGCGCCGGTTTCGGCGGCAAGGTACATCCCGGTCGCGACGAGATTGCCGTGGTGATTGCCGCGCGACACATGCGTCGCCCGATCAAGTACATCGAGGACCGCATGGAGCACCTCATTGCTTCGGCGCAGGCGCGCGAGGAGTCGGCGCTCGTCAAGCTCGCCTTCGATGCCAAGGGCATCCTGCTGGCCGCCAAGTTCGATTACCAGCACGACTCCGGCGCCTACCCGTGGCTGCCGAGCGTCGGACCGCTCGCCGTCAATGCATTCCCCGGCCCCTATCGCCTGCCCAAGTTCGGCTGGCGCGTCCGCGCCTGGTACACCAACACGGTGGGCCTCGGCGCCTATCGCGGCCCCTGGATGTTCGAGACGGTGGCGCGCGAACAGGTGATCGACATCGCCGCCAAGCAGATGGGCATCGACTCACTGGAGTTGCGCCGGCGCAACGTCATCCACACCGCCGACCAGCCCTACAAGACCGCCTCCGGACAGGTGTACGACCGCGTGTCACCAGACCAGACGCTGGAGAAGGTCGTCGACATGATCGACGTCCCGGTCTTTCGCAAGGTGCAGGAAGCGGCACGCAAGGAAGGCCGTTACCTCGGCCTCGGCATGAGCGTCTACATGGAGCCCACGGTGAACGCCATCGGCGGCATCCGCACCACCTTCCAGGCGGAAACGCGCATGGATGCATCGGGCCGCATCACCGTCAGCTCTCACATCGGCAATCCGGGCAACAGCATGGAGACCACGCTCGCGCAAATCGCGGCCGACGAACTGGGCGTGGACATCAAGGATGTGCGCGTGGTGTACGGCGACACCGCCAACACGCAGTTCGGCCCTGGCGCTGGCGGCAGCAAGCAGGCCGTGGGCGCCGGCGGC
This sequence comes from Betaproteobacteria bacterium, assembly GCA_947476535.1. Lineage (GTDB taxonomy): Bacteria > Pseudomonadota > Gammaproteobacteria > Burkholderiales > SG8-39 > CAIYPG01. The sequence goes on from CANJRC010000030.1 coordinate 4,991, forward strand.
GCGGTCACCGTGGCCGCCCAGGCCCTGCGCAAGAAGATCCTCGCCATCGGCGCCAAGATGCTGGAAGCCGCACCCGAGGATCTCACCATCGAGAACGGCAAGGTGTTCGTCAAAGGCATTCCACAGGTCGAACTCACGCTCAAGAAGATCGCGGAGTCAGCGTACTACCTCCCCAAGACCCTGCCCGAAGGCATGGAGCCCGGGCTCGCCACCAGCCACCGCATGACCCTTCCCGTCACCCACTGGGCCAATGCGGCGCATGCCTGCACGGTGGATGTCGATGTCGAGACCGGCGTGGTGAAGATCCTGCGCTGGGTGGCGAGCGAGGACTGCGGCGTGATGATCAACCCGACGGTGGTCGAGGGCCAGATGTCCGGTGGCATCGTGCAGGGCATCGGCGGCGTGCTGCTCGAACATTCGCTGTATGACGAGCGCGGCAACCCGTTGGCTGCGAGTTTCAAGGACTACCTGCTGCCGCTGGCCACAGATGTGCCGGTGATCGAGTACAGCCATGTCTGCACGCCATCGGATACGCCCGGCGGCTTCAAGGGCGCGGGCGAAGGCGGCGCCATCATCGCCCCGCCCACGCTGGCCAACGCCATCGCCGATGCGCTCGCGCCGTTCAACATCGACTGCTCACGCATGCCGTTGTCACCAGATCGCCTGCTGATGGCGCTGGAGGCGTCGCGTTCCGGCAAGGCGTAGCGCAAGCAGGAAGCAATCGTTACACAACAGGGAGGGGGCGTCATGCGTGGTGTTGGATTCTTCGAGTTCGGCGGGCCGGAAGTGCTGCGGGTGGTAGACCTGCCGGAAATGCATGCTGGAGCGGGTGAAGTACGGATACGCGTCCACGCCGCGGCCGTCAACCCCACCGACACCTACACGCGCAAGGGTTCCCGAGCCGAGGCCATGCGCAGCATCCCTCCTCCCTACATTGTCGGGATGGACATTGCCGGCGTCATCGATGAGGTCGGGGCTGGCACCCGAACCGATCTGGCCGTTGGCGACAAGGTCATGGCCATGGTGGTGAATAGCGGCAACCATGGCGGCTACCGGGAAAGCATCGTCCTGTCGGCTGACGCCGTGGTGCGGGCCCCTGCGAATGCCACGCTGATCGAGGCCGCCACACTGCCCATGAATGGCCTCACGGCCAGGCAGTCGCTGGATCAACTGGCGCTGCGACCGGGCCAGACGCTGGCAGTCACGGGCGCGGCGGGATGCTACGGCGGCTACGTTGTCCAGCTGGCCAAGGCGGACGGCCTCAAGGTAATCGCCGACGCATCGCCTGCCGACGCGCCGCTCGTTCGATCACTCGGCGCCGACATTGTCGTGCCGCGCGGCGACGACATCGCCGCGCAGATCCGCAAGGTCGCGCCCGACGGGGTGGATGGTCTGGCCGACGGATCGTTCCAAAGCGGGCTGGCCGTCGGCGCAGTTCGGGACGGTGGCGGCTTTGCTTCCGTGCGTCATTGGACCGGCGCAGAGCGCGGAATCACCTTCCACTCAACCTGGGTCCGCAGTTACGACCACCGGGCGGATCTGCTCGATCGGATGCGACAGCAGGTTGAAGACGGCCTCGTCACGCTGCGCGTCGCAGCGACCTTCCCGCCGGAGCAGGCGTCGGACGCCCATCGGCGGCTTGAGGCCAAGGGCACGCGCGGCCGTATGGTGATCCTGTTTTGACCTACATGAAAACACTGGACGTGGTCCTGTCCGTAGAAGGCGCGCAGCTGTTGGATCGGCTTTGAATTCCGCCAAGTACCCCTCCTCGTGAACCACCTCAAACTCGCCCTCGGGGCAATGTTCCTGCAGCAAACCTTCATTTCGCTCGGCAAGGCATTGCCGGCGATCATCGCGCCGGCAATCATTCTGGACTTGCGCCTCGACCCGGCCTGGATCGGCGTCTACTTCGGCATCACGGCATTGGCTTCGGTGGTGACGAATCTCGGGTGCGGCAGCCTGATCGTGCGCCATGGCGCCTTGCGCGTGAGCCAGGTCGCACTGGTCATGCTGGCCATAGGCACCGCGTTGACGACCCAGGGAACGCCGCTTGCGCTCATCCTGTCTGCCCTCATCTGCGGCGGAGGGACATCCGCATCGACGCCGGCCAGCTCGCACCTGCTGGCCCGTTGCACGCTGCCGAAATTTTATCCGCTGGTGTTTTCCATCAAGCAAACGGCGGTGCCAGTCGGACTGCTGCTCGCAGGGATATTCGCACCACAGCTGACGGAATGGACGGACTGGCGCACTACGATGCTGGCTAGCGCGGCGGCGTGCGTGCTGTACGCCCTGTTGCTGCAACCGGTGCGCGGGATGTTCGACGCGGACCGCGAGCCGACCCGCAGCTTCAAGATGTCGGACTTCCAGTCGACACTGGCGTCGGTGATCAAGACACCCAACCTGCGCGCCTTGTCGCTGGCCTGCCTCGCCTTCAACGGCGTGCAGGCCACCTTCACCGCCTATTTCGTCGTCTACCTGACCACCATCGGTTACACGCCGGTGGCCGCGGGCTTCGTATTTTCGATTGCCGTGGCAGTGGCCGTGCCCAGCCGCATCGTGTGGGGCTGGCTCGGCAGCGTGCGTGTCCCTCCGCGCCTCCTGATGGCCGGGCTCGCCTTTGCCATGACTGCCAGCGTGATGCTGCTCGCCCTCTGCGGCCCCAGCTGGCCGACCATTCTGGTGGGCATGATCGCCGGCGTGCTGGGGGTCACCGCGCTGTCCTGGCACGGCATACTGCTGGCGGAAGCCGCGCGCTTGGCGCCGGAGGACATGCGCGGAACCGTCACCGGCGGCGTGCTCTCATTTGGCCAAGCGGGCGCATCGGCATTCCCGCTGGTGTATTCAGCGCTGCTCAACGGCACCGGCAGTTACGGCATCGGCTTCATTATTTGCGGTGTGCCGGCGCTGCTGGTGGGCATGCAATTGCTGCGCCCGCGCCCCCACGCACTCACGCCCAGCTGAACACTGCCGACGCGGTCCCGCTCAGGATCCACACCACATCATCAGGCGGCAGGTAGCGCGCCGCCCCGACCCGGATGATATCCACGTGCTCGGTATAGCCGCACAGGTCGCGCGCAATGATCTGGCTCTGGTCCGAACCCCACATCAGGCGCCGTGCGCCGAATGCCGCGTGAACGCGCCGGATCATTGGATGCACGTCCTGATACGGCTCTAGGCCGGTGGCAAAGCGCGGCAGCGAAGACACCTTCAGGTACACGTTCGGATGCACGGACAGCGCCTCCAGATCGGCCATTTTCCGCTCACGGCTCTCCGCGGTGATCGGCCAGTTCATGTGGTCGACGATCAGCTTCAATCCCGGATGACGGCGCGCCACCGGCGCCATCGCCTTGGCGTCGTTGTCCTGGAGCATGAACGCCACCGGGATGCCATGGCGCTCCAGTGCGCCCCAGAAGGGTGCCATGCCTTCGCCGGTCATCGTGGCCAGTAGTTCAGGCGTCCAGATCAAGAGGCGCATGCTGCACATGCGCGGGTCATCCAGCCAGCGTGCCAACCTATCGTAGGTCTGATGCCGTTCCGGCCAGAACCAACCCATCACCTTGAAACGCTCCGGGTAGCGCGCGGCGACATCCAGCGCGTAGTCGGGCGCCCAGTCGGTCAGCATCAATGGCGAAATGATTGCGCGCCCAACGCCCGCTGCATCCATCAGGGCCAGCATGCGCTCCGCCGTCATGGGCTCTGCCAGATGCGCCTTGGCGCCTTCGGCCCACGGCCACTTTGCACTGCTCGCCTCCCACAAATGCACTTGCGCGTCGGTAATCATTGGCAACCCTTTGCGGACGTGGAGATTAACCAAGAGAAACGATTGTACGTTGTCACCGCCCCCGAGGCCGTCGCTCACCGCGACCTGACACCAACAGGTGTTTTCCAGATCCCTTCGATGGGATCGAAGTGCTCGCTTTGGCCGATGCCCTTCAACCCGTATAGCGCGAGCACGGTGCGAAGCACGCGATAGTGATCGATGCGCTCGCTGTAGGTGCCAGGGCGCACCATTGCGCCGGTGAACAGCGTGACGATGCGGTTGCCCTCTGATCCGTCGTCCTCGTCGAAGGTGAGGATGAACAGCCCGTTGTTGGCATCGGCCCAGCGCACATAGGCATCCAGATGCGTCGCGAGCCATGCATCCCCGCGACGTATCGTCTCCGGTTCCCGGCCGTCATGCATGTCGTTGGACTGGTCCGGCACCACCATCGATACGGTGGGCAGGCGTGCCGGATCGGATGGAAACGCCGAGAACGGCTGGTTCATCGCCGCCGGCAATCCACCGCCTCCCGCCAGTTCACCCTGCTGCCACCCGACCACGGGGTTGTGCTTGCGCTGGTAATTCCCGGCCGCGCAGCCCGTGTACCCGACCGCGGGCATGGCCTCCGAATAGATTGCAAACGAACGGCCCGCCCGCAGCAGTGAGGCGGCCAGATTGTCCCCGCCCACGGCTGCCGGGCATTCGTTGCCTTTCACGACCTGCGTCGAGCCGGAAAAAAGCGCAAGGTAGTTGGGTTGGCTCGGATGCGTAATGCCGTAGGATTGCGTAAATAACATGCCGCGCCGGGCCAGCGAATTGATGTAAGGCGCCGCCGGATTGCCGATAATGCGCGAGTACGGCCGGTTTTCCATGATCGCAATGACGATGCGCGAGGGTGCGAAAGGCATGCCGGCGCGGTCGAGCCCTGCGGCAGGCACCTTTGCAGGCAGCAACAGGAGCACCAGAAGGCAAAGTACTCCCAGTGCTGGATGATCATAATTCTTTGTTTTATTCAATAGCATCGGCTATGTCTGATACAAATAGATAAGAATATCGGAGCTTGCAACCATGACTTTCCGGCAACTGTTCGACCCTGCATCCTCAACCTACACCTATCTTATCGCGGACGACTCCACCCACGAGGCCGTCCTCATCGATCCGGTCATCGAGCAGCTCGAACGTGACCTCGCGCTCCTGCGCGACAACGGGCTCGCGCTGCGCTACACACTGGACACGCACGTGCACGCAGACCATGTCACCGCCGCGCAGGCCATCAAGCAGGCACTCGGTGTTTCCGCAATTACGCAAAGTAATGAAAAGGCAGGCTCAGGGTTGCAAACAGCGGTGTCCCGCGACTGCAATGCCGCGGGCTACGACCGCTACCTCACCGATGGCGACGTCATCCTCTTCGGGCACGAGGAAATCCTCGTCATTGCCACACCGGGGCACACCGCGGGCAGCGTGTCCTTCCTGTGGCGCGACAGGGTCTTCACCGGCGATGCGCTATTGATCGGGGGCTGTGGCCGCACCGACTTCCAGAGCGGCAGCGCCGAGACCCTCTATCACAGCATCACGGTCAAGCTCTTCGCCCTGGACGAGCAGGTGCTGGTCTATCCCGGCCATGACTACAAGGGGCGGCGCGTCAGCAGCATCGGCGAAGAAAAACTGTTCAATGCCCGCATCACGGGCAAGACGAAGGAAGCGTTCGTGCAGACCATGGCCTCGCTCGGCCTGCCCACCCCCAAGCGCATCCATGAGGCAGTGCCCGCGAACCTTGTCGGCGGTGCCGAATTGCCAGCGGGGCTGAGGGCACCGGGATCAACGGCCATCGCCGACCGGCAGAGCCTCTCGGTGCAGCAGTTCTCAGACCAGTGGCGCAAGGCCGATGCCTCCGATCGCGCGCTGCTGATCGACGTGCGCACGCCGGCGGAATTTTTCCAGGAGCATGTCGATGGGGCGGAAAACATTCCCCTCGACCAGCTGGACGCCATCGCACTGATGGCACGCGCAGGACTCCGACAGCCGATCTTCATCATCTGCCAGACCGGCACGCGCAGCCAGCTCGCCACCGAGCGCCTGCGCGCTGCAGGCATGGCACATGTGGTACATGTGGACGGCGGCACCAACGCCTGGCGGATGGCGGGACTGCCGCTGGCCAAGCAGGGCGCCGCGCGCTGAGAACCTGCTTACTCTGATCAGCGCGTTGCTGCGCGCTTGCGCCCAACTGCCTTCACCGCATCGCCGGTGGCGGCGAACAGCTTGAGCCGCGCCGATGAGCTGATGGCGACAACGGCCGGATGGGCGAGCTTGCGCTCGACCGAGATGGCATAGAACTGATCGGTGATGTCGTCCGTGCCGCCCAGCGATATCACGCCGAAATGCCTGCAAACCACCGACGCGATGGCCTTGGGCGCGAGGAAGACGCCCGCACCCGCCTCGCCGAACGCCTTCATCAGCGCGCCATCGTCGAACTCACCGACGATGCGCGGCCGCAGCTGGCGCTGTGATAACCACGACATCAGCCGCGGCCGCACTGCGGAATCCTCGCCCGGCAAGAGCAACGGAGCACCCTCCAGGCACTCCGGGAACTTTCCCTTCAACTGGCGCGCTAGTCCCGGCGTGGCAAAGAACTCCACGCCGCATTCTCCCAGCAGGTGGTTGAACCCGCGCACGTTCACGTTGGAGGGCATGGGACGGTCGGAGATCACGATGTCCAGCCGCTGCACCGCGAGGTCCGCCAGTAGGTCCATGAACTTGCCCTCGAGGCACACCATGCGCACCGACTCATCCAGGTGCACCGCCGGCTCCACCAGCTGGTAGGCGAGCGACTTCGGTACGGCGTCGATGATGCCGACCCGGAACACCAGCGCGCGCGACCCCTGCTCGTTGCGCAGCGACTCCTGCAGTTCCTGGCCCAGGGCGAAGATCTGGTCCGCGTAGCCCAGGGCAATGCGGCCGGCGTCGGTGAGCTCCATGCGCCGCCCGATGCGATCGAACAAGCGGTAACCGAGCACTTCCTCGAACTGCGTCAGCTGCCCGCTGATGGTCTGCGGCGTGAGGTGCAGGCGCTCGCCGGCGCGCGTGATGCTGCCCGCCTTGGCCACCGCCCAGAAGTAATGCAGGTGCTTGTAATTGATTGCCGCCATGGAATCCTCCGCGAAGCGCCTAGATATATCGTCTTTACCGAATCATATATTAATTATATTCGACTTTTCCTTATGTTTGGCAACCCCTAATCTTCGCCGCAGGCCTGCAAGCCGCAGGCCCGACACTGAAACCCTAGGAGGAACGACATGGGATCTGCCCTTCACCTGAGCATCCGTTCGCACGGCTTCACTCTGACACCGGCCATCCGCGAGCACACCGAGCGCCGGCTTCGGCTCGCCCTGTCCCACGCCGCCGGCAGCATAACCACCATCACGGTAGTGCTCTCCGATATCAACGGCCCGCGCGGTGGCCGCGACAAGTGCTGTCGCGTGCGCATCGGCGTCAAGGACCAGCAGCTGATGGTCATCGACGATATCCAAGAAAACCTCTACGTCGCCATCGACCGCGCCGCCGACCGTGCTGCGAGAACCGTGTCGCGCAGGATGGGGCGCGCCGTGAACGCTGTGCGCCATCCGCGTGAGCGCCGCGAAGGCAAGACCGGCGTCGGAGATGCCACCACTGGGGAGGGAGCCGATGCGCACTAAAGCGCCGGCGCACGCGGCCCATTTCCACAAGGTGCGCGACGAGCATGACAGGCTCGAGGCCCATGCACGCAAACTGGCCAGGCTGCGCCGCAGCCGCGCTTCGTCGGTCGCCATCGTCGCGAGCGACAGGCGCATCCCCGCCCTACGGCTGCTGCTCAGCGCAACACTGGCGCTCGCGCTGGTGCTTCATTGGTTGCGCTAGTCACGAGCTAAAATGTCACGGTCGCAACCGAGGGACAACGCTTCATGATCGAGAGCATCGGCACCTGGTGGATGTGGGCGGGATTCTTCGTCTTCGTGGCCATCATGATCGCGGTGGACCTTTTCGCCCTCGGCGGCCGGCACGCCCGTAAGATATCAATGCGCGAAGCAGCCGGCTGGTCAGTGGTATGGGTATCCATCGCGCTCGCCTTCAACGCGCTGCTCTGGTGGCACCTGGACGCCACCGCCGGGCGCGAGGTCGCCAACGCCAAGGGGCTGGAATTCCTCACCGGCTACGTCATCGAAAAGGCGTTGGCGGTGGACAACATCTTCGTCTGGCTGATGCTGTTCACCTACTTTGCCGTTCCCGCCGAATACCAGCGCCGCGTGCTCCTCTACGGCGTGATCGGCGCGATTGTGATGCGTACCGTCATGATCTTCGCCGGTGCCTGGCTGATCAGCCAGTTCCACTGGATCCTGTATTTCTTCGGCGCCTTCCTGGTCTTTACCGCCGTGAAGATGGCCTGGATGGCGGCCGACACGCCGGACCTGGAGAAGAACCCGCTGCTGCGCTGGATGCGCGGACACCTGCGCATCACGCCCGAATTACATGCAGAGCGCTTTTTCGTCGTCAAGGACGGAGTGCGCTTCGCCACCCCGCTGCTGCTGGTGCTGGTGCTGGTGGAATTCACCGACCTGGTGTTTGCGGTGGACAGCATTCCGGCCATCTTCGCCATCACCACCGACCCGTTCATCGTGCTGACCTCCAACGTATTCGCCATCCTCGGCCTGCGGGCAATGTACTTCCTGCTGCAGGACGTCGCCGATCGCTTCCACCTGCTCAAGTACGGCCTCGCGGGGGTGCTCGGTTTCGTCGGCACCAAGATGCTGGTGGTCGAATGGATCAAGCTGCCCGTGGTCCTGTCGCTGGGCCTCGTGGCGGCAATACTTGCGGCATCCGTCGTCGCCAGCCTCCTGTATCCCCCGGCGCCGACATCCGATGGTGCCGCGAGCCGCTGACAGTATGTTTCGCGCACCTGTCCGGTGCCCCGTCGGTCGGGCAGGAACTGGCGCGAAGCAGGACCCTGACGTAGACTTTCGCGCTTTCATCTGCAACAACGCCCATGAACCTGAAACGACTCCGTAGCGTCCTCGCCGCACTCTTGGCGCTCGGCTTCGCCGCCGCACACGCCCAGACGCAGGACACCCTCCCGGCCCCGATCGGGCAGGTCAGCAAGGACTCGGTGTGGGTGCCGACGCCGGATCTTCTCATCCACCGCATGCTGCAACTGGCGGACACCACGCGCCGCGACTTCGTCATCGACCTGGGATCGGGCGACGGCCGCATCCCCATCGCAGCAGCCAAGGTTTTCGGCGCGCGCGCGCTGGGGGTCGAACTGGAACAAAACCTCATCGACTATTCCATCCGTTCGGCAAAACGGCAGGGCGTGGCAGGACGTGCGAAATTCATCAAGCAGGATCTGTTCGAGACCGACCTGTCCAAGGCGACGGTGATCGCCATGTACATCAGCCCGCCCGTGATGGAGAAGCTGCGGGCGAAGCTGCTCACGCTCGCACCGGGCACGCGCCTCGTCTCGCACCACTTCACGCTGGGCGATTGGACCCCGGATGAAATGGTGCAGGTGGAGGAGCGCCGCGCCTACCTGTGGCTGGTACCGGCGCAGGTGGAGGGCCGCTGGGCGATGCGAATGGGCGACACCGATTACGCCCTGCGCTTCGAGCAGGCCCACCAGATGCTCAGCAGCGCCGCCGACATCGATGGACGCCCCACCACCGCGTTCGGCGCGCGCCTCCGGGGCGACACCATCCGCTTCAACCTGATCGACCGCAACGGCGATTCGCGCCTCTTCACGGGCAGGGTGCAGGGCAAGGCCATGCGCGGCGACTCGAACGTGCTGGGCGGTCAGCTGCCGGCCCCCTGGTCCGCGAAGATGCTGCCCTGATCAGGTCATTTAGCCGATTCAAAATGAGGGGATACATCCCCTCAGCCCCCCTACATTGAACGGTTGCAAAACAAATATTGCAACCGATAACAATTACTGCCACTTTACGTAATAGTTCTTTTACTGTCAGACATGAAAAGGATAAATACTGCCACCAATCATCCGCCACTCGCGTCCGCCACCCCGGCCTCCTGCGTGCCCGCCTGCGCCCACTCCAGCCAGCGCGCGACGCGGCCACGAAGCTCCTCGCGCGACTCCGGCGCCATGGGCAGCGGATCGAAGCGCAGCCGGTAGTGCAGCCGCACGATGGCGCGCAGCTCCTCGATGCGATCCGCGGTGATTCCGCCACGCGCGAGCCGCGATAGCCATGCGGTGAGCGGCTCGGCCGCATCGCGACCGAGGTTCCGCTCCGCCAGCAGGGCTTCGATACGGTAGAACTCCGAGTCGGCGCCGGACACCGGCGCCATGCCCTTTTCGCCAGCCACGGCCTGCACGCGCTTTCCCGGCTCGCGGAAGATGCGCCAGGCGAGCCACGCGAAGAGCACCACCAAGAAGCCGATCAGGAGCGGGCGCGACACGGTATCGTCGTCAGATGTCTGGTAGCGCCCCCAGGCAAAGCGCAGCCACGACCATGCGTCGGTGAACCACTGCGTGACGCCAGCATCCCCGCCCTCCACGGCGAACCACTGCGGCGGCGTGGTGTCGATGTCCACCCAGCCCCCGTCGATCCAGGCGCGCGTCCAGGCGTGGGCATGGCGCTCGCGCACCACGAACTCCTCGCCCGAGCTGCGCTCCTGCACCGAGAAGCCCGTGGCGTAGCGCGCCGCGATGCCGGCCTCGCGCAAGAGCAGCACGGTGGCGCTGGCGAAGTACTCGCAGTGACCGGCGCGCGTGCGCGTGAGGAAAGTCCCCAGCGCCGTGGGCACCTGTGGCGATGAGGCCTGGAGCCAGGTGGTGTAGCGGAACTTCTCGGCGAAGAAGCGCTCGATGCGACGGCGCGCCTCGCGCGGCGCAGGGCCATGCAGTCCAAGCTCCGCCGCCACTGCGCCCAGCGTCTCGCGCTCGCGCGCGGGCACGGCGTAGTCGGCGTCGGCCGGCGGCGACTCCACCGACGCCCCCTCGCCGCGGTAGGCGCGATAGCGCAGGAACCCGGGCGCCGTGTCGACGTTGGTGCTGCCGAAGCCGCTGCGCCGCAGCTCGGCCGGCGGCAGGCCGTCGAGGAATACCGTCCCGGTGGGTAGTGCGAGGATGGTCTTGCCGTTCCTCGCATAATCGATCACCTCCACGGCGCGCTCGCGCGCGCGCTCCGCAGCCGCACCGCCCGCGCCCGCCGCGCTGCCACCCGCCCGCAGCGACCAGCCCTGCTCCGCATCGCCCGGCAACGCATCGAACGCCACCGGGCGCGCGATCCAGCTCGGCGAGAAGAACACGTTGTAGCTGGCGCGATGCAACAGGAGCGGCAGCGGTTGCTCGCCGGAAGGCCCCGCCGGCACATGCACGCGCATCACGATACGGTCCGAAAGCTTGAGCGCGCCGATCTGCCCAATCTGGCTGTGGGTGCGAAACGGATTGGCATCCACCGAGCGGTCGAGCAACTCGCCCACCCACTCGCTCAACGCGCCCTGGAACTGATTGAGCGCCAGGTGCCCGCCATAGCCCAGCACGCTCGCCACCATCAGCATGGCGAAGGCCACGGTGCGGTGGTAGCGCCGCGAGCGCAGGTTCCACAGCGACCAGGAGGCGAACACCGCCGCACCGGCGTAGAACATTTCATTTCTTACATTGGCCGTGGAGGCGCCGAGCACGCAGGCGATGACATAGACGAAGCCCATGTCCACGCGCATGCCGGTGGGCCGGCGCGCGCGCAGCGTCACGAACAGCACCGACACATCCAGCGGCGCGCGCACGAGGTAAGCCTGCACGAGAGCCAGCGGCGCGAGCGTCAGCGGCAGCCATTGCGCCATGCCGATGACGGTACGCCCGGCGCGCGGCGCCTCCAGCGTCACCAGGAGCCACGCGCCCAACGCGATCAGCGCCAGCGACGACAGGTCGGCGAAACGATTGACGCCCTGCAGATCGAGCGTGAGCGTCGGCCGCCACAGCACGCGCGCCTCGATGGCGATAGCGAGCGGCACCGCCAGCGGCAGCCATCCGGTCTGCCAGCCCCAGAAAAGCAGCGCCGCGCCAACCATGCCGAAGGGCGTGTTCACGTGCTCGCCGTCATAGCGACAAGAGGTCCTCTTGCACGTGGCCGACGCGCACGCGGTGCACGCCCGCCGCCGCGTATACGGCCGGGTCGATCGCCGCCGCGTCATCAACCACCGCCAGCACCAGCAGCTGCAGGCCGGCCGAGCGCAGCGCCTCCACCAGCCGGCGACGGCCTTCGTCCCAGGCGCCGAGGACGAGGATGCAGCCGCTCAGTTCGCCGCGCCGCTCGAGCACCGCGCGCTCCAGTTGCTGCAAGGTATCGCGCTCCTGTCGCTGCACGCCCGCCAGCACTTCGAGCAGGTGCTCGGCGCGCAGCAAGCCGCGACCAGCGGTATACACATGCGCCTCCTCGCCCGCGAACAGCATGTCGAGCAGGCACTCCTGCGTATCCAGGGTGTAGACAAAGGACGCCGCCACCGACACCGCCTCCTCGAAGGCCTGTCCGCCGGCATCGCCCCCATGGGCCGGCGCGGTGTCGAGGGCCAGCGCATGGCGCTCGAAGAACTCGGTCTGGAATTCCTTGACGATGGGCTGGCCCAGGCGCGCGAAGCTCTTCCAGTGCATGCGCTGCAGCGGGTCGCCCGGCCGGTAGTCGCGCAGGCCGAAGAATTCCTCGGAGTCGCCCGCCCAGGAGGCCAGCGCCACGCCGCCCGGCTGGTAGCGGCGATGGCCCGCCAGCGTGATCGGCGCGAGGCGATAGCGCCGCGGCAGCACCAGCACCGACTGCGGCAAAGCGTTGCGCACGAAGGCCCGGCACAGCCGCAGCGGATCGGTGCGCGCCAGGCTCACGCCGGCAAAGCGCACCGCGCCGCGCCGCCGCGGCGTCAGGCGCACGTTGACCGCCACCTCGCCGCCTGCCGGCAGCACGGGCAGGTCGCGCGCCTCCACCGCGCCGTTGCGCCGCTCGGCCAGCAGCCAGACCCAAGCGTAAAAACCCATGAATTCATCGATCTTGTTGCGCTTGACGCCGGGCTCCTTGGCGCGCGCGAGCTCGGCGCGCGTGGGCCAGTCAAATGCCAGGTCCTCGTACAACGTCAGCCCGCGCTCGGCGCGGCCGGATACGCTCCCCGTCTTGCGCACCCACACGCGGTACTCCAGCGGCTCGCCGGCCGTGGCAAAGCGCGGCAGGTCGCGGCGCACGGCAAACCGCCCGCGATTGCGCCGACGATAGGTCACGGACGTCACGGACAGGAACAGCACGGAGAGCAGCAACAGCGACACCAGGAACGTGAAGCCCTGGTAGGCCGTGGTCTGCTCGGTGTCGATGCCAAAGAGCGCGAACGCCACCGTCGCCGTTACCGCCACGCGCCCGACGCCGGTGAGGCGGCGCTCCGACCAATGCGTGAAGCGCGACAGCCGCCGGTACGAGTAGTAGAAGAGCCAGCGCGTGATGGCGCGAAACGCCATCAGTGGATCCTGGATGCGCACCTGTCGCTCCCGGGCGCGTGCGTGCCTATGCCGGCACCGGCAGCGTCTCGAGCAATTCCTCGACCAGCCGGCGGCCGGTGGTGCCGGAGAACTTGGCCTGCGGCTCGATCACCAGGCGATGCGCGATCACTGCCACCGCCATCTCGCGCACATGCTCCGGGTGCACGAATTCGGCCCCGTCGAAGAGCGCCAGCGCCTGCGCCGTGCGCGTCAGCGCGATGGAGGCGCGCGGCCCGGCGCCGAGCGACACGCCCGCCGCGGTGCGCGTCGCCCGCACCAGCGCGATGGCGTAGGCGCGCACCTCGGCGCTCACGCGCACCTCGCCCACCGCCGCGCGCAGCGCACCGATGTCCGCTGTCGCGACGCAGGCGGCCAGCGCCGCCAGCGGGTGCGAGCGCTCCTGCGAGGACACCACCTCGGCCTCGGTCTCGGCATCCACGTAGCCCAGCGCCAGGCAGGCCGCGAAGCGGTCCATCTGCGCCTCGGGCAACGGGTAGGTGCCGCGGAACTCCACCGGGTTCTGCGTGGCGATGACGAAGAAATCGTCCAGCTTCCAGGTCTTGCCCTCGATCGACACCTGGCCTTCGGCCATCACCTCCAGGAGCGCCGACTGCGTGCGCGGGGAGGCGCGGTTGATCTCGTCGGCGAGCAATACGTTGGTGAAGATGGGACCCTGATGGAACACGAAACTCTGGTCACGCGGGTTGTACACCGACACGCCGAGGATGTCCGAGGGCAGGAGGTCGGGCGTGAACTGCACGCGGCGGAACTTCTCGCCGGTGGACACCGCCAGCGCCTTGGCCAGCGTGGTCTTGCCAGTGCCCGGCAGGTCTTCGAGCAGCACGTGGCCGCCCGCGGCGTAGGCGGCGAGCAACCGCCGCAGCACCCCGTCCTGGCCGCGGATCACCCGGGCGATGTTGGCGTGAATGGCATGGAAGGTGTCGGCGGGCAAACTCAAGGGAAGGACTCCGTGGGGCTGTCGGAAGAAACCGGAAACCGGCGGCGGCAGCGGCAATCTTACCGTGCGGTGGCGCCGCGGAGGAGCGGGGCCGACAAATACTGCCAATTAGCATTAACAATCGCCAACTGGCTTACGTAAATTTTTGAATTACTGACAGGGACTTCTTTCAATAATCCATCATTCCTGCCGCTGGCCCAACGATCGGTCGACGACAATGCCGGATTCACGCCCCACCCCGCCTCGATGACAGGCGCTGTGTCAGCCGGCCCTGGAACTCGCCGACAGCACCTCCTGCGCCGCCTGCTCCACCACCGTTCCCTTGAAGAAATCGGGGTTCATCCCGCCGTGCAACTCGACGATGTTGCTGAAAGTGAACTCGCGGAAATTCTCCTCGGTGATGAGGCCGTCCTCCACCATCTCCCAGGCCTCCTCCAGCACTTCGGTGGCATCCGGCACGTCGAAGTGCGACACGTCGGAGCCCATGATGGCCTTCATGCGCACCTTCATGCGCGGATCGAAGGCCCAGGCGGTGATGGGGTCATCGGCCTCGCAGCCGAAATAGAAGTTGTCCACGAACAGCCGATCGATGTCCGCGACGTCGCGGATCTTCACATGGGCGAATTCGTCCTCATGCCGGTCGCGCTCGGCCAGTTCCGCCTGCGACTTGTCGTGCACGAAATGCAGGTTGCGCGCCAGGATCTCGTCGAGGCGGCCCTCGAAGCGCTTGTTGCCCGCGGTGTACTTCTCCATCAGGCTGCGCACTTCGCGCAGGTCCAGCTTCTGGGGATCGAGGTTTTTATCCAGCGCCGCCTTGTTACGTTTCTTCCAGTGCCCGATCAGGTCCGCGTGCAGGTTGCAGGCCCAGCCCACGCCGCCCTCGAGGAAACCGAACTTGAGCGTGGGGAAGCGCTGTGTCACACCGCCCATGAACAGGCCGCGCGCAAAGGCGTGGTGGCTCTGCGCGAAGTGGCCCAAGTGGTTGCCCACAAAGCTGGTGGGCGAGGAGCGGTCCGGCCAACCCATGCTGCCATTGTGGTTGGTCACCGCCACCTTCAGCTCGACCATCTTGGCCCATACCGGGTCGTAGTCGTAGGGGCTGTCCATGCCCAGGTTGTCGACATAGACGCGGCGCTTCGCGGGATCGGGCTGCCAGTCGGCGTCGGCTTCGATGCGCCGCGGCACTGTGCAATTCATCACCAGCGCCTTTAGTCCG
The DNA here is from genome assembly GCA_947476535.1 of Betaproteobacteria bacterium. Taxonomy (GTDB): domain Bacteria; phylum Pseudomonadota; class Gammaproteobacteria; order Burkholderiales; family SG8-39; genus CAIYPG01. The sequence goes on from CANJRC010000030.1 coordinate 20,418, forward strand.
AGTGTGCGCACGGCATACTCCGCCTCCTCGATGGCCTCGGCCGGTGTGTTCAGCGCACACACGCCAGCGGGCGTCATTCGTGCCCCGTAGGGACGGAACATGTCGGCGGCCATCACGTTGTAGGCCCGGATGATCGAACGGCGCATGTCATCGTCGGGCATGCGCGGCAGCAGAAAGCCGAGGCTCGGGTAGACCAGCGCGAAATCGATACCCAGGTCGTCCAGTCGCTCGTGGAACAGCCGGGGCACCATCGCTGCCGTACGATCGAGGGTGTTGCTCGGCAATTGCCACCAGGGCGAACGTTGCATGCGATTGCGGGCACGCTCGACAGGCGTCGCGCGATACCAGTCATAGCCGAGATAGGCCGCGGACATCGCCTTGTAGCGGTCCACGCTCTTCGCGCCGGCCACCTCGCCCAGGTAGTCCAGGAAAATCGGCTGCAGTTCCAGCCAGTGGCCATCGGCATCGATCACCGGGTGTTTCAGACCGCGTCGGACGCGGCGCGCAGGTGTATCAGCCATTCATATCGCTCCTCATGTGCAATCCATTCAATGCAGGCTAACGTGCTTCGGCCAGCGGACCGCGCAGCACCCGTCCCGGCATGGCGCCGGTGTGCTCGCCGTCGCGAAGGATGACCTGGCCCGCGACGATGGTCGCCGCGATCCCCGTGGCCTTCTGCTTCAGCCGCAACCCGCCCGCCGGCAGGTCGTGCGCAGCCTCCGGCATCGCGGGGGCCACCGTCTCGGGATCGAACACCACCAGATCGGCTACGTTACCCGTCGCCACCAGGCCGCGATGCTGCAATTGCCAGGCCAGCGCCGAATCGAGGGTGAGCTTGCGCACCGCCTGCTCCCAGCTCAGCACGCCCTTCTCGCGCACCCAGTAGGCGAGCAGGAAGGTCGGCATCGAGGAGTCGATGATCTGGCTCACATGCGCCCCGGAGTCCGATCCGCCGACCACCGAATTGGGATGCATCAGCAGCTTCTCGACATCGCGCATGTCACAGTTGGCAATGGGCTGCACGAAAAACTGCTCGAGATTGGTGGCCAGAGCCGCATCGATCATCACATCGGCGGGCGTAACGCCGCGCTCGGCCGCCAGGCTCGCCAGGCTGCGGTACGGCCCGATCGGCGAGTCGAATAGGCACAGCGCATCCCAGTCCGGGGCACGCGCCTCCACGCCGCGCGAGTTGCTGCCGTAGGGCCCGTTCATGGCCTCGGCTACCAGTCGAGCGCGCAGCGCCGGATCCAGCAGGCCCGCCTTCTGCGCTTCGAGCGGCTGGCTGCGCAGGGTCTTCCACGTCGGCAACTGATCGAACGGCAGCCGCACCTTGAAGCCGAGGATGGACTGCACCGCGCGGCACTGCACCTGCGACACCATGCGTCCGCCCTGCGCCACCGTTCGCTCGGTCAGGGCCAGCATCTCCTTCCAGGCATCGCCATGCCATGGCACGTTGACCGTGATGAAGGTCACAGGCCGCCCCGACTCCAGGGCCAGCGCCTGCAACGCGTCTTGGAAGGGTCGCCGCGACTCCGGCGTGCCGAAGTTCTCGGTGGTGATCTCGAACAGGCCCGCGCCCAGCGCCCCCATGGCATTGACCAGGGTGCGGATTTCGCTCCACTCGGCCACGCGGCTCGGCACCGGCTTGTCGTCATAGGTGCTGTGCGAGTCCGTGCGTGAGGTGGAAAAACCGATGGCGCCCGCCTTCAGCGCCGACTCCAGTTCGCGCGTCATGGCCTCGACCTCTGCAACAGAGGCTTTCTGCTCGAATGCACGCTCGCCCATCACGTAGGTGCGCAGGGCGCTGTGGCCGATATAGCCCGCGTAGTTGATGTTCTTCGGCAGCGCATCGACCACGTCCAGGTACTGCGCGAAGGTTTCCCATTTCCACTCGATACCGGCCAGCATGGTCTTGCGCGCGATGTCCTCCGCGCGCTCGATGCTGCGAAAGACCAGGTCCGCTTCGGATGCGCGACAGGGTGCCAGCGTGAAACCGCAGTTGCCCATGATGGTGCTGGTCACGCCGTGCCACGAAGGGCAGGTGCCCAGCGGGTCCCAGAACACCTGCGCATCCATGTGCGAATGGACTTCGATGAAGCCAGGCGCGACGAACTTGCCCTCGGCGTCAATCTCCTGCGCACCGCGTTCGCGGATGCGACCAATGAAAGCGATCCTGTCGCCCTGGATGCCCACATCGGCGCGATAGCGCGGCCGGCCGGATCCATCGACCACCGTACCGTTGCGTATTACCAGATCGAAATTCATAGTCGGCTCCATTAATCGGTTGGTTTGCTATCGCTTGAACATTGCATTCCACTTCGCGGTGTACGCCTTGACCACCTCGGGCGTGTAGGGCGCCGGGTCATACGCATGCACCGTGCGGCTGTCCAGCGCGCCCGGAATGTTCAGCAGCGGACTGGCCGTTTCCCCCTTGCCGTGCCAGGTCGCCTGCCCGCGTGGCGACATCAGGTAATCGAGGAACACCAGCGCGGCGTTCGGCCGCTTTGCCCACGCAAAGACGGCACCCGTGTAACGGATGCCGAAGCTCGGATTGGGAAGCACCATCCGGATGGGGGCGCCTTGCGCAATCAGCGGCAGCGCGGTGGTCGGAATGCTGTACGCGGCGACCGTCATTTCGCCCGACACCGCGGCCTGGGTCGACGGTGCTACCCCGGTAAAGTAGCGCGGACTGAGATCCGCCAGCTTCTGCAGGAAGTCGGCCCCCTGCGTCTTCTCCAGCCACTCGTACCACGCCACGGAAGTGGGCGACAGGATTTCCGTCGTGGCGATCTTTCCCTTGAATTCGGCACGCAGCAAATCCGGGTAGCCGTTGATCGGCGTTTTGACCAGATTCGTGTTGTAGGCGATGGTGATCGGCTCCATCCCCAGGACGAGGACCACACCATCGAGCAGGTGGGCTGCGGGCCACCTGCGACTCTCCGGCCCTGCCGGCGGCTTGAGCGCCCCCGATTTGGCGAGCTCCCGCGTCCAGGTGATCGAGGAGCTGTCCAGGTGCGCATCACCGCCGTCCGCACCCAACTTGCGTTCGGCTTCTATTTTCGCAACGGTGCCGCTGATGGCCCGCGAGTGTTCGAGCACGATTCCCGGGAAGGCGGCCTCGAAATCCGCCTTGAGCCTGAGGATGACGGGAGTCACCGGAGTGTAATAGACGACAACGCGCCCCTCCTTTTTTGCAGCGGCGACAATCTTCTCCCACTCGGCCGGTTGATAAGCAGCGGACTCCGATTGCGCCGACACCGAGATCGGCAGGAAGGCCAGCGCCATCCCGAGTGCCGCAGCGCTCTTCACGACCGACGCTGGCATGCCCTTGCGAACGTGCTGCGTTGTAACCATTGCCACCTCCTCAACCGGAATCAAGGTTTTCCTGCGTCGATTGGACGGCCTCCCCCCAGGTCATCCAATCACCCGAACGCCGCCCACTCATTTCGTGCAGCGGCACCGAAGCCCGCCGCAATCAGTCTGGCTTCTTGTCACTCGCCTTCGGCATGAAACGACCGGGCACGAACGACATGATGGCCTTGGAGTACCCCCCGTCGACAACCACGTTCTGTCCGGTGATGTAGGACGCATCCTTGCTCAGCAACATCGCGATGGCCCCCGCCATCTCCGAAGGGTCCGCCACCCGCTTGAGCGGAATGGCCGCGGCCCGCTGCTCCAGGATGTCCTTGTTGGCATAGACAGGCTCCGCGTTTCGCGTGCGCGTCATGCCGGGCGCGATGCTGTTGACCCTGATACCGTCCTCCCCCCACTCATGCGCCAGCATCTCGACCAGGTTGATCAGCGCCGCTTTGCTGGGCGCATACGGGCCGTAATTTGCGTGCGGGAAAATCCCAGCGATGGACGTCACGGCCACGATGGACCCGCCCGATGCCTTGAGTGCCGGGTGGGCCGCTTTTGCGAGCAGCCAGGTTGCGCGCGTATTCACGGCAAACGAGCGATCCCAGTCCTTGACTTCGAGCTCGAGCATGGTGGCCTTGTGCCGCATCACGGCATTGGATACCAGGGCATCGAGCCCGCCGCAAAACTCCACCGCCTCGGCGACCAGGCGCTTGGGCACATCAGGATCGGAAAGGTCCCCGGTAATTCCGATCGCCTTGGCACCCATGGCCTTCAGTTCGTCGACAACCTCTTTGAGGTCCGGATTGCGGCCCGTGGCCGTTGCGACAATGTACGCGGGTTCCCCACGCGCAATGGCATCCTTCGCCAGTTTGCGGCATGTGGCCCCACCGATCCCATAACTTGCCCCCGTCACCAGTGCGCGCATTTCTTCTCCCCCTTGAATGAATACAATCCAGGTCCAGCAATCCCCGAGCAACGCGTGACGCCTGCCAAGAGGACGGAAAATAACGTGCGATGCCCCTGCTTCCCTTCAGTCCAATCTGATCAGGTACGGTAAGACGTGCCGCGCTCGCGCTCGAGCTTGCGAATCAGCGCGGGCCATTCGAGGACGCCGCACTCGGCCGCCCCACCACGGCTGTAGACGCGCCGCCCGACCTCCACCGAACGCTCGATGATGTCATCGGCCGGCCGCACCAGCTTCGAGCGTCCCGACTGGCCGGAGATCTGGAATCGGCAGGCGCTCTCGAGCTTGTACATCCACACGAAGGCCTCGGCCACCGTGGCGCCGGCGGTCATGCCGCCGTGGTTGCGCATGATGACGCAGCGTCCATGCTCACCGATGTTGGCGAGCAGGCGCACCTGTTCATCGGACTTCATCCCGATTGCCGGGCCCTCGAAGTCGTGATACGACAGGAAGCCCAGCATGGTCAGCGCCTTTTGCGTGAGCGGCAGCAAGCCGTCTTCCTGCATGCCGATGGCGTTGATCGCCTCGGTGTGGGTATGGATGATGCAGGCGAGGTCGGGCCGCGCCTTGTGGATGGCGCCGTGGATCTTGAAGCCGGAAATATTGATGGCCTCGGTCGAGCCAGAAATCACGTTACCCTCGTGGTCCACCTTCATGAGGGACGAGGCCGTGATCTCCTCGTAGAACATGCCGAACGGATTGAGCAGGTACTGGTTCTCCACGCCGGGCGCGATCATGGAAAAGTGCGTTCCCGCCATGTCGCTCATGCCATAGATATCCGCGAGCTGATAGGCGGCAGCCAGTTCGCAGCGCGCCTGCCACTCGGCCGCGCTCATCCCCGCCGGCGGATTGTCGAACACCGGTTGCTTCAACTGGACTGACACCCCCCCCCTGAAACGATGCTCAATTCAGATCAATCGGGCCTTGTTGAAAAATGCCTTGCGCCAGCGCGACACCTTCACATCACTGAACAGGCCCACCTTGTGGAAGGGGTCGTCCCGATAGAAGCGCTCGGCCTCGGCCCGATCGTCGGTGTCGACGATATACATGCTGGCGTTGCCCCCCGTGCCATCGTCCTCGATGAGCGCGCCTGCCGCAAGCAACATGTGCTTGTTGGCGTCGAGGTATTCCACATGGACCGCGCGCGTGTCGGCGCGCAGCTTTGCTGAGTCGGGCTTGTCTGTCATCAGGACGACGTAAGGCATGGCGGTAGTCCCCGGAAAAGCATTGAATGGATCGTCACCGAAGGGCAGCGACGTTGGATCATGGCACATGCCGGAAAAACCGTGTGATGGCCCGCGGGCGGCGCAACCCTTGCTGAAACACGTGCGGGCGTTTCCAGTCGAAAATGCTCAGCGCTGCGGCCGTCGGCTCCCAGTGCATTGGCCGACAGGACGATCCCCATCAACAAGACACCCAGGACCTCGCGCATCATCGCCTTCTCCAGACTACCCGCGCCCACCGCGGATACAGTGGCGCGGCAATTGCGCACTCATTCGACGGCTTTGATCCGCAGAGTCAGCAATGTGCTACCGCTGCATCCCCTCCCACATCTTCTGCAGCCGCTTCGCCGACACCGGCACGGGCGTCCTGAGTTCCTGCGCGAAGAGCTGCACGCGCAGCTCCTCCAGCAGCCAGCCGAACTGCTCGAGCTTTTCGTCGCTGGCGCCGGCCTTTCTCGCATTGGCCAGTGCGCGCAGGTAGAGTGTTTGCAGCGACTGCAGTTCGGCCATGCCGCGCGCGTCGCGGGCGGCATCGACACGCAGCTTGTCCATGCGCATCGTCGCGGCTTTCAGGTATCTCGGCAGGTTCTGCAGACGCTCGTAGGGCGTATCGGCGATGAAACGTTTGGGGAGGATGCGCGCAAGCTGGTCCTGGATGTCCTTGACCGCCGCCGGGAAGGCGCGCTGCGCATCGCGTAATTTCTTCTGAAGCGCCTGGTGCTCAGCGAGGATGGCGCCGACCAGACGCGCGATTTCCTGGGCGATGAGGTTGACGCGGCTACGGCCTTCGTCACGGCGCTTGGTGAACTCGGCGGCGTTGCGCGGCAGTGGCGGCGACATACAGGCGCGGTCAAAGCTCGCCTCCAGCATCTGCGCGCGCAGCTCGCCGGAATCGCCGAACGAGGAGAACTGCAGGGCCAGTGAGGTAAAGTTCGGCAGGCTCTTCTCGATGAACTTCGCCTGCTCCTTCAGTTGCAGCATGAACAGGCGCCGCAGGCCCGCCCGATGCGTGGCACGCGCCTTATCTTCAGCATCGAACACCTCCAGCCGCACGCCGGCACCCTCATCGACGATGGCGGGAAAGCCGATCAGGGTCTGCGATGCGTGGCGGATTTCCATGACTTCGGCCAGCTCGCCGAAGGTCCATTCGGTGACGGTCTCCCCCGACTTGCCGGGCGCCTTCGCCCCGCCCTTGCCGCCTGCCGATCCAGACACAGTCGTTTCTTCCGACCCGCCAACCGCCTTGCCCACTGCGGCCGCGAACCTCTCTCCGGCGGCCTCGCCCAGTTCGGCGCGCAACTGCGCAAGGTTTCGCCCCATGCCGAGCTGCCTCCCGTGCTCGTCCACAACACGAAAATTCATCGACAGATGCGCGGGCAGCCGTTCGGTCTGAAAACCGTCGCGCGGCACGTCCAGTGTCAACTCACGTCGCGCCCAGCGCACGATGGCCTCGGCCATGCTCACGTTGAGCTCCGGCGGCGCCTTCAGGAAAACATCGACAAACGCCGGCAGCGTCCCCAGGCGATGGCGGGTACGCTGCGGCAGCGACTTGGCTAGGCCCATGGCCTTTTCGCGCCGCAATCCGGGCACCAACCAGTCGCATAGTGCCGGGTTCACCTGGTTCAGTGCCACCAGCGGTACGGTCAGCGTGACGCCATCGCGCGCACTACCCGGCTCATGGTGGTAGTCGAGCGCAAAGCTGCGACCGGCCATCTCCAGGGCATGCGGGAATTGCTCCGTGGTGATCCCCGCCGCCTCATGGCGCATCAAGTCTTCGCGCTTGAGAAAGAGGAACTTTGAGTTCTCTGATTCCTCCTCGCGGCGCCAGGCCTCGAACCCTTGTCCCGTACAAATGTCAGCAGGCACCAGGCTGTCGTAAAAGGCGTAAATCAATTCATCGTCCACCAGCACGTCTGGACGGCGCGACTTGTGTTCCAGCCGCTCGATGTCGCGGCGCAGGTTCTGGTTGTGCAGGAAGAACGGCGCCTTGGTGTCCCACTCGCCCTCCACCAGCGCGCTGCGAATGAAGATGCGCCGCGACTCCGCGGGGTCATAGGGCCCGTAGTGCACGCGCCGGTTGGTATAGATGGGCAGGCCGTACAGTGTGGCGCGCTCGAAGGCTGCCACATGCGCGGGCCGCTTCTCCCAGTGCGGCTCGCCGCGGCTCTTTCGCACCAGATGCGCGCCGATGCTCTCCAGCCATTCGGGCTCGAGGGTCGCCACGCTGCGCGCGTAGAGGCGCGTGGTCTCGGTGATCTCCCCCGACATGATCCAGCGCCCGGCCTTTTTGCCCACCCCGGAGCCCGGATGCACCCAGAACTTGATGGCTCGCGCGCCGAGGTAGTTTCCCTCCTCGGTCTTCATGCCGATGTTACCGAGCAAGCCCGCCAAGAGGGCCTTGTGGATGTGGCTGTAGATCTTGTGCGGGTCTGGATTGATGTCACCGACCTTCCAACCCAACTCCGATACGAACTCCTTGATCTGCGAGTGCACGTCGCGCCACTCCCTGAGGCGCGTCGGCGACAGGAATACCTCACGACAGGCATCGTGGAGCTTCTTGTTGGACTTCTTGTGAGCGATCAGCTCGCCGTGGAACCTCCAGATGCGCAGGTAGCTGAGGAAATCCGACTTCTCGTCTGCGAATTTCTTGTGCGCGGCATCGGCCGCGGCCGCCCTTTCCATCGGACGGTCGCGCGAGTCCTGCACCGCCAGCGCCGAGGCGATGACCAGCACCTCGGCGAGGCTGCCCTCCTCCTTGGCCGCCAGCACCATGCGTGCGATGCGCGGGTCGAGCGGCAGGCGCGCGAGCTGCCGCCCGATATCGGTGAGCTTGCGGTCGTCATCGACCGCACCCAGTTCGGCCAGCAGCGCGTAGCCGTCGGCGATGGCCTTGGGCGACGGCGGATCGATGAAGGGAAAGTCCTCCGGCTCGCCCAGCCCCAGCGACAGCATGCGCAGGATCACGCTGGCGAGCGACGAGCGCAGCACTTCGGGGTCGGTGAATTCGGCGCGCTTGTTGAAGTCCTCCTCGGCATACAGGCGAATGCACACGCCGCTCGCCACGCGGCCGCAACGCCCCGCGCGCTGCCGTGCCGCTGCCTGCGACACACCTTCCACGCGCAGCTGCTCGACCTTGCTGCGATAGCTGTAGCGCTTGACGCGCGCGAGCCCCGTGTCCACCACGTAACGGATGCCCGGCACCGTCAGCGAGGTTTCCGCGACATTGGTGGCCAGCACGATGCGGCGTGCGCCATGCGGCTTGAACACGCGCTCCTGCTCGGCAGCCGACAGGCGCGCAAAAAGCGGCAGAATTTCGGTATGCGGTGGATGGTGCTTGCGCAAGGCCTCGGCCGCCTCGCGGATCTCGCGCTCTCCAGGCAGGAACACCAGCACGTCGCCCTGCCCGACGCGCGCGAGGTCATCCACCGCGTCGACGATGGCCTGCTCGAGATCGCCCTCCTCCTCGCGAGCCGATGCATTCCCCCCTCGCGCGCGACGATCCGAGTCTGTTTCGACCGGCTTGTAGCGCACCTCCACCGGATAGAGCCGCCCGGACACCTCGATCACGGGCGCCGCCTTGCCCGAGGCATCCGCGAAGTGCTTTGCAAAGCGGTTGGCATCGATGGTGGCGGACGTGATGATGATTTTCAGCTCGGGCCGCTTCGGCATGAGCTTGCGCAGGTAACCCAGCAGAAAGTCGATGTTGAGGCTGCGCTCGTGCGCCTCGTCGATGATCAGCGTGTCGTACTGCCGCAACTCGCGGTCCCCCTGCGTCTCGGCGAGCAGGATGCCGTCGGTCATCAGCTTGACGTAGGTCTGAGGGCTCACATGGTCGTTGAAGCGGATCTTGTAGCCCACCACGCCACCCAGCTCGGCATGCAGTTCCTGCGCGATGCGCGAAGCCGTGGTGCGTGCAGCGATCCGCCGCGGCTGGGTATGCCCGATCAGGCCCTCCACGCCGCGCCCGAGTTCCAGGCAGATCTTGGGGAGCTGTGTCGTTTTCCCCGACCCCGTCTCGCCGCACACGATCACGACCTGGTTCGCAGCAATCGCCCGGGCGATCTCTTCGCGCCGGCCGCTAACAGGCAGGTCCGGCGGAAACTCCGGGCGCGGGAGATTGCGACGACGCTCCTCGACGATCTCTGGTGACAAGCGTCGCGGGGCGCGGGAAGGAGGTCGGTTCATGAGACGTGTGTCATTGCAAGGCACCCGAGTCGGCGCATGGGCTACCCATCCTGCCCGATGCGCTCGGAATCAGGGAGCCTGCTTGGACGCGGCGGGGGCGGCCTTTGCCGCCGCCTTGGCCGAAGCGCGACGCAGCATCTCGACGCGCATCTCGCCGAACTGCGAGCGGGTGGTGTGCTCCACCATGGAAGTGCCTACGAAGGGCGGCACCCAGACCGTCGGCACGGATTCCGCGCGATAGACTACGCGTATCGCGTCGCCCTCCTTGACGAACTTCACCGTACCCTCCAGGCGCTCGAAATCGCCGCTCACCCCGAGGAAGCGCATGGATTCATTCACCTGCACCACCTCGATGTCACGTACGGCCTCGTACTTGATCGAGAAAGGCCCAAGGGGAATCTTCCCCACTTGCTTCACGCGATAGCTGTTGCCCTCCCGCTTCACGATTTCGCTGCTGGTGATCCCCGGAATGAATTTCCCCATGTTGCCCCAGTCGGTCATGACACCCCACACTTCTTCTGACGCGGCATTGACCGTCATGTCTACATCGATAGCCATGACCTTGCCGGTCTTGACGGCCTTCACCTGGATGTCGCGGTCGCGCGCCATGGTCGCGGTCGGCAACGCCAGGAGAGTCGCCAGAAAGAGCAGCCGCGATACCTTCATTGTGCGCATGTCAGGGTGCATGCGCGGCAAAGGCCTCGCGCAGCAGATCCAGGTTGCCGGCGGGAAGCGCCGTCACGAACGCGCTCAGCCCGTCCATTGCCCGCGGGTCAATACCAAGATCCTTTGCCATGCGGCGCAGCTGCAAGAGCGTACGGTCGATGCCGAAGGTGTAGTCCATGGGCGTAACCCTTTCCGCATGCCGGACGACATCGCCCTTGCGCGGATAGTAGAAGATCTCGCTTGCGGGATAACCGATGTCCGGATTGGAGACCACCTCGATCTTGTCGATCAGCGCCTGCACGGCGACATCGTCGTGCACATCGAGGTCGGTAATTTCCACCCGCCCGCGCACCAGCGCCGTGGCCACGCAGAATGGTGTGCTGAGCAAGGTTTCCGAGCTGCGCGAGAACGGGCCCTTCAGGGTCATGCCGGGCACCATGTAGGGATTGACGTGCACTTCGATGCGCTCAGCCTCAGCGCCCGCAAGCCGCGGACGCATTGCGATGGCACCGGCCACCGCCGACTGATTGTGCGCGCACACCGGATAGGGCTTGAACATGACGCGCATCTGGACCCAGTCGCGCCCAAGCGCGTCCAGGTCACCTGCGGCCAGCTCCCGCTTCGCGAAGACGCGGGCAAAACCGAACTTGCCCTCGAAGGCGTTGCGCGCGCCAACCGATCCCGCGATCGCCAGCTCCACCGCCGACAGCGCCGACTGCCCGGCCATGCCGAGCTGGAAGCGCCACTCGTCCGAACCCTCGGCGATGGTCTGCGCATTGCCGCCATCGAAGGCCACCGCATGCGCCAGCGCATGGCGCGTCACGGTTACATCCAGTTCCAGCAGTCGGCAGGCAGCGGCCGTCGCACCAATCAGACCGTAGAGCGCGGAGGCGCGAAAACCGGCGGCGAGCGTGTCGCGGGCGAGCGCCGCTTCCAGCTGACCACCTACTTCATAGCCCGCGATCACGGCGGGCAACAGGTTCGCGGTCTTCGCGCCCTTCGCCTCAATGAGGCCGGTCAACAATGGAATGATGACGGCACCCAGGTGCGCCGTGCCGCAGGTGTCTTCCTGCGCGCGCGCGTGGAACAGTGCGGTATTGGCCATCAGAGCGCTGGGCAGCGGGGCGTCCCGGCCGTCGATCAGCACCGTCGCAGGCCCACTGGCCCCGCCGTCCATGCTGCGCGCCGCGCGCTCGCCTATCGCCGCCGTGCGCTCGTTCTTGCCGCACAGCGCGATGCCGTAACCGTACAGCAGGCAGGAGCGTGCCATGTGCACGACGGCGTCCGGGACGTCCTCGATTCGGAGTCCGGCGGTAAATGCAGCCAGCCTTTCGGTGACGGTGATAGCCATGGGTGGTCTCGCTGACAGGTTATCGCAGGCTGTAACGCGCCGCGGGCTGCGCGGCGTCCCGCTTTATCGCGGCAGGCGATGATACCAGCCGGGGGCGCCCGGCCAGCCATGGCGCCACGCCGATGGCCATGCGCAGTTTTCTCTCATTTCTCTATTGGTTTCCCGTTGCAGCGCGGGTACGATCCGGCTTCCATCTCCCCTTCGGGCTTAACAACCTGCCGCCGATGTCCACCCACACCAACGTTATCTCCGAAGAATTCATGGTTCCCTCGGCCGACCCGGGGATTTCGCTGTTCGTGCGCAACAAGCGCCCCCACGGCATGGCCTCATTTGAGCCAGGCAAAATCCTGCTCTATGTGCACGGCGCCACCTACCCTGCCGAGACCTCGTTCGATCTCCCGCTGAACGGTTTCTCGTGGATGGACTACATCGCCCGCCACGGCTACGACGTGTACCTCATGAATGTGCGAGGCTACGGCGCATCCACCCGCCCGCCCGAGATGGATGCTCCTGCAGAGGCCCATCCGCCCATCGTTCGCACTGAGACGGCAGTCAAGGACGTCGGCTCCGTGGTGGACTTCATCCTCGCGCGCCGCGCAGTCCCCAGGATCAACCTCATGGGCTGGTCCTGGGGCACCAGCATCATGGGCTGCTACACCACGCGCAACAACGCCAAAGTCAACCGGCTGGTGCTCTATGCGCCGCTGTGGCTACGCAGTACCCCGACACTGCTGCAGACGGATGGGAAGCCCGATGGCAAACCACTGGGCGCCTACCGCACGGTATCGACCGCCGCGGCGAAGCGCCGCTGGTTCACCGGCGTGGCCGAAGACCAGCACGCCACCCTCATTCCACCGGGCTGGTTCGAGGCATGGCTGGCCGCGACCTTTGCCACCGATCCGCTCGGCTCAAGACAAGTACCCCCGGTATTGCGCGTGCCCAATGGCGTGCTGCAGGACAACCAGGAGTACTGGATGGCGGGCAAGTCCTACTACGACCCGGCCGACATCCGTGTGCCCACCTTCCTCGCGCATGCCGAATGGGATGCCGACACGCCAAGCTACATGCTGTCGGGCTACTTCGCCAGGCTCACCCATGCACCGTACAAGCGCTACGTGGAAATCGGCGAAGGCACGCACTGCATCCTGATGGAAAAAAATCGCATGCAACTCTTCCAGGCGGTGCAGCAGTTTCTCGACGAACACATCGAACCTAACCAGTAGTCACTGTTTCAGCCCCGGGAGCCGCCGGGGTACTTCGCAGCCCTCGCAATGTCAAAGACTCAAAAGGAGATTCGCGTGACGGGCACTGGCAAGGGTCTGCGCATCGGATTCGTCGGCTTGGGAGAAATCGGCGCGCCGATGGCGCGCCGGATCATGCAAGCCGGCTGGCCGCTCACCGTCTACGCGCGCCGGCCCCAGGTGCTGGAACCATTCAGAAACACGACGGCCGTCATCGCCAGGTCTCTTCGCGAACTGGGCGAGCGCTCCGACATTGTCGGCATCTGCGTCTTCGACGACCAGCAGGTTGAAGACGTCATCCTCGGCGACGGCATTCTGTCCGGCATGCGCCGCGGCGGCATCCTGCTCATCCACAGCACGGCACACCGCGACACCTGTCGCAAAATGGCAGAAGCGGCTGCGCCCCTGGGCGTCGAGGTAATGGACGCGCCGATCAGCGGCGGACCAGATGGCGCCAATGCCGGCACGCTCGGCGTCATGGTTGGCGGTGACCCGCAGGCATTCGAGCGCAGCAGGCCCGTGCTCGAGAGTTTTGCCCGAAATGTTCGGCGCGTGGGGCCCGTGGGCAGCGGCCAGGCCGCCAAGATCATCAACAATGCGCTGTATTCGGCGCAGGGAAAGCTCGTGCACGAGGCCATCACCCTGGGCGAAACGCTCGGCCTGGACCGCAAGGCGTTGATCGACCTCCTGCAGGCGAGTTCTTCCGACAGCTTCGTGCTCAGGCGCTACGCCGTCACGGCCTCGCTCGAGTACTGGGTGAATCTTCGCGGCACGACCAAGGGCAACGTCACCAACGTGCTGGGCAAGGATGCGGACCTGTACCTGGGCCTGGAAGACGCAGCCGGCGGCGATGCGGGTGACGTGGGACGGCTGGCGCATGCGTTCGTTGGCGCGCTTCGCGCCCTGAATGTCGAAACTTGATGCCTGAGCACATCTGACAATGTAGCACCACAGCGACACGACAGATCCGCCACGTGTGCCTTGTACTTTGCGTTTTGCGGCACCGGCATCTAAACTCGCCCCGCATCCATACCATGCCGTTACAGGAGTAGATGAATGAGCCTTTCAGGAGCTGCCTATATCGCCGGCGCGTTCGAGCATCCGACGCGCTTCGCCCCGGACAAGTCGGTGGCGCTGCTGCACGCCGAGTGCGCGCGCGGCGCGCTCGACGACGCCGGCCTCACCTTCGATGACGTGGACGCC
>CANJRC010000031.1 GCA_947476535.1 Betaproteobacteria bacterium
CCCTCAGTTGTCGCCATCCGCCAGGAAGGCGGCCCCAACGGCAAGAAAACCATACAGGCCGTCGGCAAGGAAGCCAAGCAGATGCTGGGCAAGACGCCAGGCAATATCACTGCCATTCGCCCGATGAAAGATGGCGTGATCGCCGACTTCACTGTCACCGAGCAGATGTTAAAGCAGTTCATCAAGAAGGTGCATGTCTCGCGCCTCTTGTCGCCCAGCCCGCGCATCATCATCTGCGTGCCCTGCGGCTCGACCCAGGTTGAGCGCCGCGCCATTCGCGAATCGGCGCTCGGCGCCGGCGCCTCGCAGGTCTATCTAATTGAAGAGCCGATGGCAGCGGCCATCGGTGCCGACATGCCGGTCGCGGACGCCACCGGATCGATGGTCGTGGACATCGGCGGTGGCACCACCGAGGTGGGCGTTATCTCCCTGGGCGGCATGGTGTACGCCGGCAGCGTGCGCGTCGGCGGCGACAAGTTCGATGAGGCGATCATCAACTACATCCGCCGCAACTACGGCATGCTGATCGGCGAGACCACCGCAGAACTGATCAAGAAGACGATTGGATCAGCCTTTCCGGGCTCCGAAGTCAAGGAAATGGAAGTCAAGGGCCGCAATCTCGCCGAGGGCATCCCGCGCAGCTTCACCATCTCATCGAACGAAATCCTCGAGGCGCTGACCGAGCCACTGAACCAGATCGTGGGCGCGGTGAAGACGGCGCTGGAGCAAACGCCCCCTGAACTGGGCGCCGACATCGCCGAAAAGGGCATGGTGCTTACCGGCGGTGGTGCGCTCTTGCGCGACATTGACCGGCTGCTCATGGAGGAAACCGGGCTGCCGGTCATCGTCGCCGACGAGCCGCTGACCTGCGTGGTGCGTGGTTCGGGCAAGGCGCTCGAAAAGATGGACAAACTGGGGTCGATATTCACCAATGACTGAGGCGCGCGAGGAGTGAGCGTGATCTGCATGCTTGCCCCGCGCCGCCAACCGTTGGCCGCATTGCGCATTGCTCCCTGCAGCTAGGCGCCAATGGATCGCCAGCCGCCACCCTTCTTCAACCGCGGACCGGCGCCCCTTGTCCGTCTGTCGTTTTTCATGCTCCTTGCCATCCTCCTGATGGTGCTGGACATGCGCTTTCGCGCCGCCGAGACGCTGCGCACCGCACTGGCCGTGGTGATCTACCCGCTGCAGCGCGCCACCGGCGCGCCATTGGAAATGCTGTCCTCGATTGCCGACTACTTCAGCAGCCTTTCCTCGGCGCAGCGCGAGAACGAGGCGTTGCGCAGCAAGGTCCTGCAGAACGCGCGCGACGTGCTTACGCTAGAGGCCCTCGCCGCCGAGAACGCGCAATTGCGTCGCCTGCTCGATGCGCGCGAGCGCGTACCCACCGGAGCTTCGCTCGCCGAGATCATGTATTCGGGTCGAGATCCTTTTTCCCGCAAAATCGTGATCGACAAGGGCTCGCAGCAGGGGATGCTATCGGGTCAGCCGGTGATCGACGAAACCGGCGTGATCGGCCAGGTGACGCGCGTATTTCCCATGCTCTCCGAAGTCACGCTCATCACCGACAAGGACCAGGCCATCCCGCTGCAGGTGGTGCGCAACGGCCTGCGTGCACTGGCCTACGGGGATGGGGCGACGCTCGACCTGCGATTTGTCGCAGCCAATGCCGACATACAGAACGGCGACATCCTGGTGACATCGGGCATCGACGGCATCTACCCGTCCGGACTGCCGGTGGCGCGGGTCTCACGCGTTGAGCGCGACGCCGCCTACGCATTTGCGCGCATCCAGTGCGTGCCCATTGCCGGCACCGAGCGCCACCGCCAGGTACTGGTGCTGGCCCACGACGCGAAGTTGCCATCGGCACCCGAAGCGCAACCGCAACAGGCAGTCCGCTCGCCCAAGGGACGTCGCGCCAAGAAGCGCGAATAAGCGAAGAGTCCAAACGCATGCAATACGAACCCAGACCGCAACGCATCCTGCTCCCGGTGAGCCCCCTGTTCATGGGTTTGACGCTAGCCTGCGCACTCACGTTCAACCTGCTTCCCTGGCGCAACGTGAGCGGCATGCCCGACCTGCTCGCGCTGGTGCTGGCCTTTTGGGGTGTGCACCAGCCGCGCCGCGTCAGCGTCGGCATTGCATTTGCCTTTGGCATCGTGATGGACGTGGCCAACGGCGCATTGCTCGGCCAACACGCCTTCGCCTACGCCGTGCTTGCATTCGCCGCCAATGCCCTGTCGCGACGCCTGTTGTGGTTCCCGGCATGGCCGCAAGCCATGCACATGCTGTTCGTGCTGCTGGGCAGCCAGTTGCTCATGCTCGCGGTGCGCATGTTCTCGGGCAGCCCCTTCCCTGGCGTGCTCTATTTTCTCGGCAGCTTCATTTCCGCAGCGCTGTGGCCCGTGGCAACCATGCTGCTGCTCGCCCCGCAGCGTCGCTCCGAGTCCATTGACGAGAATCGGCCCATTTGAGCGCGCAACCGTGAAATTCACCGAATTCCGCAATACTGAACGCGACCTGTACCTGTTCCAGGTGCGCATCGGCATCGCCGGCGCCGCGGTCATGGTGGCGTTCGCCATGCTTTTCGCACGCTTCATCTACCTGCAGGTAATCCAGCACGACTACTACCATACGAAGGCCGAAGACAACCGCATTTCCATCGTGCCGATAACCCCCAATCGCGGCAACATCGTCGACCGCAACGGCGTGGTGCTGGCGCGCAACTATTCTGCCTACACCCTGGAAATCGCCCCGGGGAAGGTGACGGACATCGAGAAGACCATCAATGAACTATCGACGATCATCGACGTCCGCCCGAGCGACCGCAGCCGCTTCAAGCGCCTCCTGATCGAAGCCAAGGGGGCGGAGACGCTGCCGATTCGCGCGCGCCTCAGCGATGAGGAGGTGGCACGTTTTGCAGCCAATCGCTACCGCTTCCCCGGCGTCGACATCCGCGCCCGACTGTTCCGCCAATATCCTTTCGGCGAGCTTGCCTCGCATGCGATGGGTTACATCGGGCGCATCAACGACCGCGACCTCACCTGGATCGAGGAACAGGATCTCGAATCCAACTACAAGGGCACCGACCACATTGGCAAGACCGGCCTCGAGCAGAAGTACGAGCGCGAGTTGCACGGCACAACCGGCTACGAACAAGTGGAAGTCGATGCCGCAGGCCGCGGCGTGCGCACGCTTTCGCGCACGGCGCCGACTTCCGGAAACAACCTCGTCCTGACGCTGGACCTCACCTTGCAGGAAGTGGTTGAGACCGCCTTCGGTAATCGCCGCGGCGCGCTGGTGGCCATAGAGCCATCTACCGGCGGCGTGCTCGCCTTCGTGTCGAAACCGGGATTCGATCCGAACCTTTTCGTCGACGGCATCGACCCGGTGAGCTGGGACGAACTGAACACCTCGCTCGACCGACCGCTCAACAACCGCGCCCTCACCGGCGTGTATCCGCCCGGCTCCACCTTCAAACCCTACATGGCGCTGGCGGCGCTGGAGACCGGCAAGCGCACCCCTTCGCAGGCAATCTTCGACCCGGGCCATTTCGATTTCGGCGGCCGGCGTTTCCGCGACGACAAAGTCGGCGGCCACGGCATGGTGGACATGTACAAATCCATTGTCGTTTCCTGCGACACCTATTACTACACGCTAGCCAACGATCTGGGCATCGAGAACATCTCGCGCTTCATCGGCCAGTTCGGCTTCGGCGCGCGCACCGGCATCGATATGGAAGGCGAGGGCATCGGCGTGCTGCCCTCGATCGAGTGGAAGACAAGGCGCTTTCGCCGTCCCGACCAGCAGAAATGGTACGCAGGCGAAACCATCTCGGTAGGCATCGGCCAGGGTTACAACGCCTACACCCCGCTGCAGCTTGCAGTGGCCATGGCCACGCTGGCCAACAACGGCGTGATGTTCAAGCCGCATCTGGTCAAATACATCGAGAACGTCAACACCGGGGAACGGCGCTTCGTCGAGCCGCAACCGCTCAAGACCATCCCGATGAAGCAGGAAAACATCGATGTCATCAAGCGCGCGCTGGCCGGGGTCAACATCGAGGGCACAGGGGCGCGGGCATTTGCCAAGGCGGAATACACCAGCGGCGGCAAGACCGGCACCTCGCAAGTCATTGCCATCAAGGCCGGGGAAAAATACAGCGAGTCACGGACTGCGGAGCGCCATCGCGACCATGCCCTGTTCATTGCTTTCGCGCCGCTGGAAGCGCCCAAGATCGCGCTGGCCGTCCTGGTGGAAAACGCCGGATTCGGCGCCACCGCCGCCGCCCCGATTGCCCGGATGGTGCTCGACTATTACCTGCTCGGCAAAAAACCCGTGAAACCTGCGACAGCCGATGAAGCGGCCAGCGATGGCGGCTGATCCGGGCGTAGCACCGATCACGGAAGATGCCGATGTTTGAGCGCGCGCTGCATCGCATCACTGCGCCCATCGATGGCACGCTGCTCGCCATCGTAGGCGGCGTCGTTCTGCTCGGCCTGATCACGCTGTTCAGCGCCTCCTACGAGAATCCCGGCCGCTTCTCCGCGCAATTCGCCAACCTAGGCCTCGCATTCATCGTCATGCTAGTGGCCTCGCAGATCCCCCCACAGACGCTGATGCGCTTTGCACCGCCAGCCTACCTGGTAGGCCTGTTGCTGTTGATCGCCGTCGCCCTGTTCGGCGACGTGCGCAATGGGGCACGTCGCTGGTTGAGCCTGGGCATTACCAGCATCCAGCCTTCGGAGATCATGAAGATCGCCATGCCGCTCATGCTGGCCTGGTACTTCCACAAGCGCGAAGCGGTATTGCGCATGCACGACTACGCCATCGCCGCCTTTCTCCTGGCCGTGCCGACGCTGCTGATCGCGCGCCAGCCCGATCTTGGAACAGCCCTGCTGGTGGCGGCGGCCGGTTGCTACGTGATATTCCTTGCCGGACTGTCATGGAAGGTCATCATCGGCCTGGGTGCCGGCGCACTGGCGAGTGCGCCCTTTCTGTGGGGCATGCTGCACGACTACCAGCGCAAGCGCATCCTCACCTTGCTCGACCCCGGAGAAGACCCCTTGGGCGCCGGGTACCACATCATCCAGTCCACCATCGCCGTGGGCTCGGGCGGCTTCACCGGCAAGGGCTGGCTGAACGGCACGCAGACGCACCTGGAGTTCATCCCCGAGCGCTCGACAGACTTCATTTTCGCCGTATATTCCGAAGAATTCGGCCTGATCGGCAACATGCTGCTCCTGACGCTCTATCTTGCCCTCATCGCGCGCGGGCTGGTGATCGCCGCCAACGCGCCCACTTTCTTCTCGCGCCTCCTGGCCGGAGCCATCGTCCTCACGTTTTTCACCTACGCCTTTGTCAACATGGGCATGGTGAGCGGCATCCTGCCCGTCGTTGGCGTCCCCCTGCCGCTGGTGTCCTATGGCGGCACCGCGCTGGTGACACTCAGCTTCGGCATCGGCGTGCTGATGAGCGTGCAGAGCAACCGCAAGCTAGTGCAGACGTGAACACCCCGTCTCACTCCATTGACGCGCGGTGGTTTCCCGCAGCCAGGCGCGCCCTCGCCCTCATCGCGCTGACGGTGCTGCTGGCAGCCTGCGGCAGCGTCGAGCGGCGGCCGGTGGTCGAGCGCGAAGCGGGTGCCGCCCCTGCATCACCCGGTGGCGTCACCACCACCACCCCACCGGCGCCAGCCAGCCCGCGGCCTGGCGGTGGCGGCTACTACAAGGACGACGGACCGGGGGACAGCCCGCCGGATGTGGCGCTACTCGCCGCCGTTCAGGAACCCGAACCCAGGATCGAACCCC
The DNA here is from genome assembly GCA_947476535.1 of Betaproteobacteria bacterium. GTDB lineage: Bacteria > Pseudomonadota > Gammaproteobacteria > Burkholderiales > SG8-39 > CAIYPG01. Next base: position 5,811 of record CANJRC010000031.1, read on the forward strand.
TGCACCGTTTCGCCAACAACCCGTACAACGTATTCGGCGTGGATTACGTTCCGCTCAAGTCGGTAGCCCCATTCCGCCAGCGCGGCCTGGGCAGCTGGTATGGCCGCAAGTTTCACGGCCAGCGCACATCCAGCGGCGAGGCCTACGACATGTACGGCATGACGGCAGCCCATCCGACGCTGCCGATCCCCAGCTATGCACGCGTCACCAACGTCGGCAACGGCCGCAGCGTGATCGTGCGCATCAACGACCGCGGCCCCTTCCATCCCGGGCGCGTCGTCGACCTGTCCTATACCGCGGCCTGGAAGCTCGGCTACCTCAATGCCGGCAGCACGCCGGTGGAGGTCGAACTCATCACGCCGGACCAGTATGCCGGCATCATCGCGGCGCGTCGGGCCACAGCGACGCCACAGGGCACGCAAGTGGCGTCTGCATCGCCGTCGGCCACGAGGTCCGCCGGCGCCGCACAGCCCTCGCCGACATTCGGCACGACGGATGCCGCGACCCGGCCCGAACCCGCGCCTGAATCCCAGGCCGTGCAGGTAGCGGCGCTGAACGAACCGGCGGCACCCAAGGCGGCGCCGCTTCCCGTCGACGTGGAACCCGGTGGCGTATTCCTGCAGCTGGGCGCCTTCTCCGGCCGTGACAATGCCGAAAACTTTCGCGCGCGCGTCTACCGCGACCTTGCGTGGCTCAACGATGCCATCGAAATCCTGCCCAAGAACGGGCTATTCCGCCTGCACCTGGGCCCTTACCGCGATCGCACGGAAGCGGGCGGCATGGCCGAGCGCATCCGCGCCGCGCTGGAACTCAAGCCCGTGATCGTGTTTCGCTAGTGGAGAGCGCCATATTGGACCGACAGCGATGAGTAGAATATTCATGTATAGGCCCGAGCTGTGGGCATTACTATATCCAAACTGATCATATTTTACGGAGCAGCCGCGCTCCTCGCAGCGTGCGCCAATCCGGCCTGGCGCACTCCCGACACGCCGGGGCGCGGCGTCCATCCCACTATTCCGACGTCGTTACTGTTGAGAAAACCCGGCGGGTTCTATTCCGACGACGGCCCGGATAGCGCGCCGCCCGTGAACCTGGACCGCGTTGCCGATGCCCAGCCCCGGCCAGAGCCCCTCAATGCCAGTGCCAATGAACCCTACTTGGTGTTCGGACGCGACTACATCCCGATCAAGCCCGGAGTCATCTACAAGCGCCAGGGCACGGTGTCCTGGTATGGGCGAAAGTTTCACGGCCAGCGCACCGCCAGCGGTGAGATCTACGACATGTTCGCCATGACCGCCGCACATCCGACGTTGCCCATTCCGAGCTACGCGCGCGTGGTGAACCTCGAGACCCAGCGCAGCATCATCGTACGCATCCATGATCGCGGCCCTTACAGCTCGGGACGAATCATGGATGTGTCCTATGCCGCGGCGCACCGACTCGGCTTCGCGGAGTCTGCCCTGGCCACCGTGGAAGTGGAAGCCATCTATGCCGGCCCGCCCCTCGAGATTGCAGCGACGGGCGCGACACCCGAGTCGAAGCCGGAGCCCGTGCGCGAAGCACCGGCGGAGCCGATCCCGGTCGCTTCCGACCGCCGTGGCGTGTTCCTGCAGCTGGGCGCGTTTGGCTCGCGCGCCAATGCCGAGAGCCTGGGTTCGCGCATCCAACGGGAATTTGGAAGCGCCGACTGGATGAAATCCGGGACGGGAGCCGAGCTGCACATCGAGCTGCGCGCCAACCTGCACCGCGTCCAATTGGGCCCCTACGCCAGCCGCGCCGAAGCCAACGCCGCTGCTGACAAGATCCGCGAAGCGGTGGCGATCCGCCCCGTAGTGGTGGTCAGATGAGCCGATGGTTCGGCCGGGCCGCGGCCTTCATCGGCCTGATCGCAGCCTCCTTGCTGATCGTGGCCGGCCTGAGTTCCTGCGTCAGCGTCAGCCCTTATTTCGACGCCGACAAGCCACACCGGGCGCGCGACGGCTTTCGCAACAACTATGACAACTCCGACAAGCAAAGCTTCTGGCGCTGGCAGCTGGAACGCTGGCAGTCGGGTGCGCCCTTTCCGCCCAAGGCGCCCACCCCCTCCGCCATTCCGGAAACGGATTTCCTGCGCACCAATCTCACAGAACCAACCATGACCTGGATCGGCCATGCCACGGTGCTGCTGCAGGTAGCCAGCTACAACATCCTGACCGACCCGCATTTTTCCGAGCGCGCCTCGCCGGTGAGCTTCGCCGGTCCCAAGCGCATGACCCAGCCCGGCATCGCGATCGATCAACTGCCACACATCGACGTGGTGCTGATCTCGCACAACCACTACGACCATCTGGACATCAGCACGGTGCAACGCCTTGCCGCCCAGTCGGGCGGCCCGCCCATGTTCATCGTTCCGCTGGGGCTGGAGACCTGGTTCAAGTCAGCGGGCATCGGCAACGTGGTCGAACTCGACTGGTGGGACCGCGTGCGGCTGGGCAGCCTCGATTTCCACTTTGTACCGACGCAGCACTGGAGCCAGCGCACGCTGTGGGACCGCAACAAAAGCCTGTGGGGCGGATTCTTCGTGAAGCACCATTCAATGTCCTTCGTCTATACGGGGGACACCGGCTATTCGAAGGATTTCAGCGATATTCGCGCGCGCCTCGGCGCACCGGACATAGCCGCCATCCCGATCGGCGCCTATGAGCCGCGCTGGTTCATGGAAAAACAACACGTCAATCCGGCCGATGCCGTGCAGGTCCACAAGGACCTCGGCGCGAAGTACTCGCTCGGGGTGCACTGGGGCACATTCGAGCTGACCGACGAATCGCTGGATGAGCCGCCCATCGCCCTGGCGGAAGCGCGCGTCAAGGCAGGGGTTCCCGCCGAACGATTCTTCATCACGCGCATTGGCGAAATACGCCGGCTCGCGCCCATGCTGCGCGCCGACATGAAGGCTGCGGCAAGTGCCACGCCGCAACCGATATCGGACGCACCCCGTCGCACCGGGCGCTGAAGCAAGTCGCGCGCTGCCCCCCGCCAACTGGCGCCGCTCACCACAACACGCCAAGGGCCACATGTCCGGGTTCCACGGGGTGGCTGGTATACTTTCGCTTTCACGATTAGGCGCGACATGAGCCGGTTCTTCCGCGCACTCTCCGTTCTCGCAGCTCCCGCGCTCGCCGCACTCCTCCTGCTCCCTCAATCGTCGTTCGCGGCCGAAGTGCCCGCGCCACCGGTCATCACGGCCCGCGCATGGCTCCTGATGGACGCCAGTTCCGGCCAGGTTCTGCAAAGTCAGGCGCCAGACGAGCGTGCCGAACCGGCATCGCTCACCAAGCTGATGACGGCGTACATCGTCTTTGGCGCCTTGCGCGACCGCAAGATCAGCCCGGAACAGGGTGTATCGGTGTCCGAACGCGCCTTGCGCGCCGACGGCTCGCGCATGTTCATCGAGTCGAAGAAGCCGGTGAACGTCGAGGAGTTGGTGCGCGGCATGATCATCCAGTCGGGCAACGATGCCTGCATTGCCCTGTCCGAAGCTGTCTCGGGATCGGAGGACGTTTTCGTCCAGCTCATGAACCGCGAGGCCCAGCGCCTGGGCATGAAGAACACCAGCTTTCGCAACTCCACCGGTCTTCCGGATCCGCAACACTACTCGACGGCACGCGACCTGGCGATCCTGGCGTCGTCCCTGATTCGCGATTTCCCCGACCAATACAAGTATTACTCGATGCGCGAATACCGCTACAACAACATCACGCAGCAGAACCGCAACCGGCTGCTGTGGCTGGACCCGACGGTGGACGGCATGAAGACCGGCTACACCGAGAATGCCGGCTATTGCATCGTTGCCTCCGCACGCCGGGGGCAGCGGCGCATGATCTCCGTGGTGCTCGGCACGGCGTCGGATGCGGCGCGCGCCCAGGAAGCGCAGAAACTCCTCAACTTCGGCTTCCAGATCTATGACGGCGTGCGCGTCTACGAAAAGAACGCCACGGTGAGCACACTGAAAGTCTGGAAAGGCAGCCCCTCCGAGCTGAAGGCCGTGGTGGCCAATGACCTGGTGGTCTCGGTACCGGCGGGGGCCGGCGACAGGATCAAGGCCGAATTCGTCGGACAAGAGCCACTGATCGCCCCGGTGTCCGGCGGCCAGCGGGTCGGGATCGTCAAAGTGCTCCTGGATGGCAAGTCCATCGCGGAGTATCCTGTGGTGGCACAGAAAAATGTTGGCGTCGCCGGATTTTTTGGCCGCATGTGGGACACCCTGCGGCTGTGGTTCAAATAAGAACCGGATGCAAAATAAAATTTTTGCGTCCCCCGGGGTAGGCGAGTATGAGGGAAGCATCCCCTCATATTGCAACAGCCCCTAAAAGTGTGAAACAACGGCGCTGCAACAGCATCCCGACGATGAGGCCGACCATGTCAGATCCTGAAAAGTTCGAAACCCTGCTGGCGTTCCCCTGCGAGTTCCCTTTGAAGATCATGGGGCTCACCCAGCCCGGCTTCGCCCAGGCGGTGATCGAGGTGGTGAAACGCCATGCCCCCGACTTCGAACCGGCGACGGTGGAGATGCGCAGCAGCCGCGAAGCAAAGTACCTCTCCATCACCACCACCATCAACGCACACTCGCAGGAGCAACTCGATGAGTTGTATCGCGAACTGTGCGATCACCCCATGGTTTCGATGGTGCTGTAGGCTGCGCGCCAAACGGCAATTCTGTTAGACGCTCTAAAAACACCTGTCGCATTTTTGCCGCAACCTCGCGGAATAATTCCGCCGCCAACACGCGCGCCACTTGCAGACAAGTTTCGCTGGTGTAGTATTCGGTGCAAGCGAACTGCAGCCTACATGCCCACACCGTCACCACTCATCAAGCACCTCGGCCTCACGGCCTACGAGGCAACATGGCGCGCAATGCAGGAATTCACCGCGGCGCGCACCTCCCATGTACGCGATGAACTCTGGGTGGTGGAACATCCGCCCGTCTATACCGCTGGCATTGCCGCGCGGCCAGAGCATTTCCCGCGTCCCGGCTCGGTTGCAAACAAGGGTAAACCAATTCCGCTGGTACAGACGGACCGCGGCGGGCAGATCACCTATCACGGCCCGGGACAGGCAGTGGTGTACGCCCTCGTCGATATCAACCGACGCAATATCAAGGTGCGCGAATTCGTAGGCTTGCTCGAGCAGTCCGTCATCGACTTGCTTGCCGAGTACAGCGTGCCCGCGGCGCGCCTGCAGGGTGCTCCGGGCGTCTATGTCGCCGGGGCAAAGATCGCCGCCCTCGGGCTCAAGGTCAAGAAGGCCGGTTGTTACCACGGCGTGAGCCTGAACGTCGAGCTCGACACCGCACCCTTCCTGGCCATTGATCCCTGTGGGTATCCGGGGCTTGCCGTCACGCGCACGCGTGACCTGGGCATCCTGAAGAACACGCAAGACCTCGGCGAGGCATTGGCGCGACGCATCGCCCGGGCACTGGATGAGCGCGCCCGGCAGGCCAAACTGCGTGAACGCACACGCGAGAGCCTGCATGCCATCCCGGCCTGACCTCGAAGGGCTGACCCCCGACCAGCTGAAAGCCTTGCAGAAGGGCCAGCTCAAGACGGCCAAGATCCCAATCAAGATCGTGCCGCAGGAGCGGCTGCGCAAGCCGGAGTGGATTCGCGTGCGGGCGGCTCCCGCCGGGTCACGCTTCCATGACATCAAGCGCATCCTGCGCGACGCCAAGCTACACACCGTGTGCGAGGAGGCATCCTGCCCGAATATCGGCGAATGCTTCGGCAAGGGCACCGCCACCTTCATGATCATGGGTGATACTTGCACGCGACGCTGCCCGTTCTGTGATGTGGCCCACGGCAAGCCCAGGCCGCTGGATGTCGAGGAGCCGCTCCACCTGGCCCAAACCATCGCCAAGCTGGGCCTGTCCTATGTCGTTATCACCAGTGTTGACCGCGACGACCTGAAAGATGGCGGGGCGCAGCATTTCGTCGACTGCATCCGCGCCGTGCGCAATCTGTCACCCTCCACCCGCATCGAGATTCTGGTGCCGGACTTTCGCGGACGCCACGACCGGGCCCTGGCCATCCTCGATGCTGGCCCGCCGGACGTGATGAATCACAACCTGGAAACGGTGCCGCGCCTTTACCGCGCCGCCCGCCCCGGATCCGATTACGTGCATTCGCTGAACCTGTTGAAAACCTTCAAGCAACGCCACCCCGATGTGCCGACAAAGTCCGGACTGATGGTCGGTCTGGGCGAAACGGACGATGAAATCCTCGAGACCATGCGCGACATGCGCGCCCACGACATCGACATGCTCACCATCGGCCAGTACCTGCAACCCTCGGTGCACCACCTGCCGGTCAAGCGCTATGTCGAGCCGGCCGTGTTTAGCCGATGGGAAGCTGAAGCCTTCGCGATGGGGTTCCATCACGCGGCAGTGGGACCCATGGTGCGCTCGTCGTATCATGCCGACCAGCAGGCCCACGCCGCAGGCGTTCCTGGTACGGCCGCAGGCGTTCCTGGTACCGCCGCAGGCGTGCCGCACACGTAAATGAGTCGGCTGAAGGACTGAGGTTGTCGCTGCGCCGACAGCGGTATCGACACCCACACCAAATGGGTATCTAGATTTCCCGACGGGAGGATTCACATGACAATTGACTGGCAACACTTCACGCCTTGGGCATCGCTGGCCGGCGGTTTGCTCATCGGCATCGCCGCATCCATGCTCCTTCTTCTCAATGGCCGCATCGCCGGGATCTCCGGCGTGCTTGGGGGACTGATTGCGTTTCGCCAGGACCAGCCGCGCCTGTGGCGCGTGCTGTTCCTCGCCGGGCTGCTCATCGCGCCGCTCGCATGGGCCATGACAGGCACACTGCCTGAGGCCACAATCTCCGCCGACTACATTGAGCTCATCGTCGCAGGACTGCTGGTGGGCGTAGGCACGCGCTACGGCACCGGCTGTACCAGCGGCCACGGCGTATGTGGCCTGTCGGCCTTGTCGCTGCGCTCGCTGGTGGCGACGCTGTGCTTCATGAGCAGCGGCATTGTGGCAGTGTATGTCGTTCGCCACGTCGTTCAGGCCTCTGGGGTCTGACATGCAGCTACTCACCGCATTTGCCTCCGGCCTTGTGTTTGGCGTGGGCCTCATCCTCGCCGGCATGACCAACCCTGCCAAGGTCCAGGGCTTTCTCGATATCTTCGGCGCCTGGGATCCATCGCTAGGCCTGGTCATGGGCGGCGCGATCGTCGTTGGGGCATTCGCATTCTCGCGTGCAAAACGGCTCAGGCGTTCGCTACTCGACGCCCCGCTTTATATTCCCGAGCCACGTCGCCTCGACAAGCGGCTTCTATTTGGCAGCCTCGCCTTCGGCGTCGGCTGGGGTCTAGGCGGCTTTTGTCCCGGACCGGCACTGGTGTGGCTAGGAACGGGCGACGCAAAAGCCGCTGTGTTCGTCCTAGCGATGATCGGCGGCATGGCCATCTTCGAATTGCTGCAGCCACGCGCGAAATAAAGCGTGTTGCTCAGTGCTTGTCGCTGAGTTCGAGGATATTGCCCTCAGGGTCCCGCACGTAGACCGCCGTGGCAGTCCCGCCTGAGGGCGTGGACTTGGTAATGATCTCGGCCAGGTGGCTGCCGCCCGCGGCGAGCACCGCATCGTAGGCTTCCTTGACGTCCTCCACGCCAAAGCAGATATGGGCAAAGCCGAAACGGTTTAGTTCCGGGCGCTTGCCTGGAACGGCCGTGTTGTAGGCGATGATTTCAAGCTCCGTTCCCTGCTCGCCGGCATCGGGAAGTCGCAGGTGCAACACCCGCAGCTCGACATCCTTCAAGCCGGTATGCCGATCCAGCCACTCCCCCGAACGGGTCCGCTCCGGCCCCGCTTCTTCAAATCCAAAGACCTCCTTGTAGAACGTCACGAGACGATCCATGTTGCGTGCAATCAGGTTGGTGTGGCGAAATTGGGCGCTGATCGGCATGCTGGTATTCCTTTTTTCAGTTCTGCATATGTGGTTGCCGACGGTCCGGCGTTGATTGTGCAAAGATGCTGGACTCCCAAATTTCCCGGGAGTTCAGGCCATCGCCATCGCCCCGATCGACCTTTGGAGAGCCTAACAATGCCAGGGAACACATCCCCGCGCACTTCGCTAAATCAGGGCGCCTAATGCCAATTCTGGCAGGCGCTCTACCCTAACTCTCTTTGGAACTTTTACTTCTCGGCGAGCGTGATCCGGTGCATCACGCGCTTGTAGCCATGGTAATCGTTGACCGGATTGTGCTGTGTGCAGCGGTTGTCCCAGAACGCAATCGACCCCACCTGCCAGACAAAACGACAGGTGAACTCCGGGCGGATCTGGTGCTGGAACAAGTATTCGAGGATCGGCTTGCTCTCGGCATCCGTCATGCCGCGAAATCGCGCCGTATGCGCGACATTCACATACAGCGCCCTGCGGCCGGTCTCAGGATGCACCTTGACCGCGGGATGCTCGGAGACGTATTCTTTTTTCGCCTCGGGACGACCGTCGGAGGCGATGCGGTCTTCACGTGTCTTTGACACATCGGCTAGCGACGACATGTTGACCGCAACCAGTTCATCGACGATGCTGCGCATCGTCTCGGACAGGGTCTCGTAGGCAAGGTACTGGTTGGCGAACAGCGTATCACCACCATAGGGCGGGATCTCGCGCGCGAGCAGCATGGTCGCCATGGGAGGATTGGGCAGGTAGGTGGTGTCCGCATGCCACACTCCGCCAAAATTCACTTTCTCATGCTCCAGTTTCATCACAGCGGTGAGTTCCGGAAAACCTTCGAGCCCCTTCACGAACGGATACTCGACCGGCTTGCCCAGCCGCCGCGCGAAGGCCATGTACTGGGCCGAGGTCAGTTCCTGGCCGCGAAAAAACACCACGTTGTACTTGAGCCAGATGCGGCGGATTTCGGCCATGGCGTCGGCATCCAGCTCGCGCGACAAGTCCACGCCATGGATTTCTGCGCCGAGCGCACCGGCAATCGGCTTGATTTCCAGCTCTGTACGGGCCCCAGCTTGCGCCATATCACGCTCCTCATTGCAGATGGTTCGATTATAGCCAAGCGTCGGCGCGCTTCCCTGTCAATGACCGTTGATCGGGATCGAATTCCTGGAATTCCGCATAGCGAAGTGACTCTCGTTTCGCCGGCGAAAAAAAACGCAGCCCGAAGGCTGCGTTTTTGTGACACGGTTGCCGCTTAGGAACGCGATGAATTGCGTGTCGGGGTCTTCAGCGACTGCACGTTGCTCTCGCGCGGCTCGTTGGACAACTTAGTGCGCTCTTCCTTGGTCATCATGCCCAGCTGGACCAAGATGTTGAGCGCTTCGATCTGCACGCGCTCATTGCCCGGCACCTTGGCGAACAGGCGCTCGCGCACGTCGCGTGAGAACGGCCAGTCGCTGACGCTGTGCGGGAAGTCCGACGCCCAGCAGATGTTGTTGAGACCGATGGAGTGGCGCAGCGCCACGCCGGCGTGGTCTTCCTGGAACGAGAACGAGATGTGATCGCGCACGTACTGGCTCGGCGCCTTGGCCAGCTTGACGCCCGCCCAATGTCTATGACGGTTGAAGCGGTCGTCCATCTGCTCGAGCCAGTAGGGCAACCAGCCAATACCGGCTTCGGCAAAGTGGAAACGCAGCTTTGGATAGCGATCCAGCACGCCGCCGAGGAACAGTTGCTCGATGGTGAGGATCGGGATCGTCGGCATCGGCAGATCGCAGGTCAAGAGCCACGCGAACATCGCCAGGTCCACGGCACCGTCCATCTTCAGCGCCTTGTCCTTCTGGCCGGGCAGCGGGTGGGACTTGCCCTTGTCCTCGCCGCCGAAGTTGTGGTGCGCCGTGACGCAGATGCCCATGTCGTTGGCCATCTTCCAGAACGGCTCGTCACCATAAGTACCCCACTCGCCGCCATTAGGGAAGGAGAGCAGCTGGGCTGCGCGGATGTTCGGCAGTTTGCCGATGCGCTCTAGTTCCGCGCAGGCGTCTTCAACATTGGTGGGCGGAATCACGCCCACGCCAAGCAGGCGGTCCGGTGCGTAGGAGCAGTAGTCCTGCAGCCAGGAATTGTAGGCGGTGGCGATCGCCTTCAGCACTGCCGGATCCTTGATCTTCTTCAGGGACGTCGCGACCACCGCCGCGTACAGCAGCTCGGCGTCAGTGCCATCCTTTTCCTGCTCGGCCACACGTTGCGCGCCGTCACCGGTGCCGGGCAGCTTGTCGGCAAACTTGTGGCCCTTGGTCTTGAATTCGGTGTACTTCTGGCCGCCGGTGAGCTGCAGGCCGAGCGGTGCGGGCTCGCTGTCCCCGATCTGCACGGCATCGCCGCCGCCTTCGATCTGAACGACCCTGGGCGCCTTGTCGCGCAGGTTGGCGGGCATACGCTCGGACCACGCCGTCGGCGGGACCTCTACGTGTGCATCAGCGGAAATTGCTTGGTATTTGCGCATGACTTCTCCTCGTGTGATTGTGTCAATGGCAGCGGACTGCCGGAATTTTCGTCGGTCGTCGTATCTTCGTGGAATTCGAGCGTTCCGGCTAGTGGAACGATTGGGCCGGTTAGCGGAACAAGCTTATAATGCACTTGAGAATCGTGTCAAGACCCATTTTCATGTTGCGCGTAGCCAGCAGGGTTTGCAAGGACTACTTGTCGTGCGCCATTTTGTCACGATCAACGCGCCGATTTTCAAGGTCGGCATGAATCCTGGGATCAGCAGACACTCACATGCAGGTGGAGTGCCGGTAGGACAACACGTAAAATGCAGTCCGTCGTCGCTTGGCCGTGGAGCCCGCGCCCGATAGAAGCCGACGGTCGCAATAGGAGCCGGTTGCGAAATGAATTTTTTGCAACCTCTGAAGTAGAGGAGCATGAGGGGACGCACTCCCTCATTTTGCAGTCCATTCCAAGAACCACCTGTCGAAGGACCGATCGAGAGACATGTCCGATAGCGGCAACGAGACCATTCGCAGCGTCACCAACGCGCTGACCGTCATGGAGGCGTTCAAGCCGGACGAGACCATCGGCGTCAGCGATCTGGCGCGCCGCGTTGGCCTTGCCAAGACCACCACCCAGCGCATCCTCCAGACCTTGCAGGCCGCGGGCTGGGTGTCGGCCACCGGCACGCCACAAACACGCTGGGGTCCGAGCGCCAAGTTCCTCGCCATCGGCAGCCGTCTGTCGCAGGGCTGGGGCCTGCGCATGGTGGCCACGCCGGTGATCCACGAACTGCGCGACAGCACATCTGAAACCGTCACCCTGGTCGTGCCACAGGGCAATCAGGTGGTGTACCTCGATCGCGCCGAGAGCCGCGAAATGATCCGCGCAACCACCTCGCCGGGCAGCGTGCAGTCCATCCTCCAATCAACCGGCGGCAAAGCCATCCTGTCGGAAATGCCCGAGGCCGAAGCGCGCAAGCTCCTGGGCAGTTCGCTACCGCGTCACACCGAACATACCATCACCGATATCGAAGAAATGGTCGTCAACCTTCGCCAGGCACGCAAGCAAGGGTACGCGGTGTCCTGGCGCGAGTGGCACATCGACGTCGTGGGCGTTGGCGCCGCAATCAAGGATGCCAGCGGCGCCCCGATCGCCGCCATCTCCATGATCATTCCCGCCGTCAGGGCCACACGCACGCGCATCAGCAAGGAACTCGGCCCGCTCGTCGCGCAGGCCGCCAAGTCCATCAGCGCGCGGCTGCAGGCGGCGCGCTGATGGACTTCTGATTCACCCGATACCGATCCCATCCTTCGCAAGGAAACAATCATGAAATTTGCCGCCGTATTCCCTGTCAACGCGTTCGCCAACGATGCGGTGGCCATCCGCGATTGGGCGCAGGCCGCCGAGTCGCTCGGCTATTCACGCATCGTCGGTTTCGACCACGTGGTGGGCGCCGTGCACGAGGGGCGCAAGGAGCCCCTGTTCGGGCCCTACAGCGAGAAAGACGTCTTCCACGAACCGCTGACGCTGTTCGCTTTCCTTGCCGGCGTCACGAAAACCATCGACTTCCTCACCGGCATGATCATCCTGCCGCAGCGCCAGACGGTGCTGGTCGCCAAGCAGGCGGCACAGATCGACATCGTGTCGCAGGGCCGCCTCAACCTGGGTGTCGCGCTCGGCTGGAACTACGTCGAGTACGAATCGCTCGGAGTGCCATGGAAAAACCGCGGTGCGCGCATCGACGAGCAGATTCCACTCTTGCGCCGGCTGTGGTCGGAAGAGGTCATCGATTTCACCGGCACCTACCACCGCATCGATCGCGCCGGCATCTGCCCACGCCCCTCGCGCCAGATTCCCATATGGTGCGGCGGCTTTTCCGAGCCGGCCGTGCAGCGCGCAGCCAAGGTGGCCGACGGCTTCCTGTTCGCCTCGGCCTCCTCGGAAAGCGTGGAGCTCGCCACCCGCCTGAAGCAATTGCTTGCCGAAAGCGGCCGCAAGGACGTCGCCAACTTCGGCCTGCAGTCCATCGTCGCCCATTCGCTGGGACCCAAAGTCTGGCGGCAGGAGTACGAAGGATGGAAGAAGCTCGGCGCCTCGCATTTCACGCTGCGCACGCATCGCTCGACCCCACCCAAGCCCAACAGCGCGAAGCCGGCCGAGACCATCGGCGAGCACATCCAGGTGCTGGAGACTTTCATCAAGGAACTGCGCTAGTCTTTAAGACCAGATCCTTCCGGAGGCCCCATGGCCGCTACGCACCTGTTCCAGACGACCATCGCGGGCTCACTGCCCAAGCCGAGCTGGCTCGCTGAAACCGACAAGCTGTGGCCGCAGTGGCGGCAAGAAGGCGAGGCGCTCGTCGCGGCCAAGCAGGACGCCACGCTGCTGTGGTTGAAGTCCCAGGAAGATGCCGGCATCGACATCGTCACCGAGGGCGAACAGTCACGGCAGCATTTCGTGCACGGGTTCCTCGAAGCGGTGGACGGCATCGACTTCGCCAATAAGGTGAGGATGGGCATTCGCAACAATCGTTACGACGCCATAGTGCCGCAGGTCACAGGACCGCTCAAGCTCAAGGGCCGCGTGCACCAGATGGAAGCGCGTTTTGCCCGCGCGCGCACCCAACACAAGCTCAAGTTCACCCTGCCCGGCCCCATGACCATCGTCGACACCGTGGCCGACCGCCACTACGGCGACAAGGTGAAAATGGCCATGGCTTTCGCCGAACTGATCAACACTGAGGCGCGCGCGCTACAGGCCGATGGCGTCGACGTGATCCAGATTGACGAGCCCGCCTTCAACGTCTACACCGACGATGTCATCGACTGGGGCATCGAAGCCCTGCACCGCGCCATTGACGGCCTCACCTGCACCACCGCCTGCCACATCTGCTATGGCTACGGGATCCAGGCCAACCTCGACTGGAAGAAGACGCTGGGCAGCGAATGGCGCCAGTACGAGACGATCTTTCCGGCGCTGGCGAAAAGCCGCGTGCAACAGATATCCCTGGAATGCGCTCACTCCAAGGTGCCGCTGCCCCTGATCGGGCTGTTGAAAGGCAAGGACGTGCTGGTGGGCGTGATCGATGTGGCGAGCGATGTGGTCGAGACGCCCGAGGAAGTCGCCGACACCATCGGGCGCGCCCTTGAATTCGTACCCAAGGATCGCCTCTATCCCTGCACCAACTGCGGCATGGCGCCCATGGATCGCAGCATCGCGTTCAGGAAACTGCGCGCGCTGGGGGAAGGCGCAAAGATCGCGCGAGAACGCTACCGCTAAGCGCTCATTTCAATATGATGGGTACATCCCCTCAATTGAGTTCCGCACTCTTACTCAGCGCTTGACGTCCCGCGGATCAGCGTAAAGCCTCTCGAGTTCATAGTAATCGGGAAACCCGACCACCCGCTTGATCTCCTCGAAGTTCGCTTCGGGCACCATGGGCCCGTTTCCGGAACGCATCGCCTTCAGCGCCTGCTGCATGGCATGAATGGCGGCGGCGAACGGCACCATGGGATACACCGCCAGCCGGTAGCCGATGTCGAACAGGCGCTTCGCCGGCAGCATCGGGGTCTTCCCGCCACTCACCATGTTGGCCATCATCGGCCGATCGATCGCGCGGCAAGCAGCTTCCATCTCGCGCTCGCTCTCGGGGGCCTCGAGGAACACGATGTCGGCACCTTCGTCCTGGAAGGCGTGGCAGCGGTCCAGCGCTTCGGCCATGCCGTGCACGGCACGCGCATCGGTGCGCGCGATGACGAGAATGCCGCTCTCCTTGGCCGCATCCATGGCCGCGCGCACCCTGAGGCGCGCTTCCTCGCGATCAACGACGCGTTTGCCCTGCATGTGCCCGCAACGCTTGGGGCTGACCTGGTCCTCGATCATGATGCAGGCGGCGCCCGCACGCGCATATTCGCGCACGGTGCGCTGGGCGTTGATGGCGTTGCCGTAGCCCGTGTCACCGTCAGCCATGACGATGGTGCCCGGCACCGCGGCACAGATATTGGCCAGCTGGTCGCGCATTTCGGCAAAAGAGATGAGCCCGGTGTCGGGCATGCCAAGGCGCACAGCCGACACCGCGAACCCGGACATGAAGGTGGCGGGAAAACCGGCTTCTGCAATGAGCCTTGCCGACAGCGCATCCGAGCAGCAGGGCACTTCGAGCAGGGTGTCACCCGCCAGCAGCTTGCGCAACTCTCCCGAGTTAGCCATCGCGTCCCCTCTTTATTTTTCCGGAAATTATTATCAATACCCAATATAGTGAGCCATTACACTTGGCTAGCGATTGATATTCTTATCATCCACATCGGGTTCCGTCGATTCCGGTAGCGCCTCGATCACGCGCCCCCGCCCGCGTTCGGCACCACCCGGGCCGTCGCGCTCCACCGCATATTCGCCCTCGATGATGACCGTGCCCGCACCTGCCGGTGGGGCGCGCTTGGCGCCGAACACGCGCCGGATTCCAAGGTAGGCCGACAGCGCCAGCACCGCGAACAGCACCAGCCACCAGGCCACGAAGAAGCCGACGATGCCGAGAACCACCAGCGCGCCGACCACGGCAAAGCGCAGGATGGCCCTGAAAAGCGCCGCAAATGCATTCATAAATGGACCCAAAGATCATTTTCACCAGCGCGCAGTGTATGCTTTTTGCGATGCCCGCAACGCCGGAGCGCCGATGGACCGCAGCGAACGCTTTTACAAGATCGAGCAGATGCTGCACGACCGCAGGGTGGTGCCGTTGTCGGCGTTTCTTGAGGCGCTTGAGGTCTCACGCGCAACCTTCAAGCGCGACCTCGAGTACCTGCGCGACCGCTTCAGCGCGCCGGTGGTATGGGACCGCGAGGCCGGCGGCTATCGCTTCGATGCGCCTGCAAAGCACGCACCGCGCCACGAATTGCCGGGCCTGTGGTTCAACCCGAGCGAGATCCACGCACTACTGACCATGCAGCACCTGCTGTCGGGCCTTGAGCCCGGGCTGCTCGCGCCGCACGTCGCGCCGCTACAGGCGCGCCTGCGCGCGCTGCTGGCCGCGGACGACCAGTCGCCGGAGGAAATCGAAAAGCGCATCCGCATCATCCGCCTGGCAGCTCGGCCGATGAAACTGCAGTTCTTCGAACTCGCTGCGACGGCCACGTTGAAACGACAGCGCCTCGCCATTACCTACTGGGCACGCTCCAGCGACGAGACCACCCGGCGCGAAATCTCGCCGCAGCGCCTCGTGTTCTACCGCGCCAATTGGTACCTCGATGCGTGGTGCCACCTGCGCGACGCACTGCGCAGCTTCTCGCTGGACGGTATCCGCAAGGCAATCGGGGTCACGGGCAAGGCCAAGAACGTCCCCGCCGCCGAACTCGATGCATTCCTCGCCAGCGGCTATGGCATTTTTTCCGGACGCGATACCCGGT
This sequence comes from Betaproteobacteria bacterium, assembly GCA_947476535.1. Classification (GTDB taxonomy): domain Bacteria; phylum Pseudomonadota; class Gammaproteobacteria; order Burkholderiales; family SG8-39; genus CAIYPG01. Next base: position 21,656 of record CANJRC010000031.1, read on the forward strand.
GGGCCACCCTGCGCTTTTCGCCCAAGGCTTCGCGCTGGGTGGCCAGCGAGGAGTGGCACCCAAAGCAGCGCCAGCGCACCGAACCTGATGGCAGCACGATCCTGGAACTTCCGTACAGCGAAGACACGGAACTGGTCATGGACATCCTGCGCCACGGTGCCGAGGTCGAGGTGCTGGGCCCGGCGAACCTGCGCGCCCGCGTAAAGCAGTCGCTGGCTGCAACGCTCAAGCGCTACGAGTAGTGGGACCGCGCCGCCTGCTCCGCAGGCTCGGCGGCGCTGCTGGGGGGGCCGCGCCACCTGCTCCGCACGCTCGGCGGCACTGCTGGAGGGACCGCGCGGCCTGCTACGCAGGAGCGGCCGCGCTGCCAGAGCTAGGGCAAGCGTCCTTCGATGGCGGCCAGTGCGGCGCGCACGATGTGCCGGCGATCGACCTGGAAGGCTTCGCGCAGCGCGGCACGCGTGTCGCTGCGGCCAAAACCGTCTGTGCCGAGCGACACGTAGCGCCGCCCCTCGGGCGTGTAGGGGCGCGGCAGGTCGGCCACGGCGCGCACGTAATCGCTGGCGGCAACGATCGGCCCGCGCGTCGGCGCGAGACAACGATGCACATGCGCTTGCCGCGCATCGCCCGCCCCACCGGCCAGCGCCGCACGCTCGCGCTCCAGGCCGTCGCGACGCAGCTCGCTCCAGCTGGTCACGCTCCAGACGTTGGCGGCGATCCCGTGCTCCTTCGCCAGCACCCCGGCTGCCGCGATCACTTCGCGCAGGATGGTCCCGCTACCCAGCAACTGCACCACCGCGTCATCCGCCCCCTGCAGCAAGTACATGCCGGAGAGAATGCCCGGCACGGCGCCTTCGGGCAGCGGCGGGTGGACGTAGTTCTCGTTCATCACCGTCACGTAATAGAACACGTCCTCCTGCGCCTCGAGCATGCGCCGCGCCCCGTCCTGCACGATGACCGTGAGCTCGTAGCCGAAACAGGGATCCCAGGCGCGGCAGTTCGGGATGGTTGAGGCCACCAGGTGGCTGGAGCCATCCTGGTGCTGCAACCCCTCGCCCGACAGCGTAGTGCGGCCCGCCGTGGCGCCGATGAGAAAGCCGCGCGAACGCGCGTCGGCGGCCGCCCAGATCTGGTCACCCACGCGCTGGAAGCCAAACATGGAGTAATAGATGAACACCGGCAGCATGGGCAGGCCGCTGGTGCTGTAGCTGGTGGCCGCCGCGACCCAGGACGCCATGGCGCCGGCCTCGGTGATGCCTTCCTCCAGGATCTGGCCGTCGCGCGCCTCCTTGTAATACAGCAGCTCGTCCTTGTCCTCGGGCTCGTAGAGCTGGCCCACCGCCGAATAGATGCCGACCTGCCGGAACAGGTTGGCCATGCCGAAGGTCCGCGCCTCGTCGGCCACGATGGGCACCACGCGCGGACCGATTTCCGGCTCGCGCAAGAGCTGCGACAAGAGCTGCGCGAACACCATCGTTGTCGATTGCTCGCGTTCCGCCGAGCCGGCCAGCAATTTCGCGAAGCGATCGAGCGCCGGCACCGGCAGCTTCGGCGCGGCAGCCGAGCGCGCTGGCAGGTAGCCACCCAGCGCCGCGCGGCGCGCATGCAGGTACTTCATCTCTGCCGTATCCGCCGCCGGCTTGCAAAAGCGCAGTTGCGCGATATCCTCATCGGACATCGGCACGGCGAAGCGGTCGCGAAATTCCAGCAGCGCGTCGGTCTCCAGCTTCTTTTGCTGGTGCGTGGTCATCTTGCCCTGGCCCCAGTGCCCCATGCCATAACCTTTCTTGGTCTGGGCAAGGATGACGCTGGGCTGGCCACGGTGGGCCGCCGCGGCATGGTAGGCGGAGAAGATCTTCACGGTGTCGTGCCCACCGCGGCGCAGCCGGTCGATGTCGCTGTCGCTCAGGTGCGCCACCAGCGACTGCAGCTCGGGATACTTGTTGAAGAAATGCTCGCGGTTGAATCGCCCGTCGGTGGCGGCATAGGTCTGGAATTCGCCATCCACAGTTTCATGCAGGCGTTTGAGCAGCACGCCACCCTCGTCGCGCGCGAACAACGGATCCCAGTCTGCCCCCCACAGCACCTTGATGACGTTCCAGCCCGCGCCCGCGAACAGCCCTTCGAGCTCCTGGATGATGGAGCCGTTGCCGCGCACCGGCCCGTCGAGTCGCTGCAGGTTGCAGTTCACCACCACGACGAGGTTGTCGAGGTGCTCCCGCGCGGCCAGCGACAGGCCCGCGAGCGACTCCGGCTCGTCCATCTCCCCATCCCCGACCACCGCCCACACCTTGCGGTTCGCGGTGTCCTGCAGGCTTCGGTCGCGCAAGTACCGCAGGAAGCGCGCCTGGTAAATGGCGTTGATCACGCCGATGCCCATGGAACCGGTCGGGAACTGCCAAAAATCGGGCATCAGCATGGGATGCGGGTAGGACGACAGCCCCTCGCCGCCCACCTCGCGGCGGTAGTTGGCGAGTTGCGCGTCCTCGAGGCGCCCTTCCAGAAAGGCACGCGCATAAACACCCGGCGCCGAATGCGGCTGGAAGTACACCAGGTCGCCGGACTGCCCGGCGCGAAAGAAATGGTTGAACCCGACCTCGAACAGGTCCGCCGCCGAGGCATAGCTGGCGATGTGTCCGCCCAGTTCGGCATTGGCACGGTTGGCGCGCACCACCATGGCCAGCGCGTTCCAGCGGATGATCGCCGACAGTCGCGCCTCGACCTCGAGGTTGCCGGGAAATTGCGGCTGGTCGGCCAGCGCGATGGTGTTGCAGTACGGCGTGTTGAACACCGGCGGCAGGCGCACCTTCCTCACGCGCGCGTGCTCGAGCAGCCTTCGCAGCAGGTAAGTCGCGCGCGCGGGGCCTTCGTGCTCGATGATGGCGTCGAAGGCGTCCAGCCACTCGCGCGTCTCGACAGCATCGGCGTCCTTCGCGCCGATTCGCCAGAAAGCATCGGTGAACGCATCGGTCAGGTCCGACATGCCCCTCCTTCAGTTCGTCGCGCCAAGGACTCCAGTCTATCCAAGCCATCGCACCTTTGCGTCGCGCACCGGCCGGTTACTTGAATATCCTGTTCCACCTGTCCGTGTAGCGTTTGGTGACATCAGCCGGGTAGTCGGCGGGATTCCAAGGCGTGACCGCATTGATCGGCAGCCCACCCGGCACGCCTGGCAACGGACTCGCGCTGGTGCCGTTTCCATGCCACGCCGCCTGCCCGTCAGGGGACATCACATAATCCATGAACACCAGCGCCGCGTTTCTGCGCTTGCCCCAGCCCAGCACCGCCAGGCCGAACTTGTAGCCCATTCCAGGCGAGGGCATCGCGAAGTCGATGGGCGCACCCTTTTCCATCATCAGGCGAAGATCACTCGGCACGCCCCACAGGCCCACGTCCACCTCGCCCGATGCCAGCGCTTGGGTCAGCGTGACGCCGCTGGTATAGAACTTCGGATTCTGCGCCTTGATTCTTTCGAGGTAACCGGCGCCCTGGGTCTTCTCGATCCAGTCGTAGTAGGCAACGATGGTGGTCGCCGCCAGTTCGACAATGCCCAGCCGTCCCTTGATGTCCGGGCGCAGCAGGTCGGGGTAACCCCGAGGAGCCGGCTTCACGGTATTGCGGTTGTAGGAAATCGCAATCGGCTCCACGCCCGGCACCACAGTGTTGCCGCCGTCGATCAGCCATTCCTTCGGCCAGGCTGCGAGCGCCGGCCCTGCGGGCTTGATGAGAACGCCTTCATTGGCGCGCAGCGTGAACCACCCCATTTCGGTGGAGTTGACGATGTCGGCGCCATCGGCGCCGCCCAGCCGTTCCTGGTCGACCTTGGCCATCAGCGGGCCGCTGGGCACGCGCAGCGACTCCACCTCGATATCCGGATAAGCCTTGCGGAACCCGGCGATGACGCGGCCCTGCGAGGCCGGCGTGGCGCCATAGTAGAAGGTGACTTTGCCTTCCTTCTTCGCTGCCGCGACGATATCCGACCAGGCAGGCGTTGCCGTGCGCGCTGCCTGGGCGAATCCCGTGTCCCACGGCAGGAGCGCCAGCAGCACCGCCGCCATCGAGAAAACACTGCGCCTCGTCGCGCGCAATGACCTGCTTGCTATTGCCTCAAGAATCCTCATCCCTGCCTCCCCGCGTCATTGATGCCGTAAAAGGTATTGTCGCCTGCCTGCCCGACATCATGAAGATGCCGGCGCACCTTCCGAGGCGCCGATGCGCGGCTCGCGCGGGGTCACCACGCACAGTGCCATCAGCGAAGCAAGGCTGTCCACGCGCTCCAGGTTGCGCGTCAGATCAAAGATACGCTGCTGCGCGCCGGTCTCAAGTATGCCGCTTGTCAGCATGCCGAACTTCGCCCGCAGGTCGTCATCGTTCATGGCATTGCGCGAATGGCCCTTGGGATAAAACACTGTCTCGGCAAACGACCTGCCGTCGGTGGTCGTCACTGTCACACGCCCGGGCAGGCTCGTCCGCCCGACACTCTTGTACAGCTCGGGATCGTAGGCCACTTCGACACGGTCGATCATGGATTTGATCACCGGATCGGCGATCGAAGCCTCCGTGAACTCCTCCGGTGTCACGCGGCCGTGCACGGCGGCCGCAGCCAGTGCATAGGGTAGGCTGAACTGCGCCGACACCACCTTCTCCACTTTCTTCTTGGCGAGGATGGCAACGTACTGGTGCCAGAACGCAGAGATGCCGGCGATGTCCGCGTGGCGGATGTTCTCGCGCCGGATGATGTTGAGCAGCGCTTCGCATGGGGCATGCAGCGTCGCATTCATGGGGTAGCCCTTGAGCCAGGTCTCGGTGATCTTGAAGGATTTTCCGAGATCCTTCGTCAGTGCCGCGACGTCATATTCGTTGTTCGCGAACACGCGATAGAACCCATATTCGCCCTCGAGCGGTTGTTGCGGTCCGACGAAGCCGGATTCGGCCAGTGTCGCCGCTGTCACGCCCCGCTCCGCGGCCATGCCCAGGTTGAGCCGGCGCGTCCACGCGCCCTCATCGTGTCCCTGGAAATAACCGCCGGTGAGCGCGCCTGCGATCCCAAGCGCCCAGGTCATGTTCTGCTCGCGCAGTTGCAGCGACTTTCCCGCCGCCGCTGCCGCACCGAACGAGCCCACCAGTGCGGGAAGGTAGAGCCCGCGCCCGAGCGTCGGCCCGCCGCGCTGGGACTCGTTGACGGCACCGCCGACGCGTGTGTTCACCTCGTAACCCGCCACGATTGCCGTGATCAGGTCGCGACCGCTGCGCTTGCGCGCCTCGCACAAGGCCAGCGCCGAAGGCACCACGGCCGGGAAAGGTCGCGTGGCAGTGTCCGGATGCACATCACCGAGCTCGAACCCCTCGGCCAGCGTGCCATTGGCCAGCGCGGCCTGTACCGCCAGCGTGCGGTTCCCAGAGCCCAGGATGGTAGCCTCGGGCTGCAGGCCGCCGTGCGCGAAGGCGAACTGGTGCATCACCTTTCCCCATTGGGTGCGGCCCGCGGCGAAGAGACTGGCCCCGAGACAATCGAACAAAACGTCCTTGGCCTTTTGCACGGCCTCAGGCGACAGGTCTTCATAGCGCAGCTTGGCTACCCAGGCCGCCAGATCACGAGTACTCATCATCCCCCCAGAAAATCCACGCACACGCCCGGATGCCGGCGCTTGAGCGCTCCAAGATCGATTATAGAAACATCGACCCCGGTCACAAGAAGTATCGCATTCGGGGACAGGCTCACGCCATGAGCCACTCGCCTTCTAGACTGATTGCGAATGAGCAACCTGGACACCCCGGAGACCGACATGAGCCTCACCCGCCACGCCCTCATCCGCATGCAGCAGCGCGGCATCCGCGCCGACGTCGTGGAGGACTTGCTGGATTTCGGTCGCACGACGCACGACCACCGGGGCGCCGAGATCGTGTTCTTCGACAAGGCGGCACGGCAACGGATGGCGCGCGAACGCGGCGAGGACGCTCTCGGGCGCCTGGGCAGGCGCTTGCGCGCCTACCTCGTCATGGGCGCCGGCGGCGACGTGCTCACCGTGGGCCACCGCACGCGGCGGATCCGCCGCAGTTAGGCCTCAGGAGACGAAAAGCAATGGGAAACGAAGTGCAGGCCTTGATCGAGTACTCGCCGCTGCTTCTGGCGGCACTGCTGTGGATGTGGTCCGGTGTCTAGACGTAAGCCTTGAGCTGCCGGGCAAACCCCGCCAACGGCGCGATACCGCTCTCTTCGGCCCGGCGACACCAGTCCTGCAACCGGGCGACGAGCTGGTCGCTGGATTCCAGCGAGCGGCCCCACAGCGCCTTGAGCTCTCGCCGCATGGCAAGCAATTTCAGCAACGCGGGCGAGTTTGAAAGGCCCGACTCGAGCAACTCGCGTTCACGCGCCAACAGCACGCGCTCCTCGCTGAACAGCCAGTGCTTGAGCTTGTACAGCCGCTCGGCTTCGCGCGGCGATCGCTGCTTGAGTTTGGCCAACTCCTCGGTCCAGGTGGCCTTGATGGCGTCTGCGTAGCGCGACAGCACATCATAGCGGTTGGTGATGACGGCACTCAGTGTCTGCTGGTCCAGCACGGCCTTGGGTGCGCCCTGCTGCGCCACCGGCGCCATGTGCTTCACGCGCGCCATGCCCAGCGCACGCAGGATGCTGATGTACACCCAGCCGATGTCGAATTCGTACCACTTGAGGGAAAACTTGGCCGCCGTGGGGAAGGCGTGGTGGTTATTGTGCAGCTCCTCCCCGCCAATCAGGATGCCCCAGGGCGCCATGTTGGTGCTGGCGTCCTCGGTCGGCGAGACGCGATAGCCGAACCAATGGCCGATGCCATTGATGACACCGGCCGCCCAGAAGGGGATCCAGGCGATCTGCGTAATCAGGATCAGCACACCCGGGACCAGTCCATAGAGCAGCACGTCCGTCAATCCTGTGAGTGTCAGGCCGAACAACACCCAACGCGAATACAGGTTGCGCTCGATCCAGTCGTCAGGCGTGCCGTGTCCGTAACGCTCGACCGTATCGGCGTGCGCCGACTCGCGCACGTAAAGGATCACGCCTCCCCACAACACTGCATTGATGCCGAGCACCTGCGGGCTGTGCGGGTCGTCCACGGTCTCGCACTTGGCGTGGTGCTTGCGGTGCACCGCCACCCACTCCTTGGTGCGCATGCCGGTGGTGAGCCACAGCCACAGGCGGAAGAAGTGGCTGGGGATGGCGCCGAGTTCCAGCGCATGGTGAGTCTGGCAGCGGTGCAGGAACAGGGTCACCGCGGCAATGGTGATATGGGTATAGCCCAGCGCAACCAGCACGATGCCCCACCAGGGGAGGTCGAAGACGCCGGAGAAGAGATGCAATTCCATTCGTGTGTCCTTTTCAATGCCTGGTTCAATGCGCTTGAGGCAAGGGCCGCCTTCATCTAGAGTGGGCGGCTGGCGATGATTTTATATTGCTCTATGTTACCGGACGGGTGCCGGTCAGGGGAGATAGGGCTTATATGGGGCCATTATGATCGATTACCAGGGGTGATGCCGTACCAGGCGTAGCTGAATACAATAATTATTATCAAGGGAGATGATTATCAAGACCATCCAGACCAGCGCCGCGCCGGCGGCCATCGGGCCCTACTCGCAGGCTGTCGTTTCAAACAAGCTCGTTTTCTGCTCCGGGCAGATCCCGCTGACGCCGGAAGGCGTGGTCGCGGGCGACGATATCGAGGCGCAGGCGGAACAGGTGTTTCGCAACATCCGCGCCATTCTCAAGGAAGCGGGCACTGACCTTGGCGCCGTGGTGAAGGCCACGGTATTCGTGAAAGACCTCAACGACTTCGCCAAGCTGAATGCCGTCTACGAGCGCAACTTCGGCGCCCACAAGCCGGCGCGCTCGACCGTGGAGGTGTCACGCTTGCCGCGCGACGTGCTGGTCGAGATCGAAGTCATCGCGCGCCAGCCGTAGGCGCGCGACAGGAGATCCGCTTCGTCCTGCGTTGTCGCGTGCTTCGGCGTGTTGTCGTCCAATTCGCTTAAACCGACTCGCCTGCGGCGTGACCTGAAGACCAGGCCCACTGGAAGTTGTAGCCGCCCAACCAGCCGGTGACATCCACCACTTCGCCGATAAAGAACAGGCCTGGCACGTTGCGAACCTCCATGCTCTGCTGCGAGAGCGCATCGGTGTCGACCCCCCCCAGGGTGACCTCTGCCTTGGCATAGCCCAGGGTACCCGAGGGCTGGATGCGCCAGGACTTGAGCGTGGTCGCCATGGCCTCGAGCGCGGCATTCGACAAATCGGCCAGCGGCAGCGTCCAGCCCTGCGCCGCGGCAAGGCTCTGCGCGAAGCGCTTGGGCAGGCGGGTGGCAAGCAATGGGCCGACCTGCTGGCCCGCGCGCCGATGCATCGACAACCAGTCGAACACCTCGCGCTCCGAACCGGCTTCAGGCAGCACATCGAGTTCAATGGCGCCTCGCCCGCCGGCCAGTTGCCAGTACGACGACACCTGCAGAATGGCCGGGCCGGACAGCCCGCGGTGCGTGATGAGTGAGGCTTCGCGAAAGCGCGGCCAGTGCGCGGCGCCGCGACCCTTGGCTTTGGGTGCATCGGCGGGTGCTGCCACACTCACCACGGTATCGATCGAGGAGCCCGAGAGTTCGCCGAATTGCGCCAGCCACTCGGGCGATGCAGCCAGCGGCACCAGCGCGGGCTTGGGTGCGATCACCGGCAGGCCGAATTGCTCGGCGATCCGGTAGCCTAATGGCGAGGCGCCGATCTTCGGGATGGAAAGCCCGCCGGTGGCGATCACCAACGATGCGGCACGGAACGCGCCTTGGCTGGTCGCAATCACGTAGCCTGCATCGGTTCTCTCGACCTGCTGCACCACCGCCGGCATGGCCCATCGCACGCCGCCCTTGTCGCACTCGCGCCGCAACATGTCGATGATTCGCTCGGCACTGTCGTCGCAGAACAATTGCCCCAGCGTCTTCTCGTGATAGCCGATGCCGTAACGCTCGACCAGGTCGATGAAATCGCGCTGGGAGTAGCGCGACAGTGCAGAGCGCGCGAAGTGCGGGTTGCGTGAAATGAAGGCGTCGGGCTTGCAACCGAGGTTGGTGAAGTTGCAACGCCCCCCACCCGAAATGCGGATTTTCTCGGCCAGTTTTTCGGCATGGTCGACGAGCAGCACCCGCCGGCCGCGCCGTCCTGCCGTGGCGGCGCACATCATGCCGGCGGCGCCCGCACCGATGACAATCGCATCGAATTCAGTTTGCATGCGCTGAGGGTACCGCAGATGCACTGCGGTCATGGCCGTGCTCGGGGCATGGCGTATAGTTGACGCATGGCACGCCTGCCGCAGGACGCCTGACCCAGGACGCCTATAGTTAGCCAGACGCAGAGAGCCTCTTTTACGCACAGACCAAGGATCCGGCGATGCCCATCAAGGCGAAATACGCGCACACCAACATGATCGTCAACGACCTGCCGAAGATGGTCGCCTTCTACCGGGACGTGTTCGGCTTCACCGATGCCGAGCCGGAGCGCGCGCAGTCTGCCCCGGCGCTGGAAAGACTCACCGGCATCCCCGGCGCCTCCATCCGCGTGCAACACCTGCGCTACCCCGGTGACACCGGCAACCAGGGCCCCACGCTGGAGATCATCTGCTACCAGCAGCAGTTGCCGCATGAAAAACCGGCAGCCAACCGGCCCGGCCTGCGTCATCTTTGCTTTACCGTGGAGGACGTCGATGCAGCCTTTGCCGCGGTAATCGCCGCCGGCGGCGGCAGCCTTGGCGATGTAGTACGCACAGAGAACCCGCGCGCGTTCAACCACATCGTCTATGCCACCGATCCCGAAGGCAATATTCTCGAGTTGCTGAACAAGACGCTCAAGCCGCAAGCCTGACCCGCCGGGACACCGCATGAAGAAAAAAGACTACGAAGATGCACTGGAGCCGCTGCAACAGGAACTCAACAACCTCGCGCACTGGCTGCAGCACACTGGCCGCAGCATGCTGGTGATCTTCGAGGGCCGCGATGCCGCCGGCAAGGGCGGCTGCATCAGCGCCATCGCCGAAACGCTGAACCCGCGCCAGGTGCGCGTGGTTGCATTGACCAAACCCTCGGAGTACGAGCGCACGCAATGGTATTTCCAGCGCTACATGCGCCACCTGCCCTCGGCCGGCGAACTCGTGCTGTTCGATCGCAGCTGGTACAACCGCGCCGGCGTCGAGAAGGTCATGGGGTTTTGCACGGCGGCGGAGTACCGGCAGTTCCTCGTGCAGGCGCCGGTGTTCGAGAAAATGCTGTGTGACAGCGGCATCCTGCTCTTCAAGTACTGGCTCGCCACCGACCAGGCCGAGCAGGAGCAACGCTTTGCGGAACGGGCAAAGGACCCGCTGAAGCGCTGGAAGATCTCGCCGATCGACATCGAGGCGCGCAAGCACTATGAAGACTACGGACGGGCGCGCGACGCCATGTTCCGCGCGACGCACAAGAAAGGCGCGCCGTGGACCGTGGTCGACTTCAACGACCAGCGTGCCGGCCGCCTCACCCTGATCCGTCACCTGCTCGACCAGGTGCCCGACGTCGGGGTTCCCGAGAAGCCACTGAAACTGCCGCGGCTCCGGGGAAAACCGCATCGCGAACGCTACACCGGGCCAGTCAAGCCGATTCCTGGGCGGTACTAGCGTTCGGCCTGCCCGCGAATCATGAGCACGATGTCGTCGTCGTAGCTCCAGGTGCCATCCGCATGATGCTCACATTGATGCGGCGCTCCGCTTCACCATTGACACCGCGCCCCTACCTGCTTGCCTTGACAAGGCCCACCCCGTCCAATAAGGTCGCCGGCTCGGGCGGCACCCTTGTTAACGGGGACTGCGCATAGTGATCCAACAGACGGAGCCGGGCATGGAGCGAAGACCACTTGGAAAGACCGGACTGAATCTTTCCGTACTCGGCTTCGGTTGCGGCTGGGTCGGCGGCTTGATGATCAAGGGCAGTGCCGCCGACCAGGCGCACGCCGTGGTACGCGCGCAGGAACTGGGCATCAACTACTTCGACACCGCGCCGCACTATGGCAACGGGGAATCGGAACGCAACCTGGGTCGCGCGCTGGCAGACACGGGCTCGACCGGCGCGATCGTCGGCACCAAGACCTGGGTCAGCGTGCCCGAGTCCGGCCCCATCTCGAAGGCTATCGCGGACTACATCGACACCTCGATTGCCACCAGTCTCAAGCTGCTGCGGCGGGAATGCGTCGATCTCCTGCAGTTGCACAATGTGTTGGCCATGCGCCGGGCAGGCAACGTGCTCGATCCGGACACGGTGCTAGGCGAGGTGGTCCCGGTCTTCGAGCGCTTGAAGCGCGAAGGCAAGGTGCGCGCCTTCGGCTTTACCGGCCTGGGAGAAACGGCCGCCACCCTCGAAATCATCGACAGCGGCGCCATGGCGAGCGTGCAGGTGGTGCACAACATGCTGAACGACAGCGTGGCGCGCGCCATGCCCAACGGTTATCCCGGGCAGGACTACGGACAACTGCTGGCACGCACGCAGGCGCGTGGCGTCGGCGCGCTCGGCATACGCGCGCTGGCCGGCGGCGCGCTCTCGGGCAGCCACGAGCGGCACGCCGTTGCGCTGCCCTCGGTGCCGCCGCTCGGCTCCGGTGTGGATTACGCCGCGGATGTGGCACGCTCGCAGCGGTTGGCCGTGCTGGTGGACGAGGGGCATGCCGCCACACTGGTCGAGGCGGCCATGCGTTTTGCCGCCGGGAATCCTGCCATCGCAAGCACCATGCTCGGGCTCTCCAGCCTCGAGCAACTGGAAACGGCCGCAGCCGCGGTCACCAAGGGTCCGCTGTCACCGGCGGCGCTGGCGCGCCTGGCCGAATTGCAGGCGACTTTCGTCGGCGAGCCGCGCTAGTGTAGTGCGCCGTAAATATTAAAACTTAATTGCGATTGCCGTGTCTGTAGTATTAGGAGGGCACAGACATGCGAATCGCACCCACGATCACAATCACCGAGACGCAGGCACGCCAGCTTCAGGCTTGGGCGCGCGGGCGTAGC